>JAKUSA010000120.1 GCA_022449565.1 Acidimicrobiales bacterium | reverse complement strand
GGCTGTACTGGTTTGCCGATCCTGGCAATGGGATGTCGCGGCCACATACGGGCAGAAAGATGACCCATTCCCACAGTCAGGCGGTTCGGCCGTAGAAGGTGGTCAAAGCCGACTCCGAAAGCCCGATCCCGGGCTGATCGTTGTAGGCGAACACGACAAGCATCCGCGTTACCGCACCCTCGGTCGGGGTTACGCGATGCATCGCGTTACGCCCTCGGAAAAGAACGAGATCACCCGGCGAGAAGTCCAGCCGATCGACCGGGGTGATTCCGTCGAGGATCGCCGTTACCCGCTCGAAAGCCATCTCGGCCGCGTCAGCGTCGCGGACGTTAGCCACGTACTCGAAGATCCCACCGGACTCTGGCGCCTGGAGAAGCATTGTGACCGCGAACGAGGAGTTGTCGAAGTGCCATCCGAGTTCGTGGCCCTCCGCCGCGAAGTGGACGTTGATCGACGACAGGTCGTCGGCATAGGGATGGATCTGGTCGATGCCAAGGACCGCGCACAGGAAGCCTCGAAACGAACCGTCGTTATAGACGTCCCGAAGGGGAGAATTGTCCGGGATCTCGTCGTCTGCGATCAGCCCCTTGCTGCTTGTTACCTGCTGGTTGAAGGGATGTGTCCGGGGCAGCCGTGGATCAGATGCCGTCAGGAAGACGTTGTGGGTTGAATTCGCATAGAAGGCATCTCGTTCAAGAGGAGCTGACGCCGAGACGATCTGTGCGATGGCGCCTGCGGAAAAGAAGTCCTTGAGCACCAAGGCCCCCGCCTTGTCGAAATCTTCCCGACACTGCCGGACGTACCGAGGGTCATCGATGGGATGGCGACTTGTCTCTATGTGGAGGCTGGTCATCGCGGCCTTCCCGAGCCGATACGCGACTCGACGGTAGTTCTCGGTGTTCGAAGGGGGACTGAATTGGTTCTGGCTCTCCTTGCCGGTCGTTTCTTGCGCCCTGGAGCGGGGCTAGGCGAACATTGGTCTGTGGACGACGGCCATACCGCTATAGCTCCTCCAGTGCGCGACGCCTTCTGGAAATGGTGCGATGAAAACGGGCACGAGGCCGACGGTGTCACTCCTCTAGATCCCTTGTTCCGGGAGTTCCTCGACGCCATGCAAACCCGCGCAAGCGGTCGACGGTAGCCCTTAGCGCTCCAGAGAGACCCGAACTGGGTGACAGCGCCCCCTGTCTGGGGAGCCCACGGGATCAGATGTTTCACAACCGGGCCGAGCTCGGGGGTTGCACCAGTAATTAGACGGGTTAGTTGTCGTCCCCGTGAGGGAACCGCTTATTGCAGTCTCCGATTGCCTCATGCGCCGCTTCGTCCTGCACATCGTCGAGCGGGAGATGGCTTACCAGCATCGTTGAGTATCCAGCCACTCGCGCCCAGCACGCCCGCTCCTCGTCGGCCTCCGCGCTCCGCTTGAGACTGTTGGCCATGCTTCCCAAAAGGAGCAGGACGACGACGAGGATGATGACTCGGGCGAATCTGCTCCAGCCGCGCCGGCGACGTTCCGTGGGCTGCTCGATGGCCGGATTCCGCGTTGGTTCCATGCAGTATGTCTAGACGCGTGCCGGGAACACTGCTCTCGCAACGGGGCTTCCCCGGCGGTCGTTCCCAGGCTCAGTACATCTCTGTACGCCAGCGACGGGGACGCAGGGTGACCAGGGCTCCTCCCTCCAGCTCAGGGGGGTAGCCATCGGCGTACTGCCGGCCTAGTTCGTCTCCCAGGTACCTGGACGCCATCTCGCGGACAAGTTCATGCCGCACCTCTCCACTTATCACCTCGACCTCGACTGGGCCCTCGGCGGTGACATACCGGTAAGGGATCGACTCATCTTGCACACACAGACTGGCCCGGCCAGCACGACGCAAAAGCACCGCCTTTGCCGAGTCGTTCTCCATGGAGATCTGGAAGGCACCGTCGTCATAGCGGTACCAGACGGGAGCGCACAGGGGGCCCTTGTCGGCTCGCTCAATCACCAGGACCGCCAACCGGACCTCGTCCAAGAATGCGTCACGTTGGGTGTCGGACATCTCATCCACGACCCGACGGTAGCCCTAGGACCTCTGCTTATGTTTCTGCTTCAGTTGTGTTAGTACGCAAGCCCACTTCGTCATGGGGCAAAGCTTGACCTTGCCTGCACGCCCCAGCGTCCATCGATCAGCGCGACGATCCACATTGACGGGTACCTGCCAATGAGTGTGCCGTCGGCGCGGTAGCGGCTGAACTGCACGGCAAAGTGCACCTTGTCATTCGTACTTTGCACCGAGTGCCGGTAGTCCCACAGGCTGTAGTCCCACCCCGTCTGCGCGATGAAGCGTTCGAAAAAGTCATCCCCGTGGCTGCCCCGGTCCATGAAACGAATACGCCCGTTCGCGATGCGCACGTGCGGAAAGTGAAAAGCGGCATCCATACCCGTCAGATCACGCCTGTTCCACGCGTCCTGAAAAGCGTTGACCGCGCAGAGCGCCGCCTCCTCCGGTCCGGGTGCTGCAACGATGTCGTCGCTGTGCTCGTCAGCGTGGTCGCTGTAGGCGAAGTCCACCACGCGACGGTAGCCCTCGATACCCCACGGCGAAGCCGGCTGCCCCACCACCGGCCCTTCGGACGGTAGACGGTCGACCAGCACTAACTTTGCGACATGGACGTTGAAGTCGACCGCCGGGGAGCCGAACTCGCCCCCAACCAGTTCGAGGATCACGAGGGATACGTTGCGCCGCTGCCGTCGGGCTTCGGGCCTCGATCCAATCCGCTCGGCGATTTCCCCACGGGCCCCGAGGTCGGAGAACGACTCCCAGACGTAGTAGCCAGCGACTCGTCGGGCCGCACAGTGGACCTCCACGCTGATCGTGGCGGCCAACCAGCAGTGCTGGTGTTCACTCGATCGGCAGTGTGGTGACCGCCTTGCCGCACCCAACTGGTCGAGTTGGAAAGAGGAATGCCAGCCTTCGAGGACGCAGGAGTGAAGCTCTACGTCCTCAGCTATGACG
Source organism: Acidimicrobiales bacterium (assembly GCA_022449565.1). Taxonomy (GTDB): domain Bacteria; phylum Actinomycetota; class Acidimicrobiia; order Acidimicrobiales; family MedAcidi-G1; genus JAKUSA01. Next base: position 1,155 of record JAKUSA010000120.1, on the reverse strand, counting down.
AGCCCGACGCACTCGCTGACTTCCGGTCGGCCCATGAGGCGACGTTCACCATGCTTTCGGACCCTGATAGCGAAGTCATCCGCGACTTCGGCATTCTGAACACCACTATCGCTGAGGACGATCACCCGTGGTACGGCATTCCCTACCCGGGCGCTTATGCAATCGATAGCGACGGGACGATCATCGCCAAGTTCTTCGAGAACAACTTCGCGGTTCGCCCCGGACCTGAGCAGCTGCTCGCCGCGGCCCGAGGCGAGGATGTTGCTATCGAAGAAGCGACCGAGGCCGTCGGATTCGTCACTGCTGAAGTGACTCTCGACGGGGACAGCCTCCCGGCGGGTCTGACCCGCCAGATCGTGGCGACCCTGCAAGTACCTGAGGGTCAACATCTGTATGGCGCACCGGTACCCGAGGGTTTGGTGGCGGCAAGTATCGAACTTGACGAAGTGCCGGGCATCTTGACCTACACGCCGTTGGCTCCCGCGACCCGGTCTCTCACCCTGGGCGGTGACGGCCACACTCTGCAGGTCTACGACGGCGACGTTGTACTGCGCCTGCCAGTGGCTCAAAACGGCCGAGAGATGGAAAAAGACGACGACGGCCGATGGGTGACGATCAGCGGCCGGGTGCGATGGCAGGCTTGCGATGATGAAGCATGCGGGCTCCCCGAAGAACAGCCGTTCACCTTCCGAGTGCGGGCTGGTTACACCGTGATGTCTGACATGGGACCCGGCGAGGGAAAGGTCCCGGCCATGGATGGTGCAGCCCACTTCGAGAAGATGATCGCGAGGCGTCGAAGCGTCGCCTGAGTATTTCCCAAACCGGGATCGAACTCGCCGAGGAGAAGGGGATGCCGATCCTGCCCACAGAGGTGCATGGAATTCGGGTCCCAGCGAGGGATGCGGCTGGATTCAGCCGCCGGCCACCACCTGAACTTCTCTAGCCGAACCGGAGTGGGCGGGAGCATCGAAGGTCATTACGCCGTCGGCGATGGCTGTCTTTCGGATGAGCTTGACATCACGGGCGTAGTTCTGGGTGTTCAACCAGGGTTCGCGGTCGCTCTGGCGGGGCAACAGGTGCATGGATCGCTTCATGTAACCGGCCGGAAAGTCGGCGATCCACGGCCGCTCCGGCATGCCAGCGTCCTCGGAGCGT
>JAKUSA010000012.1:18006-33630 GCA_022449565.1 Acidimicrobiales bacterium | reverse complement strand
GATCCCCTCGACGACCTGCTCGCCGACGAGGACTTAAGCCTCGAGGAGGGAGGCGTTCCCGCCGAGGTACGTCAGCGGCTGGTCCTGGCCCTCGACGTGGACGACCTGGTGGAAGCGCGCCGGCTGGCCGGACTGCTCGTCCCCTATTTCGGAACCGTCAAGGTCGGCCTGGAGCTTTACACGGCGTCGGGGCCCGACGCCGTGGGAGCGTTCGTTGAGGCCGGATTCGATGTCTTCTGCGACCTGAAGTTGCACGACATCCCCAACACGGTGGGCCGGGCTGCCCGGGTGGTGGGCTCACTCGGGGCTCGATGGGTGACAGTCCACACTTCAGGCGGCGCGACGATGCTGAAGGCCGCGGTTGACGGACTGGCCGACGGCGCCGCCGGGGCGGATCTGGCGGTGCCCGGGGTGCTGGGGATCACTGTGCTGACCAGCGACCAGGTGGCCAGCCAGGAGCAGTTGGAGGAGCGGTGCGGGCTTGCGGTGGACAGCGGCTGTGAGGGCATCGTCTGCGCGGCGACCGACCTGGCGGCCACCTCCCGGTTCGCCGGGCGGCTGGTCCGCGCCGTGCCCGGGCTCCGGCTGCCCGGGGGGGCGACCCACGACCAGGCCCGGGTGGCCAGTCCCCGTGAGGCGCTCGACGAGGGTGCCGACCTGTTGGTGGTGGGTCGGGCGGTCACCGCGGTCGATGACCCGATAGCCGCCTGCGAGGACCTAGTTGACCACCTGCTCGGCTGACCGGTCGGAACACCGGGTTCCGGGGCTGGACGTGAACGCGGCACGGACAGCGGGCGCCTACTAGGGTCGCCGCATGGCTGGACTACCTCAACTCACCGATGAACAACGCCGTCAGGCACTTGTCAAGGCTGGCGAGGCCCGCCGGGCCCGTGCCGAGGTCAAGGAGCTCCTGAAGATGGGTTCCCTCACGGTTGCCGAGCTCCTAGAGCGGGCCGACGGCGACGAGATACTGGCCCGCATGAAAGTGCTGGCCGTGCTGGAGTCGCTCCCCAAGCTCGGCAAGGTGAAGGCCCGCCGGACGATGGAGGAGATCGGTATCAGTGAGAGTCGTCGCCTGCGCGGGCTGGGCGCCCAGCAGCGGTCGACCCTGGTCAGCCGTTTCGGCTGAGCCCCGGTGGCCCCAAGTGCCGCCGTGGAGCCCTCGCCGCTGATCATCGTCGTCTCGGGGCCGGGAGGCGCTGGTAAGGGCACCATCGCCCGAGCGCTCGTCGAGGGCGACAAGAGGCTTGTCCTGAGCGTCTCGTGGACGACTCGTCGGCGTCGGGTCGACGATGCTGACGACGCCTACGTGTTCGTGGAACGAGAGGCCTTCGAGCGTCGTCGAACTGAGGGGGGATTCGTGGAGTGGAACGAGTTCCTCGGCTGCTTGTACGGAACGCCCGTTCCCGACCCCGGGGATCGCCGGGATCTGCTGTTAGAGATCGACGTGGCCGGCGGCCGCCAAGTCCTGGGCCGCTACCCGGATGCCCTTTGTATATTTGTCGACGCCTCCGACGCCATCCTGCGTCGACGGCTCCTAGCCCGTGGTGACAGCACCGAACGGGCAGAGGAACGGCTCGCGGAGGCCGACCGGGAACGAGCCGAGGCCACCAGTCTCGGCTACCGGTTTGTAGCAAATGAGGACCTGGGGAGCGCGGTCACCGTAGTGGCCGACATGATCGCCGCGCACCGCGGGTAACCAGCCGACCCCTGTCCGGTTCGAGTAACCGCACTGGTACCGTGGGGCCCTAGCCGGCCCCCATTGGTCGTCTCCGGATTCGGTGAGGAGTGCCCGTGCGCAACTACGAAACCCTGGTCAACCCCGAGATCGAGGGCCTCCTCGCCAAGACCGACTCCAAGTTCCGTCTGGTGATACTGGCGGCCCGCCGGGCCCGACAGATCACCTCCTACTTCGGCCAGTTGGGTGAGGGCCTTGGGGCGGCGGTCCCGCCGCAGGTCACGTCCACCTCCCGCAAACCGCTATCCATCGCGCTCGAGGAGGTGGCGGTCGACAAGATCGTGCTGGTGGAGTTGCCCGAAGAGCCCGAGGAGGTCGACGGGGAAATGCTCCTTGTTGAGGGTGCCTCGACGCCCACGGACACCGACGACGAGGGCGCCTGAGCCCTCCTGACCCGACATGGGTGCGCTCGACGGCCGACGGGTCGTTCTCGGAGTCACCGGCGGCATCGCCGCCTATAAGGCGGTCGAGGTCTGCCGTCGGCTCGTCGACGCTGGCGCCCACGTCGCTCCCGTCCTGACCAGCAGTGCCCTCCGGTTCGTGGGCCGGGCCACGTTCGACGCGCTGGCCTCCGAACCGGTCCAGGTGTCCCTGTGGGACGGGGACCATCCGATTCCCCACACCCGGCTTGGCCAGGGGGCCGACCTGATACTGATCTGTCCTGCCACCGCCCGCCTACTGGCCGACTACCGCAATGGCCGGTCGGGTGACCTACTGACCGCCACCCTCTTGGCTACCCGAGCCCCGGTGATTGTCTGCCCGGCCATGCATACCGAAATGTGGGAGCAACCGGCGGTGATCGACAACGTCGGCACATTGGCCGAGCGGGGAGTGACAATCGTCGGGCCGGTCGACGGCCATCTAGCCGGTGGTGACACCGGGGCTGGTCGCCTGGCCGAACCGGCCGACGTAGTCGACGCGGTCCTGGGGATCCTGGCCGCTGACGGTCCGGTTCCTGCCGGGGACATGGCTGGTCTGACCGTACTGATTACCGCGGGCGGCACCCGGGAGCCGATCGGGCCGGTGCGGTACATTGGGAACCGGTCGACGGGTAAGCAGGGCCACGCCCTAGCCGTCGAGGCAGCCTCGCGCGGAGCGAAGGTCCATTGTGTTACCACCCGACCCGATACGGCACCTGACATGGTCGGCGTAGCGGTCACCCCGGTAGAGACCGCCGAGGAGATGGCCCGAGCGGTCGCCGATCGGGCCGCCGACGCTGACATCGTGCTCATGGCCGCCGCGGTAGCGGACTTTCGTGCGGCCCACGTAGCTCCCCAGAAGATCAAAAAGGCTGAGGGTATCCCCGAGGTACGACTCGTACCCACCACCGACATCCTGGCCGAACTTGGGCGGCAAAGAACCGGGGACCAGGTGCTGGTCGGGTTCGCCGCTGAGACCTCCGATCTCCTGGAGAATGCGGCTGCCAAGTTGGCCGCCAAGGGGGTCGACTTGATCGTGGCCAACGACGTGTCCGCACCCGGGGTGGGCTTCGGCCACGACACCAATGCCGTGGTAGTCATAGACGCCCAAGGAGTGGTCGTCGAAGTACCGTTGTCCGACAAGAGGGAGGTGGCCCGCGTGGTAGTTGACGCCGCGCTTCGGGCCCGTCGACCGGACCACGATGGAGCCCGACCCGTTGAAAGGGAAGATCGATGAGCGGCATCAGGTCGTTCACCTCGGAGTCGGTCACCGAGGGACATCCGGACAAGATGGCCGACCAGATTTCTGACGCCGTCCTCGACGCGCTCCTGGCCGAAGATCCCGAGTCGCGGGTGGCCTGCGAGACGATGCTCACCACCGGCCTCTGCATAGTGGCCGGCGAAATCACTACCGCCGGGTACGTAGACATCCCCGACATCGTGCGCCGGACGATCCGAGAGATCGGATACGACCGGGAGGACTATGGCTTTGACGGCGACACTTGTGGGGTGATGGTCGCTATCGACTCCCAGTCCGACGACATCCGACAGGGGGTCGATCACTCCGAGGAGGTCCGGTCGGGGTCATCCGGTGAGCAAGATGACTTGGATCGGCAGGGCTCTGGGGACCAGGGGATGATGTTCGGCTACGCCTGCGACGAGACCGACGTCCTGATGCCGTTGCCCATCCACCTGGCCCATCGGATGGCCCAACGCCATGCCGAGGTGCGCCGGGCCGGCACCATCCCGTACTTGAGGCCTGACGGGAAGACCCAGGTCACCTTCGACTACGAGGACGATCGCCCGGTCCGACTCCGCACTGTGCTGGTGTCCGCCCAGCACAACGACGGCATTGACCGTGACACCATGATCCGGCCCGATCTGGTCGAGCACGTGATCCGGCCGGTTATTCCGGAACGGTTCGCCGACGACGACTTCGAGTTGATCGTCAACCCGACCGGGCGCTTCGTGGTCGGAGGCCCGGTTGGTGACACCGGTCTCACGGGCCGCAAGATCATTGTCGACACCTACGGTGGAATGGCTCGTCACGGCGGTGGTGCTTTCTCCGGGAAGGACCCCAGCAAGGTGGATCGCTCGGCGGCCTACGCGGCGCGCTGGGTGGCCAAGAACCTGGTGGCCGCCGGGGTAGCCCGTCGCTGTGAACTGCAGTTGGCCTACGCCATCGGCATGGCCCGTCCGGTGTCGGTGGAGGTCGAGACGTTTGGAACCGAGACGGTGGACCCGGCCCGGCTGGTGGACTGCGTGCAGGAAGTCTTCGACCTACGGCCGGCGGCGATCATTGCCGACCTGGGCCTCCGGGCGCCCATCTACCAGCCGACTGCCGCCTACGGGCACTTTGGTCGCGCCGGATTCCCGTGGGAGAGCACCGACCGGGTCGACGACGTCCGTTCCCATTGCGGCCTCGGCTGACCCGAGACGGTCTTCGATGACCGCTCTCGGTAAGCAGGGCCGCCTCGCCTTCGACCAGCCCAGGGGGGACCAGGGCACTCTTCCGGTAAAGGACGCTCCGTCAACCTACGGTACCCCGCCCACTGATCCGGCCGGCGGCGGACCCCGAGTGGTACGGGTCCAGCCCGACGTGGTGGCCATCGACCGGGAGTTCGACTACCTCGTTCCCCGCGCCTGGTCCGATGACGGCCGGGCCGACAGCCTGGGGGTGGGGAGCAGGGTGCGTATCCAGTTGGGCGGGCGACGGGTTGGCGGTTGGGTGGTCGCTGACCATGTGGAGCCGCCGGTGGGAGTCAACCTCCGTCCGCTGGCCAAACTGAGTGGGCTGGGACCCGAGGCCGAGATCATTGACCTGGCTCGCTGGGCGGCCCACCGCTGGGTGGGGCGTCTCGCCGGGTTTCTGGCCACCGCCTCGCCGCCCACCGTGGTCGCGGCGCCAGGCCCACCTCCGTCGGCTCGGCCGGTGCCCGAGGTGGCCCAGTCGTGGGCAGCGCGGGCCTTCACTTCCGACCGGACCGTTCTTCGCCTCCCGCCCTCGGTTGACCCCAGTCCGGTGGCCGTCGAGGCGGCGCGTCTGGGCGACGCGCTGGTCCTGGTGCCGTCGACCGACCGGGCGCGGCTGTTGGCTGTACGGTTGCGCCGGGCCGGCTTACCGGTGGCCCTTCTGCCCCGTGACTGGGCTGCGGCCGCAGCGGGGGGCCTGGTGGTCGGCAGTCGGGGCGCGGCGTTCGGTCCGGTCGGTGACCTCGCCGCCGTGCTAGTCGTCGACGAGCACGACGAGGCCTACCAGGAGGAACGCTCACCCACCTGGCATGCACGGGATGTGGTGGTTGAACGGGCTCGGCGGGCTGGCGTGCCCTGCCTTCTGACCTCGCCGTCACCCAGCCTCGAGGCTCTCGCCTGGGGGGACCTTCTGGTGCCGTCCCGGGCGGAGGAGCGGGCCGGCTGGCCGGTGGTCGACCTTGTTGATCGTCGCTCCGACGACCCGACTCGGGCCGGCCTGTTCAGCGACGCCCTGGTATCCGTGCTCCGCACCGACGGCGACGGCCCGGTGGTGTGTGTCCTGAACCGCCGGGGCCGGTCCCGCCTCCTGGCCTGCGACGGTTGCGGGGCGCTGGCCCGCTGTGAGGAGCACCGGGTGCCCCTGGCTCAGGACGGTGACGGGATGCTGGCCTGCCGCATCAGCGGTGACCGCCGACCGGTGGTGTGCCACGCCTGTGGGTCGACCCGGTTCCGGAACCTGCGGGCTGGAGTGACCCGCGTGAGGGAGGAACTCGAGGCCCTGGCCGGTCGCCCGGTCATTGAGGTAACCGGCGGAACCGACCCCGGGAAGCTTCCCGACGCCGGGGTGTACGTGGGCACCGAGGCCGTACTCCACCGGATCGAAAGGGCCTCCCGGGTGGTGTTCCTCGAGTTTGACCAGGAACTACTGGCACCCCGCTTCCGGGCCGCCGAGCAGGCGATGACCCTCCTGGTTAGGGCGGCGCGGCTGCTCGGACCCCGGTCAAACGGTGGCCGCCTGGTCGTCCAGACCCGTCAGAGCGACCATGAGGTGCTCCAGGCGGCACTCCATGCCGACCCGGGCCGACTGGCCGGGCCGGAGTCGGAACGCCGGCGCCTCCTAGCCCTTCCCCCACACACGGCCCTGGCCCGGGTCTCAGGTGCCGTGGCTGGCGAGTTTGTGGACAGGCTCGGTCGACCTGACGGCATCGATGTGCTGGGACCACGTGACGGCGCCTGGCTGGTACGGGCCGCCGACCACGACCGGCTAGCGGACGCCCTTGCCGAGGTGGAACGCCCCCGGGGCCGCCTCCACCTCCAGGTTGACCCCCCACGGGTGTGAACGCCGACCGCGGTTGAGCCGCCCCGGGAGGGGACACGTCCCGGCAGTAGTCTTGGCCGCCATGAGCACCACCGAGATCCGGGTGATTGGCGATCCCGTCCTTCGGACCAGGGCCACCGAGGTGACCGAGGTGACCGGGGCGCTGGTCCGGCTGACCGAGGACATGCTCACCACCATGTACGACGCGCCGGGCATCGGCCTGGCCGCGCCGCAAGTCGGGGTGCAGAAGCGGATCTTCGTCTACGACTGGGGCGAGGGCCCCGGCGTCGTCGTGAACCCTCGGATCGAGGGATCAGACGGTGAGTGGGTGTACGAGGAGGGTTGCCTGTCCATCCCTGGCCTCACCTGGGAGATCCTCCGACCCAAGGAGGTCCACCTGGTCGGCGTTGATCTCGACGGCAATGAGGTATCGATCGAGGCCGACGAACTGCCGGCCCGCCTGTTCCAACATGAATTGGACCACCTCGACGGGGTGCTTCTCCTCGACCACCTTGACCTCGACCAGCGGCGCGAAGCCCGCCTCACCTTGAGCGAACTGGCCCTGGCCCGGCCGGTGGCCCGCCAGCCGATAGTCGGGGCGTCGCGTCCGGCTTCGCCATTGTCGTGACCGCGCCGCCTCCGGCGCACCCCACCCGGCTGGCCTTCCTCGGGACCCCCGAGTTGGCCGCCCCGTTCCTCATTGCCCTCGTAGAGGCCGGGCACGAGATTGCCCTGGTGATTACCGGTGAGGACCGGCGGCGGGGTCGACGGGAGGAACCGTCGCCCAGTCCGGTCAAAGCGGCCGCCAACGACCTGGGCCTGCCCGTCGCACATGACATGGGAACCCTGGTCGACTGTGGCGCCGACCTAGGGGTGGTCGTCGCCTTCGGCGCGTTAATCCCCACCCGGATCCTGGACGTGTTACCCATGGTGAACGTGCATTTCTCCTCGCTGCCTCGGTGGCGGGGCCCGGCGCCGGTGGAGTGGGCGGTCCGATCGGGCGACACCACCACAGGTGTGTGTGTGATCGCCGTCGGCGAGGACTTCGACATAGGCGGCATCCATGCTCGCACCGAAGTGCAGATCGGACCCCGGGAGACGGCCGTAGGGCTGAGGAACCGCCTGGTCGACGCCGGCGTGGAACTTCTGGTGGCCACCCTGGCCGCTGGACTGGAGGCGCCCGTCCCACAGGTCGGAGAGCCGACATGGGCGGAAAAGCTCACCGTGTCCGACCGGGAACTGGACTGGGGCCTGACCGCCGTCGCACTGGACCGACTGGTCAGGGCAGGGGGCGCCTGGACCTTGGTGCACGGTCGGCGGTTGAAGGTCTTGGCCGCCGAGCCGTCGGCCGACGGGCCCGACGGACCCCCGGGACTACTGGTCGACGACCGGGTGGCTACCGGCGACGGGTGGCTGCGTCTCGTAGAGGTGCAGGCCCAGGACCGTTCCCGGCAGCCCTTTGCCACCTGGTGGGTCGGCGCCCGCATTGAGCCGGGCGTCCACCTGGGCCGATGACGGTCGCCGGGAGCCCCCGGCGACTGGCCCTCGACGTGCTAGGCCGTATCGAACGGGATGGTGCCTACGCCAACCTGGCCCTACGGGCCGCCCTTGACCGCTGCGACCTTGACCGGCGGGACCGGGCGTTTGCCACCGACCTCGTCTACGGGACAACCCGGATGCGCCGGGCCTGCGACTATCTCGTGAACCAGTTCATAGAGCACGACGTGGAACCCGCGGTCCGTACCGTCCTCCGGCTCGGTGCCTACCAGCTCCACTGGGCGGGCGTGCCGGCGCACGCCGCGGTAGACGCCACGGTTTCGGAGGCACCGCAGCGGGCCCGGGGATTGTGCAACGCCGTACTGCGGCGGGTAGCCGATTACCAACCCGATTGGCCGGGCCCGGCCGTCCAGCACAGCTACCCGGACTGGCTTGTCGGTCGACTGGTGGCCGACCTGGGGTCAGACGATGCCCTGACCACCCTGGCGGCCATGAACGAGCCAGCTCTACCGGTGGCCCGTCACGATGGCTACCGCCAGGACCGGGCCTCGCAACTGGTGTCCACCCTGGTGGCCGATGGGATCAGGCCCGATGGAGGACCGGTGCTGGACGTGTGCGCGGCGCCCGGTGGGAAGGCGACGGCGTTGGCCTCGGTGGGCGCTCTCGTCGTGGCCGGCGACGCCTCGGTGGGCCGCCTTGGCCTGGTAGGCGACAACGCCCGGCAGCTGGGGCTTCATCTGAGCATGGTGGCCGCCGACGGCCGATGGCCGCCCTTCCGGCCCGGGGCCTTTCAGTCGGTGCTGGTCGACGCACCGTGCAGCGGCCTGGGTGTACTCCGTCGTCGGGCCGATGCACGTTGGCGGGTCGTCGAATCCGACGTATCCGACCTGGCCGGGTTGCAAGTCGAACTCCTCCGAGCGGTGCTTCCCCTAGTGATGCCGGGCGGCCTCCTCTTCTATAGCGTCTGCACGCTCACCGCGGCAGAGACTGTCGACGTTGACGAGGCGTTCCGGGGGGCCACCGATGCTCGGCCGGCCGGACCGATGCCCGAGCCGTGGCGGCCCCATGGCACCGGAGGTTTGCTGCTGCCCCAGGACTTGGACAGCGAGGGCATGGCGGTCTTCGCATACCGGGTGGGCTGAGAGTCCGCCCGACTGACGTTCAGGCGTCCACCAACTGGCTCCGAAGGTGGTCTAGGACCAGGTTGAGGGCATCGCTGGTCGGGTGTCCGGGCTCGTCCACCAGTTCCTCGGTCAGCACCGAATGGGCCCGGCGGCCAATCCGATACGGGTTCCCGGGCGAGGAGTCGAGCTCCACGGCGACAAAGCCGTCACCGAACTCCTCCCGATAGCGCTCGAAGCGCTCCCGTGGGACCATCGAATCCTCGCTGAACCGCAGGCCCAACACACAGACTCCGTCTTCGACCCGCTGGCGCACCACCTCCAGGTCCCGGGCGGAGAGGCCTACCGATCGGCGGCGTCGCTTTCCCAGGGGCAGCGGCAGGCTGGGCTGGCTAAGTACCGGGGCCAGCAAGCGGTCGTCGAGCATCATCCCGAGGGCGAATCCGCCGGTGAAGCACATGCCCACCGCACCGACTCCCGGGCCGCCGCATCGACCGTGTTCGAAAGCGGCCAGGGCCCGTAGCCAGTCGGTGATCGGTGAGGTCCGCCGGGTCATCAACGCGGTGAATTCCCGGGACACGCACGCCCCGGAGAGGGAACGGAGCATGTATCCGGCGGTGGGGGACCGGCCCGGTATGCCAAACAGGGAGGGGAGCACAGCGGTGCAACCGATGCCGGCCACCCGGCGGCCGAACTCTGCCACCCGGGGGGTGATCCCGGGGATCTCGGCCATGACGACGACCGCCGGGCCATCGCCAGTGCGCAGGACGGTACGGCTGGTGCCACCGTGGCCGAACTCGCCGATCTCGTAGCCGGCGAGGGCGTCGACTCCCACTCCGCCGACCCTATCCGGCCCCCCGGGCCCGGGGCCGCTCCGGTACTCTCGACCCATGAACGGTACGGGCGACGTGGAGCCCCCAATCCTTGCGGCCAAGGTCCTGACCGTCTCGGACGGGGTGGTACATGGCACTCGGGACGACCGGTCAGGCGACGCCCTAGTCGAGCGGATGGTCGCCGAAGGCTGGACGGTCGTTGAGCGGGCGGTGACACCGGACGGAACCGAGGAGGTGGCCTCGTTATTGCTCGGATTGGCCGAGGGTTTCCACGGCCTGGTGGTCACCACCGGGGGAACCGGCTTCGGTCCGAGGGACTACACCCCAGAGGCCACCCGGTCGGTCATCGACCGGGAGGCGCCGGGCCTTGCAGAGGCCATGCGTCTGGCCAACCCCTTGGGCCGCCTCTCCCGGGGGGTGGCCGGGACGATCGGTTGTGCACTGGTGCTCAACACTCCGGGTTCGTCGAAGGGGTGCATCGAATGCCTCGAGGCGGTGATCGACGTGGTGCCACACGCCGTGCGACTACTCGTCGACAACACCGACCCACACCCGTCGGGTGAGGGTCCGGCCGGGCCTACTACCCATGGTTGAGGCGGCCAACGACTAGGCCCACCTGCTCTAAGCGGTCGAGCAGGCCGCTGCGCACGGTTTGCAGCCGTCATCCTGCCGGGCCACGACCTAAGAACTGCCCCGGTCCTCGGCTCCGGAGCAGAAACCGCAAAACCTGCGCCGCCAACACCTGGCGAACCGGTAGTTTCGTCGGTGTGCTGAAGCTGGTGCTCCCCAAGGGTTCGTTGGAGAAGGCCACCCTCGACCTGTTCTCCGACGCCGACTTGGCCGTCGACCGCTCCTCGGCGGTCGACTACCGAGCGGCAATCGACGACCCGCGCATCGACGAGGTACGGATCTTGCGACCCCAGGAGATTCCCGTCTACGTAGCCGACGGACTTTTCGACCTGGGGGTCACCGGACGTGACTGGATCGCCGAGACGGGCAGCGATGTCGCCTCACTAGGCCTTCTCCACTACTCGAAGGCCACGGCGCGACCAGTGCGCATCGTGGTCGCCGTCCCCCACGCTGCGTCCTACGAAAAAGCTGCCGATCTGCCGCCGGGGACACGGGTCTCGACCGAGTATCCGGAACTCACCCGACGGTTTTTCGAGGACCAGGGGGTCGACGCCGACATCCGGCTGAGCTATGGGGCCACGGAGGCGAAGGTTCCCGACATCGTCGATGTGGTCGTGGACCTCACCGAGACGGGCCGTGCATTGCAGGCCGCCGGTCTCCGCATCATCGACACCATTATCACCAGCCACACGGAGCTCATCGCCAACCCGGAGTCCTACGCCGACCCCGTGAAGCGCCACGCTATGGAGCAGATCCTCACCCTGCTGGAGGGCACCCTGGAGGCACGGGGCAAGGTCCTGGTAAAGATGAACGTGTCGCCTTCTTCGCTAGAAGAGGTCTTGACTCTCATTCCGTCGATGAAGTCGCCGACCGTTAACGAGTTGGCCGGAGGGGCCGGCTACGCGGTGGAGACGGTGGTGGCCAAGACGCAGATCAACGTGTTGATTCCCGCGCTTCGGGACAAGGGGGCGACCGACATCCTGGAACTACCCCTGGCCAAAATCGTTCACTGAACATCCCTTAGTCATTGTCGGGTTCGGTCTCACCGGGCCCATCATCGGCCTGTTGGCCGACCTGGACGTAGGCCAGCCGGATCTGGTGCAGGGCGTCGCGCAGGGTGGCCTCAGCTTCGCCGAGCCGGTCCGGTAGCGCCTCGACCACCGCCCCGAGGGCGTCAATAGCCACCGACGCCTCGCCCATGTTGGCCGGCTGTTGCGAGAGGTGGATGGCGGCAAGCTCGTAGAGGCCCATCAGGTGGTTGGCCACCACCAGGGCGGCCGGTGTGGACGCCAACTGCTCCCTTACCGTGGCCATCTCACGGGCCAGTGCCTCAGCCTGGCTCTGTTCCTCGGGCGAGAGGCTTTCCAGGTCGGGGACGCTCGCCGATTGCGGTTCCTCGGAAGGCTGATGTTCACCGGTCTTGGGATCCACCGGGTGTTCACCACCGGGTGTCCACAGGCTGCTCATGGGAATGGTCTCCGTCCGGTCGGGGTGGGTGGACGCCTGGGCGCCCCGGTCCGGTACCGGTTGCCGGTACGGACTGGTACTCTAGGGGTCCACAATCAATCGGAAAGCGGGTCCCACCCCACCCGGCCACCTCAGGTGTGTCCGGGTCGTAGTTCGGCGGACACCTGTTTTCCGGTGCCCGCCTTTCGTCATTTCGCCCGGGTCCGGGTCAGTGGGGAGGGGCGGGGTCAATAAGGGCAATCAATTCACGAGGAGAGCATGCGTGACGCACAGGAGTGACGGGCAATAGCAGCGACCGCAGACGGGGAACCCCGGGTCAACGAGGAGATCCGGGCCAGTGAGGTTCGACTGGTCGCACCGGACGGTGAGCAGATCGGGATCCGGACGCTCGACGAAGCCCTGGCCATGGCCCAGGAACTGGGCCTGGATCTGGTGGAGGTGGCGGATCAAGCGAACCCGCCGGTCTGCCGGGTCATGGACTACGGGAAGTTCAAGTACGAGCACTCCCAGAAGGCCAAGGAGTCCCGAAAGAAGGCCACCCGTGTCCTGGTCAAGGAGATGAAGTACCGGCCCAAGATCGGGGTCGGCGACTTTGCCACCAAGACCCGGAAGGTCGAGGGGTTCCTCAGCGAGGGAAGCAAGGTCAAGATCACGATCATGTTCAGAGGAAGAGAGATGCAGCACCCCGAACTGGGTCGAAGAATCCTGGATCGGGTGGCCGACACGGTGGCCCACGTGGGACGGGTGGAGGTTTACCCGAAGCAGGAGGGCCGGAACATGACCATGATGCTCAGCCCCGGCCAGGCCACCCGTCGTCAGCGCGAGGCCGCCCAGGCTCACCAGGCCGCCGAGGCCGAAGCCGCCGAGGCCGAAGCCGCCGAGGCAGCGGTCGAGGGTGAGGCAGTAGTTGAAGCCGCCGAACCAGCCACCGGGACCGGTTGAACCCGAGCCCACCGGGACATGACAGGACGACGGGACGACAGGAGCGAACATGCCGAAGATGAAGACCCACCGGGGTATGGCCAAGCGCATCAAGGTCACCGGCACTGGCCGCCTGAAGCGGCGCAAGGCCTTCAGGAGCCACATTCTGGAGAAGAAGTCCTCCACCCGTAAGCGTCGCCTGGGACGGGAGTACGAGGTCAAGGGCGCCAACCGCACGGCGGTCCGCAGGCAACTCGGCCTCTGACCCCGACCGGTCCGACCCCGGGCCGGGCCAGCCCGAAGAGCACACCTCTACAACCGCCCCCCGAGAGCAAAGGAGCCAGCGATGGCCAGGGTCAAGCGAGCAGTCCAGAGCAAGAAACGGCACAAGGCCGTCCTTGAGCAGGCCAAGGGCTACTACGGCAACAAGAGCCGGACCTTCCGAGCCGCGAACGAACAGCTCCTACACTCGGGCCAGTACGCCTTCCGCGACCGACGGGCCCGCAAGGGCCAGTTCCGGCGCCTGTGGATCCAGCGGATCAACGCGGCATGCCGCCAGAACGGCACCACCTACTCGAGCTTCATAGCCGGACTAAAGACGGCCGGGGTGCAGGTGGACCGCAAGGTTCTCGCCGATCTGGCAGTCTCGGACCCCCCGTCCTTCAGTCGCCTGGTCGAGCTGGCTGGCGGGAACGCCCGCTGAACCTCGCCCGAGCCACCTCCACCGAAGCTTGGCGCGGGACGTCGACCGTGGTCGAGGAATTGGGCGGATCCAACCCCCGGCTGCGACGTATCCGCCGATTGGCCCGTGACCGGAGCTACCGGTGGACCGAAGCCCGGTACGTGGTGGAGGGTCCGACGCTGGTCGGCGAAGCCATGGCCGCTGGGTTGGACGTTGAGCAGGTCCTGGTGCCCGTATCAGCCGCCTCCCACGACCTCGTGGCCGCGGCCCAGTCGGCCGGCGTGCCGTGCGCACTGGTTCCCGATCGGACCTTTGAGGGCCTGAGTACCACTCGGACCTCCCAGCCCGCGCTGGCCGAGGTGGCCTGCCACGATGTGCCCGTCTCGGAACTGGCCGCTACACGGGGCACTGTGCTGCTGCTGGCCGGTGTCGGCGACCCGGGCAACGCAGGGGCCCTTGTACGGTCGGCCGAGGCGTTTGGGGCGTCCGGGGTGGTCTTCGCTGATGGGGTCGACCCCTACAACCCCAAGGTGGTGAGGGCCGCTGCCGGGTCGACGTTCCGCCTTCCCATCTCTCTACCACCGGGTCCGGACCCGGTCCGGGGGGCGTTCGAAGTCTTGGCGGCCGTTGGCTATCGGCTGCTGGCCACCACTCCCGAGGGTGGCATCGTCCCGGAGGAGGCACCCCGAGACCAGCCGCTGGTCGTGGTAGTGGGTAACGAGCCCCATGGGCTTGACGACGCCCTGGTGGCGGCCTGCGACACGGTGGTCAGCCTGCCGACCGGTGGTGGCGCGGACTCCCTGAACGTGGCGGTGGCCGGAGCGGTACTCCTCTACGTGCTGGGTCGCCCTGCCGGTCGGTGAACGGGAATCGGTGCCCCGGCAACCCCGGCCGGTGCCGTAGCCTGCGTCTGGACCGGCTCCGGCCGGGCCTACCCACCATGAACCGCTGACCGGCACCGATGGACCACGACCTCGACGCACACCTCGCCGACGCGGCAGCGGCCATCGTCGCGGCGGTCGACCTGGATGAGGTCCGGGCCCTCGACGCGGAACTGCTGGGGAGACGCTCGGTGATCAGCACGGCCAAGAAGCGACTCGGTGGCCTAGAGGCCGACGAGCGACGGGATGCCGGACGGCGGCTCAACGAGGTCCGGGCCGAGTTGGAACGTCTCCTGGATGGACGTCGGACCGAACTGGAGTCCGACGAACGGGTCCATCGGTTGGAGTCGGAGCGCCTGGACCTGACCGAGTTGGACCGGGGTCGACGGCTCGGCCACCGGCACGTGGTCACCCGGACCTGGGAGCACCTTGAGGACTTGTTCGTGGGCATGGGCTACACGGTGGTCGAGGGGCCCGAGATCGAAGACGAGTGGCACAATTTCGGAGCGTTGAACTTCCCGCTCGGACACCCAGCCCGGGACATGTACGACACCCTTTACGTGGACTACGGGGAGTCGATGAGCACCCTGTTGCGGACCCACACCTCGCCGGTCCAGATCCGGGTCATGGAGACCACCGGGCCACCGATCTATTCGGTCATGCCGGGCCGGGTGTTCCGCAGCGACACTGCCGACGCCACCCACATGCCGGTCTTCCACCAGATCGAGGGGCTGGTGGTGGACCGGGACACCACCTTCGGCGACCTGGCCGGCACCATTCAGGCCTTTACCGCGGCCTACTTCGGAGCGGACTTCGAGTCGCGGCTGCGTCCCTCATACTTCCCGTTCACCGAGCCATCGGCCGAGTTCGACATCCGCCGCCCCGACGGATCGTGGCTGGAACTGGGCGGTTGTGGCATGGTCCATCCCGAGGTCCTACGGGCGTGCGGCCTGGATCCCGAGGAGTGGCAGGGCTTCGCCTTCGGGTTCGGCCTGGACCGCCTGGCCCTCATGCGCCATGGCATCGACGATCTGAGGGAACTGTTCCGCAACGACCACCGGTTCCTCTCCCAGTTCTGATGGTGGGCGACGGGACGGTCCGGCCGACCAGTGGGGTGGGGATCCGATGAGGGTCCTTCAGTCCT
>JAKUSA010000012.1:0-17906 GCA_022449565.1 Acidimicrobiales bacterium | reverse complement strand
TCCCTCCAGGTTTGTTGTGGGGCGTTCAACATGTCGGTCGGCGACCTGGTGCCCTTGGCCACCATCGGAGCGGTGATGGCGGGCGGCATGGAGATCAGTCGTCGCCAGCTCCGAGGGGAGTGGTCGAACGGAATGCTCTGCTCAGGCCCCGAGGTCAACCTGGGTGACGACCACGACGGCATCCTGATCCTGGGTTCCGGGCACGAGCCGGGTGTCCCCCTGGCCGAGGCGCTGGGGATCCGGGCTGATGTTGTCTACGACCTGGAGGTCAACCCCAACCGGCCCGACGCCATGTCGGTGGCCGGGGTGGCCCGGGACCTGGCCGCCCGACAGGGAGTGCCGTTCACCCTTCCCGACCCGGCACCGGTGGAGTCCGGGGAGGATGCCTCCGGCCGGGTGTCGGTGGAGATCGTCGACGCCGACTTGTGTGGCCGGTTCGCGGTGAGGGTCCTGGACGGGATCATCGTTGGTGACTCCCCGCAATGGTTGACCAACCGGCTGGTCGCGATGGGCATGCGGCCGGTTAACAACGTGGTCGACGTGTCCAACTATGTGATGCTCGAGTTGGGCCAACCCAGCCACACCTTCGACCTGGACCGGGTGGGTGGCTCGGGCTTTCGGGCACGCTGGGCCGTGGACGGCGAAACCATCGAAACCCTCGACGGGGTGAGCCGGACTCTGGTAGACGCCGATGGGGTGGTGGCCGACGCCGAGGACGTGGCGGTGGGTATCGCAGGGGTGATGGGAGGTGCTGCCACCGAGATCGACGGCACCACCGTCACGGTGGCCCTCGAGATGGCCTGGTGGGACCCCATGTCGATCGCTCGGACGTCACGCCGGCTCGGGTTGCGCAGTGAGGCGTCGGCCCGCTTCGAGAAGGGCGCCGACCCCGAGGTGGTGGAGCTGGCCATGCGGCGCTTCGCTGAGTTGATTGGCTCCGAGGCCGCCCTGGCCCCGGGGATGGCCGACCAGCGGGGGGACCTGCCCTCCCGGGAGCCGGTGCGGGTCCGGGTGGCCAGGGTGAACCGAATCCTCGGCACAGACCTGGGCCGCGACCGCATCGTTGAGGTCCTCGAGCCGATCGGGTTCGCCACCTCCAAGGCTGGGGACGACCTCGATGTGGTGGTCCCCAGTTTCCGCCCGGACAGCGCCACCGAGATCGACGTGATCGAGGAGGTTGCCCGGGTCCATGGCTACGGTCGGATCGCCCGCACCGTCCCCCGTTCCGGACTCACCGGAGCGCTCAACGGGCGCCAGGTGGACCGCCGAAGGGTGCGCAGCGCGATGCTCGGCCTGGGTCTCGACGAGGTCATGCCGCTGCCCTTCCTGGCGCCCGGTGATCTGGAACGGGCTGGCCTGGCTGCCGACGGCATCGCTGTGACCAACCCGCTGGTGGCAGAGGAGTCGGTGATGCGCTCCTCACTGCTGCCCGGCCTGTTGAAGACGCTGGCTTACAACGGTTCCCACCGCCTCTACGGCCTCAGCCTGTTCGAGGTGGGCCACGTGTACCGACGGCCCACCGAACCCCGACCCCTGCCTGATGAGCGTGAATACCTCGCGGTAGCTCTGGCCGGCCGGGAGGCCCGAGCCGCGGTGGAGGTGTGGTCGGTTCTGGCCGACGCGCTGGCCACCCGGGACTACACCCTGGTGGCTGAGGCGGTCCCGGGCCTGCACGCCACTCGGACGGCTCGCATCGAGCTGGCGTCCACGCCGGTGGGCCACGTCGGGGAGGTTGACCCGTCGGTGTCGGAGGCCTTCGAAGTGGGGGAGCGGGTGGCCTGGCTGGAAGTCGACCTGGACGTGCTCCTGGGCCTCTCCCACGGGGATCTGCCGTTCCGGCCTTTCAGCCGGTATCCGTCTTCGGACATCGACCTGGCCTTCGAGGTGGACGAGGAGACCCCGGCCGCAGTGGTCGAATCACTGTTGCGCTCGGCGGCCGGCGACCTGTTGGTCGACCTGGGGCTGTTCGACGTGTTCCGCGGCGAGCCGGTAGCCGAGGGGCGGCGCAGCCTGGCCTTCGCCATGCGCCTCCAGGCCGACGACCGGACCCTCACCGACGCCGAAGTGGCCACGGTCCGCCAGCGTTGTATCGACGCCGTCGAGGGTGACCTGGGCGCCACTCTTCGGGGTTAAGTTCCTCGGCTGGCGGGCGGATCAGGCGGGCCGGGTAGGGTCGCCGCCGTGCAGGCCTGGCAGGTCCATGAACTGGGCGACCCGATCGACCGGTTGGTCCTCGGCGACGTTGACAGTCCCCAACCCGGCCCCGGCCAGCTGCTGGTCGACGTGGACGCGGTGGGGCTTGCCTTCCCAGATGTCCTCCAGTGTCGGGGCGAGTACCAGGTCAAGCCGCCACTGCCCTTCACGCCGGGCGGCGAGACGTCGGGTCGGGTGGCCGCCCTGGGTGACGGGGTGGAGGGTTTTGAGATAGGCCAGCGGGTGGTGGCTATGGGGGGCGGCCTAGCCGAGCAGGTGGCCGTATCGGCCGGCATGGCCTTCGCGGTGCCTAAGTCTCTGAGCCAGGCCAAGGCAGCAGCCGTGCCGCTGAACTACGGGACCACCTGGTTCGCCCTCCACAACCGGGCCGGTCTGGCCGAGGGCGAGACGCTACTGGTGACCGGGGCGTCGGGCGGCACAGGGTCGGCGGCCATCCAGCTGGGCCTGGCCGCCGGGGCCCGGGTCATCGCGGTGGCTGGCGGGACCGACAAGACGGCGGCCTGTGCGGCACTCGGCGCTCACGATGTGATCGACCACCGGGGCGTGGACGACCTGGTGGAGGAGGTGAGGGGGCTTACCGACGGCCGGGGGGTTGACGTGGCCTACGACCCGGTCGGCGGGGACATGTTCCAGCAGGTTCGACGATGCATGGCCTGGGACGGAAGGCTGCTGGTCATCGGGTTCGTGGCCGGCATCCCCGAGATCGCCACCAATCACGTGCTGTTGAAGAACTACTCGGTCGTCGGCGTGCACTGGGGCGCCTCACTGGGTCGGGACCCGTCGTCGTTGGGCCGCCAGATGGCCGAGGTGATGGCCCTGGCCGAAAAGGGCGTCGTCGATCCGCTACTACACCCTCCGTACCCGTTCGACGAGGCGGCACAGGCCCTTCAGGACATCGCCGACCGCAAGGTGGTGGGGAAGGTGGTCGTCGACCGTACCGCCTGATCCAGCGGGACCCCACTCCGACTGGGCGCACCCCGGTGGACGAGGGTGAATAAGTATTCAGAATACTGTATGATAATGCCATGGTGGACGTGGGCATCGTGGGCGCGTCGGGCTTCACCGGTGCGGAACTGCTGCGCATCTGCGCGGCCCACCCGTCCTTCGACGTAGTGGCGGCTACTGGTGACACCAAGGCCGGCACCCTGGTGGCCGACCTTTACCCCAGCCTGGCCGCTGCCTACCCCGAGATGACCTTCGCCCCGACTGGCCCGAACGCCACTGAGGGTTGCGACGTGGTGTTCCTGGGTCTGCCCCACGGCGCCTCCCAGGAGCTCGTCCCCACCATGCTGGAGGCCGCCGACCTGATCGTCGATCTGGGCGCAGACTTCAGGCTCCGGGACCCCGACCTCTACCCGGTGTGGTACGGGGAGGCCCACGGCTCGCCTCAACTGCTGGCCGAAGCTGTCTACGGGCTCCCCGAGCTCTTCGGTCCCGCTCTCGGCGGCGCCCGACTGGTGGCCTCACCCGGGTGCTACCCGACGGCCGCCGCCCTGGCTCTGGCCCCCTTTCTACGGGCCTTCGCTGTAGAAACCGATGGCATCGTGGTCGACGCGGCCAGCGGCGTCTCTGGTGCCGGTCGGGCCCTTAAAGACGCCACCGCCTTCTGCGCTGTCGACGAGGACTTTTCGGCCTACGGCCTCCTAGTCCACCGGCACACCCCCGAGATCGAGCAGGCCTTGGCCACCGGTCCCGATGGCACCCCTACCGAAGAGGTCTCGGTGCTCTTCACCCCCCACCTGGCCCCGATGAACAGGGGGATCCTGGCCACCTGCTATGCCAGGCCCACCGTTGAACTCGACACCGACCAGGCCCTGGGGGTCCTCTCCGACGCCTATGACGGGTGCCCGTTCGTACTGGTCGACGAGCGACCCCCGTCCACCAAGGCCACCCTGGGGTCCAACGCCGCTCACCTCACCGCTCGGGTCGACCCTCGGACCGGCCTCTTGGTCGTCCTGTGCGCCATCGACAACCTGGGCAAGGGCGCTTCCGGCCAGGCCGTCCAGTGCGCCAACCTGGTCCTGGGCCTTGACGAGGCCGCCGGACTCACCAACATCGGGGTGTACCCGTGACCGTCACCGCCGTCGAGGGATTCGTGGCCTCCGGCCTGTCATGTGGGATCAAGTCCAATGGCCGACCCGACCTGGCCCTGGTGGCTACCACCGACGGCTCACCGGTCACCGCGGCCGGTGTCTTTACCTCCAACAGGATGACCGCCGCGCCGGTGCAGGTCTGCCGGGACCACCTCTTGGCCACCGGCGGCCGGGCCACCGGAGTGGTCCTCAATAGCGGCAACGCCAACGCGGCCACGGGGGCCGCCGGACTGGCCGACGCTGAGCGGATGTGCGAGATCACCGCCGAGGCGTTGGGCTGTTCCCCCGATGAGGTACTGGTCTGCTCCACCGGATGGATCGGCTACCCGCTGCCCATGGACGCCATCACCGCTGGGATCGGCCGAGTCGCCGACTTCCTAAACCCGGCGGGCGGCCAGGCCGCTGCCGAGGCCATCATGACCACTGACACCGTCCCCAAGAACACCCAGGTGGACGGCGACGGCTTCACGGTGGGCGGGATGGCCAAGGGAGCGGCCATGCTCGAACCCAACATGGCCACCATGCTCGCCGTGCTCACCACCGACGCGGCCGTCGATCCGACCACCGCTACCGGACTGCTGCAGGGTGCGGTGGCCACCTCGTTTAACTGCCTGACCGTCGACGGGGCCGAGTCCACCAATGACACCGTGCTCCTTCTGGCTAGCGGCCGGGCGGGTCCCACCGACCCATCGGTCCTCGGCCGGGCCCTGTCGGAGTCCTGCCGGGATTTGGCCGTCCAGATGGCCGACGACGCCGAGGGCTCAACCAAGACGGTTTTCCTGACCGTCACCGGGGCGGCCACCGACACCGAGGCGGCGCGGGCCGCCCGCCACACTGCCAACTGCCAATTGGTCAAGTGCTCCTGGTACGGCCAAGACCCCTACTGGGGAAGGATCGCCGCCCAGATGGGAGCAGCAGGGATCGCCTTCGATCCAGACACCATCACCATCGACTACGGCGGGCAGGTCGTTTACGCCGATGGCCGTGCCCCGGAGGTCAACGCAGAGGCCCTGGCCGCCCACATGGCCGGCCGGCGACTCGACCTGACAGTCGACCTCGGCCAGGGCACTGGTACTGCCGAGGTGGTCACCACCGATCTCACCCATGCCTACATCGACGAGAACATGCGGACTTCGTGAGCGACCCCTTGATCATGGACGTCAACCCCGACACTCCGATTACCTCGGACTCCGGTTTCGCCCCGGAGCAGCGGGCCGGTGTACTTGTCGAGACCCTGCCCTACATCCAGCGGTTCGCCGGCCAGGTGGTGGTGGTCAAGGTCGGCGGCCACGCCATGGATGATGGCGACCTGGCCGCCCGGTTCGCCGAAGACGTCGTACTCATGCACTCGGTGGGTATCCGGCCGGTGGTTGTCCACGGCGGTGGTCCGCAGATCGGAGCCCTCATGGAGCGGCTGGGTATCCAACCCGAGTTCCGAGAAGGTCTCCGAGTAACCGATGCCGAGACCCTCGAGGTGGCTCGGATGGTGCTGGTCGGCAAGGTCAACCGGGACATCGTGTCGGGCATCAACGTCCACGGACCGCTTGCCGTGGGCCTCTCCGGGGAGGACGCCGGCCTGATTATCGCTTCGGCCAGGAACCCCGAATTGGGCTACGTGGGCGATGTGGCGGCCATCAACCCGGCCATCGTGGAACGCTTGCTGGTCGAGAGTCTTATCCCTGTGGTGTCGACCATCGGCGCCGACCCCACCGGGCAGCCCTACAACATCAACGCCGACACGGTAGCCGCCGCCCTGGCCGTCGCCCTGGGTGCCGAGCGGATCCTCTACCTGACCGACGTGGAGGGCCTCCTGGCCGATACCGACGACCCGGACAGCCGGATCTCCTCGCTTGACTCGGCCGCCCTTGAGGACCTGATCGCCGATGGCACGGTGTCGGCTGGGATGATTCCTAAAGCCCGGGCCTGCATTGACGCAGTGGCCGGTGGCGTGGCCTCAGCTCACATGGTCGATGGTCGGGTACCCCACGTGGTGCTTCTCGAATTGTTCACCGACGCTGGGATCGGGACCATGGTGCGGCCGGCCGATCCGACGGTCGCTGCTGGGTCCCCCATCGTGGAGGACGGACCATGAGTTGGTCGGAGGTCCTCATGGGTAACTACGCCGTGCCCTCGGTGACCTTCGTTCAGGGGTCGGGTACTGAACTTTTCGACACGGAGGGACGGCGATACTTGGATTTTCTCTGCGGCCTGGCTGTCACCAGTCTTGGGCACAGCCACCCCCGGGTTGCTGCTGCATTGGCCGAACAGTCCCGGACCCTGCTGCACACCTCAAACCTCTTCGCCACCGAACCCCAGTTGGAGGTGGCCCTCCGGCTCGACGCTCTGGTGCGGTCTGGGGTCGGCCAACCCGGTCGGGTCCTCTTCCAGAACTCGGGCGCCGAGACCATCGAGGCGGCCTTGAAGCTGGCCCGCAAGTACCACGGTCCAGGGCGCCACGGCGTGGTTTCCGCTTGGCGGTCGTTTCACGGCCGGACTCTGGCTGCCTTGGCCGCCACCGGCCAGCCAGAGAAGCACGAACCGTTCCAGCCGCTGCCCGAAGGTTTCCGGCTGGCTGCCTGGAACGACCTTGAGGCCTTTGCTGCCGCGGTGGATCCCACCGTCGGCGCCATCCTCGTCGAACCTCTGCAGGGGGAGGGCGGTGTGAACCCGGCCGACCCGGGGTTCCTGGAGGGCCTCCGGGACTTGTGTGATGAACGGTCCTTGCTGCTCATCGTCGACGAGGTGCAGACTGGCCTGGGTCGGACTGGTGAATGGTTCGGACACCATCACGCGGGGATTCGGGCTGACATTGTCACCGTGGCTAAGGCCCTCGGCAACGGGGTGCCCATTGGTGCCGTGTGGGCTACTGCCGAGGTGGCCGCCGCTTTCAAGCCGGGGGACCATGGGTCGACCTTTGCCGGTCAGCCGCTGGCTGCCACGGCGGCCCGTGAGGTGCTGCGGGTCCTCACCGAGATCGACGCCCCCTCCCTTGCCGCCCAACGGGGTGCCGAACTGGTCACCGCGCTGCACGGACTCGAGAGCGTGGAGTCGGTCCGGGGCTTGGGCCTGCTGTTAGGCGTCGAATTGACCGCTGCTTGTCTTCAGGGTCGGACGGCTGCCGATGTCGCGCGGGCCTGCCTCGATGCTGGGCTGATCGTCAACGGGGTGACCTCTACCGCACTCCGGCTGGCCCCTCCGCTGACCATCACCCCGGCCGAGATCATCGAAGGGGTGGCCATCTTGGCCTCCGTCCTCGACCGGGGAGGGGAGGCAACCTCATGAGGCACTTCCTGGAGGTCGACGACCTCGACGCCGCTGAGTTGCGGCGGGTTCTAGAGTTGGCCGCCGATAATGACCCACCGGCTGTACTGGCCGGTCGGGGTGTTGCTCTGGTCTTCGAGAAGCCATCGAATCGGACCCGCAATTCTATGGAGATGGCCGTCTTCGCTCTGGGTGGCCACCCGGTCTACATATGGCCCGAGGAACTCGGTTTGGACACCCGGGAGTCGGTCGAGGACGTCACCCACACCCTGGCCGGCTACCACGCCTGTGTGGCCGCGCGGGTGTTCGATCACGCCGTCCTGGAGAGAATGGCCGCCCTGGACGTGGTGCCAGTGGTCAACCTCCTCTCCGACGCTGGCCACCCAATGCAGGCCCTGGCCGACGTCCTGACCCTCGCCGATGAGTTCGGCGACCTGGCTGGGCGCATCGTGGCCTTCGTGGGCGACGGCAACAACGTCTTCCGGTCCCTGGCCCTGGCCGTCGGCCTCCTGGGTGCTGAGCTCAGGTTCGCTGGGCCGGCCGACTACCGGCTCTCCGATTCCGATCGCGACCGATTGGCCGCCGTCGGGACACTGATCAGTGAACACGACCGGGCCCTCGACGCCGTCGACGGGGCGGACGCCGTCTACACCGACGTGTGGACCTCCATGGGCCAGGAGGCCGAGGTTGACCGGCGCAACCTTGCCTTCGAGGCCTTCCGGGTCGACGAGGCCCTCATGGACGCCGCGGCACCACACGCGGTCTTCCTCCACTGCTTGCCGGCCCATCGTGGACAGGAGGTCACCGGCGAGGTCATGGACGGACCCGCCAGCCGGGTGTGGCCCCAGGCCGCTAACCGGATGCACGCCGCCCGAGGCCTGCTGGCCTGGCTGCTTGGCGAGGGGGTGGAATCGTGACCAAGTCGCAGCGGCAGCACGTCCTGGTACGTCTCCTCGGCCAAGGGGACGTCTCGAGCCAGGCCGAGCTGGTAAATCTCCTGGCGGCCGAGGGGATCGCCGCCACCCAAGTCACCGTCTCCCGGGACCTTGAGGACCTCGGGGCGGTCAAGGTGCGGGTCCCTTCTGGGGACAGCGTGTACGCCATCCCCGAGCACCCCATCGAGCGGGTCGCCCCACCCGACCACCTGCGGCGGGTGCTTGGCGAATGGGTGGTCGAGGTCGTTGCATCACACAACCTGGTCGTCCTCCGGACCCCACCCGGATCGGCCCATGTGGTTGGATCGGCCGTCGACCGGGCCAGCCTGGACGGTGTGATCGGCACGGTGGCCGGCGACGACACCCTGTTTGTGGTGGCTGCTGCCACCACCACCGGAGACGAAGTCGCCGCTACCCTTCGGGCGCTCGCCGGGCTCTGAGCGGCACTGATTGGAGCGGAGGAGCGAGGCTCGACATGAACAACATCGGAAAGGTCGTACTGGCCTACTCGGGGGGCCTGGACACCTCAGTCATCCTGCGGTGGCTCCAGGAGACCTACGGCTGCGAGGTGGTGACCTTCACCGCGGACCTAGGGCAGGGCGAGGAGCTCGAGCCGGCTCGGGCCAAGGCCGAGGCCATGGGGGTCTCCGAGGTATTTGTCGAGGACCTTCGGGAGGAGTTCGTCGCCGACTACGTATACCCCATGTTCCGGGCCAACGCCCTCTACGAAGGGGAGTACCTTCTCGGCACGTCCATCGCCCGCCCGCTGATCGCCAAGCGGCTCGTGGAGATCGCCGCTGAGACGGGCGCCGATGCCATCAGCCACGGAGCCACCGGGAAGGGCAACGACCAGGTTCGCTTCGAGCTAGGCGCCTACGCGCTGAACCCCGACATCACCATCATCGCTCCGTGGCGGGAATGGGACCTGGGGTCTCGGCAGAGTCTGCTGGACTACGCAACCGCTCGCGACATCCCGGTTGAGATGAAACGGGGTGCCGGTTCGCCCTATTCGATGGACGCCAACCTGCTCCACATCTCCTACGAGGGCGGCCCATTGGAGGACCCTTGGACGGAGCCGGCCACCGAGATGTGGCGGTGGACTACCAGCCCGGAGGAGGCCCCCGACGAGGCCACCTACCTGGACCTGGACTTCGCCCACGGTGACGTGGTTTCCCTTGACGGGGAGCGGGCCACCCCGGCCGGGGTACTGGCTGCTCTGAACCGGATCGGCGGTGCCAACGGTATCGGTCGCACCGACATCGTCGAGAACCGGTACGTGGGTATGAAATCCCGGGGGGCCTACGAGACTCCAGGGGGGACCATCCTGTTGAAGGCCCACCGGGCCATCGAGTCGATCACCCTCGACCGGGGCGTCGCCCACCTCAAGGACGAGTTGATGCCCCGCTATGCGGAACTGGTCTACAACGGCTACTGGTTCAGCCCGGAGCGGGAGATGCTCCAGACGGCCATCGACCATTCGCAGCAATGGGTCAACGGACGGGTACGACTGCGGCTCTACAAGGGCAACGTGGCGGTGGTGGGCCGGTCATCTGATGACACCCTGTTCGACGAGGCTGTCGCCACCTTTGAGGAGGACGAGGGCGCCTACGATCAGGCCGACGCCAAGGGCTTCATCAGGCTCAACGCGCTCCGACTGCGGATCGGTGCCCGGCGGGCCGCCCGACAGTCGGATGACCGGGGCAGCCGGTGATGGGCACCCTTTGGCAGGGGCGATTTGCTTCCGAGGCCGCCGGGGCACTACGGGCCCTGAACGACAGCCTGCCCGTCGACCGGCGGCTCTACGCCGACGACATCGCCGGGTCGCGAGCCCACGTGCGGATGCTGATCGACGTCGGGTTGCTGGAGGAGGCCGACGGCGAGTCGGTGCTTGACGCCCTGGATGTCGTCGAGGCTGAGATGGCCGACGACTCGTTCGCCTTCGCAGCCGACGACGAGGACATCCACACCGCGGTGGAGCGGCGGGTCACCGAATTGGCCGGGGAGGCTGGAGCCCGCCTCCATACCGGCCGGAGCCGCAACGACCAGGTGGCCACCGACCTGCGGCTCTGGGTGATGCGGGAACTGGGTGAGATCGTCGGCCTGGTCACCAACCTTCAGGAAACGCTCGCTGACCGAGCCGACGAGGCTGGCGAGGCCTACCTGCCCGGCTACACCCACCTCCAGCGGGCACAGCCGGTGCTGCTGGCCCACCACTTGCTGGCCCATGGTTGGGCTTTGTCCCGGGACGTGGAGCGGCTTTGCGACGCCCGTGACAGGGCCGACGTGTCACCGCTCGGCGCGGGCGCCCTAGCCGGATCGTCGCTGCCTCTGGACCCGGATGCCACAGCGGCCGCTATGGGTTTCGGCGCCCGGTTCGAGAATTCCCTTGACGCAGTATCCGATAGAGACTTCGTCGCTGAGGCGCTTTTCGCGCTAGCGCTCCTCGGAGTGCACCTGTCCCGCCTGGGGGAGGAATTGGTCCTGTGGTCCAGCGACGAATTCGGATTCGTCGAACTCGACGACGCCTTCGCCACCGGGTCGTCGATGCTGCCCCAGAAGAAGAACCCTGACGTCGCCGAGTTAGCTCGGGGCAAGGCTGGGCGCCTGATCGGACATGTGTCCGGCTTCCTGGCCACTCTGAAGGGCCTTCCCCTGTCCTACAACAAGGACCTCCAGGAGGACAAGGAGCCGCTCTTTGACGCCTGCGACACCGTTCGGGCCACTCTGGTAGCCGTCGACGGCATGGTGGCCTCACTGACCTTTCGGACTGACCGGATGGCGGCAGCGACCGCCGCGCCCTACGTGGTGGCCATCGATCTTGCTGAGTACCTGGTGGCCGGCGGCATGCCTTTCCGAGAGGCTCACCAGGTGGTCGGTGCCCTGGTGCGCTCGGCCCTTGCCGGCGATGGTTCGCTGGCCGACCTGGTGACCGCCCACGGTCGCCTCGGTCCCGAGGCCGCGGCCCTACTCGAACCGGGTGTCGCCGTGACCCGGCGGACCACCCCCGGTGGTACCGGCGCCGAGGCGGTGGCCGTCCAGCGCTCCCGGTTCGGCGACCAGCTGGCCGCTCAACGGGACCGACTGGACCGGTGACCGGCCCCGAATGGCCGACCGTTCGGCGGTGCCGATGAGAGGTCTCCTCGATGCCGACAGGTTGGCTGGGCGGACCGGGGCTCGGCCGGCCGACGCGGTGCGATCCGGGCCGTCCGGGCCGACCCGCGACCGGATCCTCGACCTTCTCGACGGCCACCCCGAGGCCCTGGACCGGACCTGCCGACCCGGACACCTGACCGGGTCGGCGCTAGTGGCGGATCCGGCGGACCGACGGATCCTGCTCATGTTCCATAGCAAGCTGGAACGCTGGCTCCAGCCCGGTGGTCATGCGGACGGGGACGGCGACCTGGCCCGGGTGGCCCTGCGGGAGGCCACCGAGGAGACCGGCATCGCCGGTCTGCAGATCTCGGAGCCCCCAGTCGATCTCGACATCCACCTGGTCGAACCGCCCGCCGAGGACCCCCACGAACACCATGACGTCCGCTACTTAGTGGTGGCCCCGCCGGGTGCTGAGGCGGTCGGCAACCATGAGTCGCGGGAGATCCGCTGGGTCGACGCCGGAGAACTTCCCGGCATGGGCGTCGACCCGGGATTGGTCCGCCTGGCCGAGCGGGCACTGATCCGCCTGGCCGCCCTGGAGTGCGACGGCTAGAAGTCGCCGGGGTCCAGACAGGATTCCATGTCGTTGACCCGGGCGAAGCCGTTCATCCGCTCAAGCATGCTCGAGCCGTCCGGAAGTGCACTGAGCAGCGGCCGGACGTCACCCTCGGAGCGCAGGCGCTCCACGTGGGCTTGCCGGTCGGACAGGTAGGCCTTCCAGTCCTCCAACCAACTGGCAACCAAGTCACGGTCGCTGGCCGATCCTCCGGGCAGGGAACCGAGGTCGGACACCATGGTCTCCAGGATTTCCGTGCCCTCCTCGAGGTGATCCGACCGCTCAAGAGGAGAGCCCGAGTCGCGGGCCGGCGGAAGGGCGTCGATCGCGTCCCGGGCCTCAGCGCACCGGCGTTCGGCTGAGGTCGGCCAGGTCCGGTCCTCCATCCGGTCCGGGTTGCCAGACGGAGCGAGGAGGAAGGCGTAGAACCACATACCGATCAACCCGGCGACCACCGTAACCAGGATGAGGCGACTGGGCCGGGCCCGGCGGCCCTTCGGCCGGCGACTGGCCGGAGGGTCGCCGTCGATCACGGTGTGACTCGCAGGGTGACGACCACCCCCGGGTCGGCCAGCGAACCGGCTGGCGGATCCTGGGACCACACCACCTGTGAGGTGCGGCCCGGGTAGTCGGGGTCGGGTACAACGGTGGTCTCATATCCGAGACCCTCGGCGATGATGAGGGGCGAGGCTACGGCCAGGGATGATCCGATCACGTCGGGCACCCGGACCTGCTCCACCAGCACCGGTTCGACGGCCACCTCGACCAGCATCGACCCACCGGGCAGCAGAGAGGTTCCCACTGCGGGGGACTGGCCCAGGATCAACCCTGGTTCGGTCCCCGAGGCCTCGACCTCCACGACGGTCCGGATCTGGATTCCCTCCCCGGCCTCCTCGAGGAGGGCCTGAGCGTTCTCTAGGGTGAGGCCGACCAACTCTGGGGTCGGCAAGGCCTGGGCCGGGGGACGGGTTGTGGTGGTCGTTGAGGAGGGCGGTGGGGCCATGAAGCTAAGCACCGGGAGGGAGGCGTGCGCGACACTCATGACGTCCTTCCAAATCAACGCAGGGTAGGTGCCGCCGTAGACCTTGCGGTCGGTCGTCGGGGGAACCATCGGGATCTGGCCCTCAGGAAACCCCACCCAGACGGCGGCGGTTCGTTGTGGGGTGTAACCGACGAACAGGGCGTCGGCGTAGTTCTGAGTTGTCCCGGTCTTGCCTGCCGCCGGACGGTCGAGCCGGGCTCGGTGTCCGGTGCCTTCGGTAATGGCCCCTTCCAGGATCCAGGTGAGTTGGTCTGTCGTGCGGGCGTCCAGGGCCCTCTCCTGTTCCCGCTCCCAGGACCAGAGGGTGGTCCCGTCGGTGCGGGAAACCCGGGTCACCATGGCCGGTGGGATTCTGACCCCCCGGTTGGCGAAGGTGGAATAGGCGGCGGCCATGTCAATGAGCGTCACGTCCGAAGTACCCAGCACGTTGGAGTTGACCGGTTGGATCGGGGAGCGCATCCCTAGCCGCCGGGCCATGCTTACTACCCGCTGGGCTCCCATCTGCATGCTCAGTTGGGCGAAAACCGAGTTGTAGGACCGACGGGTGGCCCGGATCAGGTCGACGGTTGGTGGTTCGGGAGCCGGCACCAGCACCTGGTCCTCGGGTGGTTCCCAGGACCAGCCCGGGACGTCCTCAAGCATGGCTACCCGGTAGTCGAATAGCTCACCCCGGCCGTACTCCCAGCGGCGGTTGTTGCTCCATTCGGCGAGGCGTACCCCGATGTACTCGGGATCGTCCTCGGGCTCGTCCCGGTAGGCGATCACCTCGACGTGATCAGCCGGTGCGTCGAGATGCCCTTCCCGGACCATGAATTGGAACAGGGCGGTGAGGCCTTTCTCGAAGCGGGGCTCGAGGGCGTCGTGACCGTTGACGCCACCGCTGACTCTCCACACCCGGTTGTCCACGTCGGCACCGGGGATGAAGAATTCGATCACGTTGGGTGCCGGGTAGAAGGCAGTTGGTTCCCATCCGGACTCCAGCGCGGCGGCCAGGCCGATGGGTTTGAACGAGGAGCCGGCCTGTCGGCCGTTACCAACGGCCAGGTTGACCTTGGCGTCCTCGTCGTCGGCGAAGAAGTCCCGGCCGCCCACCATGACCAGCACGTGGCCATTTTGAGGGTCCATCACCACCACGGCGGCGTCGGGGTGGCCCTGGTTGGCCGGAAGATGGTTCTCGACGGACTGCTCAGCGGCCGTCTGGAGGTTTAGATCGATGGTGGTCTCGATCCGTAGCCCGCCCTCATAAAGCAGCATCTCCCGTATCGAACGGCTGGCTCCGAAGGCGAGATTGTCGAGGAACCACCGGCGCACTTCCTCGACGAAGTGGCCCGCTGGGTACTCGGTCTCCAGGCGGGGCTCGTACTGTTCGAGTTGCGGCGGGGAGGCCATGGCCTCGGCATGCTCCTCAGCAGTCAACAAATCATTGGCCAGCATCCGGTCGAGCACCAGGTGGCTGCGCCGCAGCCCGGCCGCGTAATCCCGGAACGGGTCGTAGCGGCTGGGGGCCTTGAGTAATCCGGCCAGCATGGCTGCCTCCGCCACACCCAACTGGGAGACGTCCTTGTTGAAGTAGCTGAGGGCTGCGGCCTTGATGCCATATGCGCCGTGGCCGAAGTACACGGTGTTCAGGTACTGCAGGAGGATGAAGTCCTTCCCGTACTCGTCCTCCAGGCGGGTGGCGTACCAGAGCTCCTCGAGTTTCCGGCTGGCCGTCTGCTCGACGTTCTCGATGATGGCCAGCTTCACGTACTGCTGGGTGATGGTGGACCCGCCCTGGCTGATCCCCCCAGCCTCCAGATTGGAGCGCGCGGCCCGGATGATCGCCTTTAGGTCGAAGCCGTCGTGCTCGTAGAAGCGCTCATCCTCTATGGCCAGGACCGCGTTACGTACCACCTCGGGTATCTCGTCGAGTCGGCGGGCGCTGGTGCGGTTCTCCGGAGCTACCAGGGTGGTGATGAGGGAGCCGTTTCGGGAGACCACGATCGACGACTCGGCCTGCTCGGGGATTGTGATGTCGAACTGCCGGGTCTCGTACCGGTAGCAGCCGGTGGCGATTATCGACAGGACCAGCAGCACGGCTAGGAGCCGTCGATGGCTCAGTGAGGGGGAGGACACCAGTCCATTCTCGTCCGGTGGCCGACCCGAGAGGTGTCAGGCGTGGGTCGGTGCCCGGTTACCTCCAGCGGGAATGGTCGGCCGCCACGGTCAGCGCATGTCCCATACTGGTGCCTGTGAGTTTCATGGCCGGGGGATCAATCCTCGACGACCTGCTGGCCCGGGGCCTGGTGCAGGACAGCACCGACCGCGAGGCACTGCGGGAGCGCCTCGATGCTGGTCCGGTGACCCTTTACTGCGGGTTCGATCCCACGGCCGACAGCCTGCACGTGGGCCACCTTGTGCCCCTCCTGGCCCTCCGGCGCTTTCAGGACGCCGGTCATCGCCCGGTGGCTCTGGCCGGTGGGGCTACAGGCATGATTGGCGATCCCAGCGGGCGTTCCGAGGAGCGGAACCTGCTGGCTGGGGAGGAGCTGAACGCCAACGTAGCGGCCGTGGCCGCGCAGTTACGGGCCTTCCTTCGTTTTGATGACCTCGGTGCTGGCGACCAGGCGGCGTTGTTGCTTGACAACCGCGAGTGGACGGTGGGGGTAGAAGTTTTGGAGTTTCTGCGCCAAGTTGGCAAACACGTGACCGTGGGGACGATGTTGGCCAAGGAGTCGGTGAAGGCCCGATTGTCCGGGGAGCAGGGGCTCTCATTTACTGAGTTCAGCTACATGCTCCTCCAAGCCAACGACTTCTACGAGTTGCACCAGCGCCACGGGTGCGAGCTACAGATCGGCGGGTCCGACCAGTGGGGCAACATCACCGCCGGGATCGACCTGGTCCGGCGCCGGACCGGCTCCACCGTCTTTGGCCTGACCGTGCCGCTGGTGACCCGCTCCGACGGTGCCAAGTTTGGCAAGACGGCTGATGGGACGGTGTGGCTGGACCCGGCCCGAACCCTTCCGTACCAGCTGCACCAGTATTTCCTTCAGGTCGACGACCGGGACGTGGAGCAGCTCCTCCTGCAGTTGACCCTGGTGCCGGTGGCTGAGGTGGCCGAGGTAATGGCCGGGCACGCCGCCGCTCCTGAGGGGCGGGCCGCCCAGCGACGATTAGCCGATGAGGTGTGCACGCTGGTCCATGGTGGGGAGGAGACGGTCCGGGCCGACCTAGCCGCCCGAGGCCTGTTCGGGGCCACTCCGCCGACGGTGGAGGTTCTGGAGGCCCTGCGGGGCATCGTTCCCGAGACGATCGTTGAACTGGCGGCTCTGGGGGGCCAGGAGTCCCTGGTAGATGCCCTGGTGGCCAGCGGCCTCTGCGGCTCCCGGGGTGACGCCCGGCGGACTATTGCCGGGGGTGGTGTGTCGGTCAACGGTGAGCGACAGTCCGGTGAGGAATCAGCATTACCGGCCGGTGCCCTGGTCGACGGACGTTTCGTGCTGCTCCAGAGGGGCAAACGGATCCGTCACCTGCTCGTAGTGGAATGAGCCACCGGGGTTCGATTCAGATTCGGTTGGTCGGTTGGAGCGTGGATGCCCGGGCGGTAGCGTTGTCCTGCTGGGGAAGGCTTGACCCTTGGGTCGGGTACTCCTAGCATCAATGGTCGCCCTTGGTGGCGGTCCGTGTATTCGGATCGGGCATGAAGGGCGATTCTAAAGGCACCACCGATTCCCTTCGGGGGCTCGTGTGCCGGGTGGTCGTGAGGCCATCGGCTGCTCCTTGAAATCGGGATAGAGGACGAAAAAGCCAGTGCGGGCCGTCCGCCGACGATCGCGAGTCGTTGCCGGACGGACCCTGAACAATTCAATGCACTGACGGACAACGGTGGCCGACTTCGGTCGGTCGCTTTTGACCTGTGCCTGGTCGGTCGGGATTGGTGTTCCGGTCGACCGAAAACTCGCGTCGGCTCCGCCTTTGGGCGGCGCCGCACCACTGATTTCGACGGTGGGGTCGCTTTGGCGGACCCGCCTGAGATTTTGACGGAGAGTTTGATCCTGGCTCAGGACGAACGCTGGCGGCGGGCCTAACACATGCAAGTCGAACGCACTCGACCTTCGGGTCACATGAGTGAGTGGCGAACGGGTGAGTAACACGTGAGGAACCTGCCCCGAAGACTGGAATAACCCGGGGAAACTCGGGCTAATACCGGATGCCCCCATCGGATCGCATGGTCCGGTGAGGAAATGCTCCGGCGCTTCGGGAGGGTCTCACGGCCTATCAGCTAGTTGGTGAGGTAACGGCTCACCAAGGCAACGACGGGTAGCTGGTCTGAGAGGACGATCAGCCACACTGGGACTGAGACACGGCCCAGACTCCTACGGGAGGCAGCAGTGGGGAATCTTGCGCAATGGGCGAAAGCCTGACGCAGCCACGCCGCGTGAGGGATGAAGGCTCTCGGGTTGTAAACCTCTTTCAGCAGGGACGAAAATGACGGTACCTGCAGAAGAAGCTCCGGCCAACTACGTGCCAGCAGCCGCGGTAACACGTAGGGAGCGAGCGTTGTCCGGATTTATTGGGCGTAAAGAGCTCGTAGGCGGTTCGGTAAGTCAGGTGTGAAAGCTCGAGGCTCAACCTCGAGAGGCCACCTGATACTGCTGTGACTTGAGTCCGGT
>JAKUSA010000119.1 GCA_022449565.1 Acidimicrobiales bacterium | reverse complement strand
GATCCGATGTCCTCCACTACTCCTCGGTCGACCACGGCACGGGCAATAGCCAACCCGCGCATTACATGGCCCGCAGATCCACCCCCAGTGATCAGGACACCCCGGCGGCTCCAACCTCGGCCGACGGTCCCGCCAGTTACCGGAACGATGGTCACCGGGCCTGCCGGGCCCCGTTGAGGAGGATGCCAACCGCCCCCATGGTCATGACCAGTGAACTCCCGCCTGATGATACGAAAGGCAACGGGACCCCAGTGATGGGGAGGATGCCCATCACTCCGCCGATGTTGATGAGTGCTTGGACGACAATCCATGTGGTCACCCCGGCGGCCAGTAGTCGACCAAATGCATCCGGTGCCCTCACGGCAGTCGATAGGCCAACTAGACCAATGAGGAGATAGCCGAGCACTACTAGACCTGCCCCTATCAGACCCATCTCCTCGGCCACGATGGCGTAGATGAAGTCGGTGTGGGCAAACGGAAGGAAACCCCACTTGGCCCGACTGGCCCCTAGGCCGACCCCGTCCAGACCGCCGTTGGAGATAGCGATGGCCGACTGGATGCTCTGCCAGCCGGTGTTCAACGGATCGGTCCAGGGATCGAGCAACCCGCGGAGACGCTGTCGTCGGTAGCCGGAACTGAGGCTCAGCCCAGCCATCAAACTGAGGCCCCCTACCCCCAGGGAGCCCAGGGTGCGGAAGCGGATACCTGCAAAGAACAGAGCGGAGAAGGTCAATGCCCCCACGATGACCGTCGTACCGAAGTCCGGCTCGGCCATCAAAAGAGCCCCCACCGAACCGGAAACCAGGAGGGTCCACCTCAGCATGGAGCCCGTACCGGCTGAAGCCGATCCAGGGCGTGAGAGCAGGCTGGCCATGTAAACCACGACAGCGAACTTTGCCATTTCCGACGGCTGAAAGGTCACTGGTCCAACATCGATCCAACGTGCCGAACCGTTGGTTCGTACGCCCACTCCAGGGACAAGAACCAGCCCCAGGAGCAAGGCGGACACGACCATGAGCGGTGTCCCCCACGCCCGCAGTCTCTGGTAGTCGATCCTCATCATGGTGACCATGGCCGCCAGGCCAAGGAACAACCACGACAACTGGCGCTTCAGGTGGTGCCAGGCATCGTCGTACAAGCGGAGATCGTTGACCGAGGATGCCGAAAGGACCATCACCACCCCTAGCAGCGTCAAGAGGGCAGCCACGGAGCCGAGAACCAGAAACCTCCCAGACCGTCGGCCTGGTGGCCTCCCCAGAACCCGGGCGAGGCCACCGGACGGATGCCGTGCCCGTGCCGTTCCTCGACCCCGAATGCGCGTCGCGGTCATCGGCGCTTCTCCATCTCGGCCACCACGTGGGTGAACGCCCGGCCGCGCTCCTCATAGGAGTCGTACCAGTCGAATGATGCGCAAGCGGGCGACAGGAGCACCGTCCCACCTGAACCTGACTGAGCGGCGGCCGCCTCGACGGCCTCCCTCATCGACCCAGCGATCTGCACCGGGCAACGTCCCTCGAACACGATGGCGATCTCCGAGGCCGCTTCGCCGATCGCCACTACGGCCCGGGGCCGGGCGTCGGCCAGGGTCGAAAGATCTAGCCCCTTGTTGCGCCCGCCCGCGATGAGTATCGCTCCCGGACACCCAGCAACAGCAGCCAAGGTGGCGTGAGGAGTCGTCGCCTTACTGTCGTCGACAAAACGGACGCCCCCTACCTCGGCCACGACTGACATCCGATGGGCTAGTCCGTCGAACTCCCGGAGCACTCGGGCACACCCCTCAAGGTCCGCTCCGAATCGGAGTGCGGTGGCCGCTGCGGCTTGGGCATTCAGGAGGTCGTGAGGCATCGAGCGTCGAATCTCGCTTACCGAGATGACCTTCCGGTCCTCAAAACGTAGGTAGCCACCTTCGATCCGACAGGTCGAAGTAGCCGACCCGAATCCAGTAGCCCCGGGAGGTGCCTGCTGCGACAGTACGGGATCCGCCAGGTTGGCGACCGCGTCCTTCGGGTCGGAAATTCCCTCCCAGATGCGGGCCTTGGCCATGAGATAGGCATCCAGGTCGGCATGGTGGTCAAGGTGGTCGGGCGCGAAATTTATCCAGGCCGCCGGAGCGGCGTTGAAACAATGGGCGTGGCCGAGTCGGAATGACGAGGCTTCAACCACGAACGCCTCAACCTCGGCGTCGTCGATGGCAGTGACCAAGGGAATCTCGATGTTTCCGGCAGTGGCCACTCTCCGGCCCGAGTATTCCAACATCTGGGCCACCAGCGTGACCACCGTCGTCTTACCGTTGGTGCCGGTCACTGCACACCATGGTCTTTGGTCCCAGGCCGCGGCTAAGTCTGATTCGTCGAGAATGTTGACCCCGGCGAAGTGCGCCGCGTCGAACACCGGATGTCGATCGGGAATACCGGGACTGACCACGACCTCCCCGCAGCCCTCCAGCAAGCCCGGCCAGTCACCAAGTTCCGGGGCGCCGACCAGGTTGATCCCGTGTTCTACGACCCAGCGCCTTAGCGACTCGCCGGGATGGTCGTCGACAGTGAGTACAGGGCGGTGGCGGGACACCAGCGCGGTGGCTACGGCCCGACCGGTCACACCCATGCCGACCACCATGACCGGGGTGTTCACGGTACCAGCGCCCCGATCGTGCCGGTTACGCCGGAAGTGAGGGCGTCTCCGTAGAAGAGTCCCAGACCGGCGGCCGTACATAGGCCACTCATCATCCAGAATCGAACAATCACCGTCGTCTCAGGCCATCCGGACAATTCGAAGTGGTGGTGGACCGGTGCCATCCGGAAGCACCGGCGACCCCCAAGCAAGCGAAAGCTCCCCACCTGGAGGATCACCGAAAGGGTCTCGGCCACGAATAGGCCAGCAATGACCGGCAACAGCAGGTGTGTGTTGGTAGCCAGAGCCAGGGCGGCCAGACCGGTCCCGATAGCCAGTGACCCAGTGTCACCCATGAAGATCCGTGCCGGAGCCGCGTTCCACCAGAGGAAACCGAGACAAGCTCCCCCCATCGCGGCAGCTACCACGGCTAGGTCTAGGGCATGGGGAACCTCGTAGACGTCGGGATAGCGGAACTGCCAGAAGGCGATGACTCCGAAGGCCCCGAAGCAGAAGGTGCCCGCCCCAGCAGCCAGGCCGTCGAGACCGTCCGTGAGGTTCACAGCATTTGCCGACCCCGAGATCAGCAAGACCGCCCAGAGAGTCCAAAGAACCTTTCCCAGGTCAAGACCCGGATAGTCGAACCGAGTGAACGAGAGTTCCGTATGGGTCGGCGCGAATTCGTGCATGAGAACGGCGAAGCCAATCCCTACCGCCAGCAGGCCCAGCAACTTCGTCCGCTTGTTGAGGCCCAGACTCCGCTCGCGGACCACCTTGATCCAGTCGTCGAGCAGGCCGACGGCTCCAGCGCCCACAATGGCAACCATCACAAAGATGCCCGAGAGGGTGTAGATGCCATGGTAGAAGTCACTGACCACATAGCCGAGGCCCGCACCACCCACTATTGCCAGGCCACCCATGGTCGGGGTACCAGCCTTGGTGACGTGACCGTCCGGTCCATCGTCACGAATCGGTTGACCGATTCGGTGGCGACTCAACAAGGCAATTAAGAGTCGCGCTCCACCTAGCGAGGCGACCATCGCTACTGAGGCGGCGATCAGAATCCTGATCATCCTGCCCGACCTCCATGGTGAAGGCGGTAGGCCTCCTCGATGGCTACCTCTCGGTCGGCGAACGGCACCTGCTCTCCGTCGACCTCCTGGGTGGTCTCGTGGCCGCGGCCGGCCAGCACGACCAGATCATCCGGGCCGGCCATAGCCAGGCCGGCCCGTATAGCGAGGCGTCGGTCGGGCTCGACGAGGGCCGGCTGCCGTTCCATACCGGAAAGAATGTCCGCGATCACCCCCCGGGGTGGTTCACCCCTGGGGTTGTCCGAGGTGACGAGTACCAGGTCGGCACCGGCTTCGGCAACGGCACCCATGAGTGGCCGCTTCCCCCGGTCTCGTTCGCCACCGCATCCAAAGACCAGGATCGTCCGTCGGGGTCCGGTGTCGCGGCAACTCTCGAGTAGTCCGGCCAACGCCTCCGGCGTGTGGGCGTAGTCGACCACCACGTCAAGTCCTCCGGGCACTTCCACCGCCTCGAACCGACCGGGCACCGGCGCCACCGTGGCTAAGGCCGCGGCGACCGCGGA
>JAKUSA010000118.1 GCA_022449565.1 Acidimicrobiales bacterium | reverse complement strand
TAGAGCCCGGGTAGACGATGTCACTGTGGATCTCGTCGGAGACGATCAACAGGTCGTGTTCGTGGGCCAGGTCGACGATCCGCACCAGCTCGTGGTGTTGGAACAGTCGCCCGGTCGGATTGTGGGGGCTGCACAGCAAGAGGAGCGAGATTCCCGCGTCGGCCTCTAAGAGGGCTTGCAGGGCGTCGATGTCGTAACTCCAACCTTGCTCGTCGCACACCATTGGCCAGTCCACGGCCCTGCGTCCGGTTGTGGGGGGCGCGTCGAGGAACGGCGGGTAGACGGGTGTCGTGTAGACCAGACCGTCCCCCCGTTGGGTGAAGGCTTCGATGCAGGCCCAGATCCCCTGGAGCACGTTGCTGGTCGGAACGACGAGTTCCGGTTCGGGGGTCCAGCCGTGGCGTGACGTCGCCCACCGGGAAAACGCTCCACCAAGTTCGTTGTCTGCGCCGTGGTAGCCGTAGGCGTTCTCGTCAACGAGGTCCCGCAGTCGACGGGTCACCTCGGGTGGGACACCCAGGTCGTGTTCGGCGACCCAGGCGGCGAGAACGTCCGAGCCGTATCTGGTCCACTTGAGGAGACCGGCGTTCCTGCGGGCGACTGGTCGGGCCTCGGGGAACTCCACGCCCCGAGCGTAGGTCGGAGAGCCGGACACCTAGGCAGTAGAAGTTCATGGATCGTTGACCTCGGACCACCGATCCGACAGGCTCCTGGCGATGCGGAGGGGAGTACGCGGGGCGTTGGCGGCCGTCTTCGGACCGCGACTTGCCGGACCGCTCGTACCCGTGGTGGCTGTCCTCGCCGCGTTTGCCGTTGGCGCGGCGATGATCGCCGCTCTCGGGGCGAACCCGCTAGACGGTTACCGGGCGCTCTTCGAGGGAGCTTTCGGCGACCTCGATGCTCTGGCCGACACTTCACTGAAGGCGATGCCGTTGCTGCTGGTCGGCACGGGTATCTGTATCGCCTTCCGGGCGTCGGTCATCAATATCGGCGGCGAGGGCCAGATAATTGCTGGAGCGATCCTTTCTACTTTCGTGGCTCTTTTATTCGGTGATCTTCCACGACCGGTGCTGGTACCACTGGTCTTGGTGGCCGGGGCGGTGGGTGGGGCCATCTGGGGGGCAATCCCCGGCTTTCTGAAGGCCTACAGCAACGTCAACGAGATCCTGTCGACCATCATGCTCAACATCGTCGCCGTGCAGTTGATGAACTTCTTGCTTCGCGACCCGATCATGGATCCGGCCGAGAAGATCACCGGTCGGATCCCCCAGACCGAGCGGCTCTCCGAGAACGCCCACCTGCCGATCCTGCCCGGTGGAACCCGGCTGAATCTTGGCGTGCCGGTGGCCGTGGTGGTCGCCGTCCTGGCCTACCTGCTGCTGTGGAGGACCTCATTGGGCTACCGGCTACGCGCTGTCGGTCACAGTGCACCGGCAGCCCGCTATGCGGGAATAGCCGTGCGGCGCACCATTGTCGCCGCCATGACCCTCAGTGGCGCGATGTGCGGCATCGCCGGAGCGATCCTGGTGTTCGGCAGCGAATCGCACCGCTTTGTCACCGATGGCTCCAGTGTGGGCTTCACCGGTTCGGCCGGGTTCAACGGCATCGTCGCCGCCCTATTCGGTGGCCTGCACCCCCTGTGGACCATCCCCGCCTCGTTCCTGTTCGGCGGGCTCCTCCTAGGGGCCAACGTTATGCAGCGAGCCGTACAGGTGCCTGCGGCCCTCATCGTGGCCCTTAACGGCGTGGTGGTGGTCTTTGTGGTGAGCAGCGATCGGATGCGGCACCTGATTTCGGAACGACTAGCTGACCGGCCCCCAGAGGCCGGAAACGAATCGTCACGGGAGGCCCCGGCGTGAGCGACTTCTTCACCATGGCCTCCCTGGTGTTTGTTGTCGGATCGGGGATCCGACTGGCCACGCCGTTCCTGCTGGCCGCCCTGGGAGAGACCATCGGCCAGCGGAGCGGGGTACTCAACCTGGGTGTCGAGGGGGTGATGCTGCTCGGCGCGTTCGGCGCCTACTACACGATCCTGGAAACCAAGACCCCGGTCCTCGGCGTGTTGGTGGGTATTGGCGTCGGGCTGGTCATGGGTGTGGTCTACGGCCTGGTAACCGTGTCGCTTCGCGCCGAGCAGGGCATCAGCGGTATCGGCATCTTCCTGTTCGGCCTAGGCATGAGCGACCTCCTGTTCCAGAAGCAGGTCGGCACACCTCTGCCCATCCGCGGCTTCGACGACTGGCACATCCCCCTGCTGTCGGAAATCCCGAAGGTCGGAGAGATGTTCTTCCAGCATTCGGTGCTGGTCTACCTGGCTTTCGTCCTGGTCCCGGTTGTGGCCTTTCTAATCAACCGGACGACCTTCGGTCTCAACATCCGCGCCGTGGGTGAGAACCCGGCCGCCGCTGACAGTCTCGGAGTGAGCGTGGCCAGGGTGCGCTACGGAACAATCATCCTGGCCAACCTGCTCGCCGGCCTGGCCGGGGCCGTTCTGGCCATCGAACTAGGCATCTTCCAGCAGAACCTCACCAGTGGCCAGGGGTTCATCGCCGTGGCGCTGGTCTACTTCGGTGCCTGGCGGCCCACCGGCGTGATGGCCGGGGCACTGCTCTTCGGCCTCGTCTCGGCGACGGTGCTCCAGTGGAAAACCCTCGGGATCGTCTCCGGTGCCGCCTCGAGTATCACCGCCATGGCCCCAGCCGTGCTGACCATCGTGGCGCTGGTGATCATCACCCGGACCGTCGGACAACCCTCGGCCCTGACCAAGCCGTTCGACCGGGGCTCGTGAGGCCAAACGACCATGACCACACCGACTCCACTGTTACGACTCGACGGGATCACCAAACGGTTCCCAGGGGTGCTGGCCAACGACTCGGTGGACTTCGACGTCCAGGCCGGGGAGATCCACGCGCTACTCGGCGAAAACGGCGCCGGGAAAAGCACCCTGATGAAGATCCTCTACGGGCTCTACAACCAGGACGAGGGACAGGTGTTCCTAGCCGGGGAGCCAGCAGACATCACCCGACCCAGTGACGCAATCCAGGCCGGACTGGCCATGATCCACCAGCACTTCATGCTGGTGCCGACGCTAAGCGTTGCCGAGAACGTGGCACTGGGGCTGGCCGATAGTGGCTTTCTGGTGGATACCTCGTCGGTCGCCGATCGGATCAGCGAGCTGTCCACTCAGTACGGCCTGGCTGTCGATCCGGAGTCCAACGTGTGGCAACTTGCGGTGGGGGAGCGTCAGCGCGTCGAGATCATCAAGGCCCTCTACCGGGATTGCCGTCTCCTGATCCTCGACGAGCCGACCGCCGTCCTGACGCCCCAGGAGGTCGAGGAGCTCTTCGTCATTCTGCGCAAGATGGCCGACGACAGTCGGGGCCTCATCTTCATTTCCCACAAGCTTGACGAGGTACTGGCCCTCGCCGATCGGATCACCGTGCTGCGCGATGGCCGGGTGGTCGGTGAGACCAAGCCGGAGGCGACCTCCAAGGAGGAGTTGGCCCGGATGATGGTGGGCCGACCTGTCCAGTTGACGCCCGACAAGAAACCCTCCCAGCACGGTCGAGTGCGGTTGGCCATCGAAGGCCTTCAGGTGGAGGGCGACCGGGGTAGGCGGGCGGTGAACAGTTTCTCCATCGATGTGCGGGGAGGGGAGATTGTGGGCATCGCAGGTGTCTCGGGCAACGGTCAGCGCGAGTTGGCCGAGGCGCTGGCCGGGTTGCGCCCGGTCACCGGAGGTCGGATCCTCCTTGACGACACCGAGGTCACCGGCAGCACGCCTAGGGAGGTTCGGGGAGCCGGTCTGGCCTATGTGCCTGAGGAACGGATGCGCGACGGGGTTATCGGCGAGTTCACCGTGGCCGAGAACCTCATACTGGTGGACCATAACGCCGAGCCGTACTGCCGGCGCGGTGTTCTTCATATGCGGAATGTCGCCGAGCGGGCCGTCACCCTGGTGGAACGCTTCAACGTGAAGACACCGACGATCGACACCATCACGCGTTCCCTCTCGGGTGGGAACATCCAGAAGTTGATCCTGGCCCGTGAATTGTCGGCCGAACCGACGGTGCTGGTGGCTTCCCAGCCCACCAGGGGCGTTGACATCGGCGCAGCCGAGTACATCCACCGCCGACTGGTCGAGGAGCGTGACCGGGGCACAGCAATCTTGGTGATCTCGGAGGATCTCGACGAGGTCCTCACACTGGCCGATCAGGTGGCCGTCATGTTCGAGGGCCGCTTGATGGCTGTACGAGACCGGGCCGCTGTGCGGGTGGAAGAGATTGGCCTGTTGATGGCCGGGTCCGGGGCCTAGTCGGTTTCTCTGGTCAACGGCCGACGTGCAGTGGCCGGCCGGCC
>JAKUSA010000117.1:1748-4492 GCA_022449565.1 Acidimicrobiales bacterium | reverse complement strand
GGAAGCCGGAGGGGGCGACGCCTCCTGATGGACGTCGTCGACATAATCCGGGCC
Organism: Acidimicrobiales bacterium; assembly: GCA_022449565.1. Taxonomy (GTDB): domain Bacteria; phylum Actinomycetota; class Acidimicrobiia; order Acidimicrobiales; family MedAcidi-G1; genus JAKUSA01. The sequence goes on along the minus strand of JAKUSA010000117.1, from coordinate 4,438 downwards.
AAGCGAGATGGAGCACGCCTCACCGACGACCAGATCGATTGGTTCATGGCCGAGTTCTCCCGGGGTGGAACCATCCCGGACGAACAGGCTGCGGCCCTGGCCATGGCCATCTACTTCCAAGGAATGACCCCCGACGAACTCACCACCTGGAACCGGGCCATGGTCGACTCCGGGGTGACCCTCGACCTGTCCGGGGTGGGACGACCCACCGTCGACAAGCACTCCACCGGGGGGGTCGGCGACAAGGTGTCTCTGATTCTGGTCCCACTCGTCGCGGCCTGCGGGCCGGCCGTACCACAACTCTCCGGTCGGGGCCTCGGCCACGGCGGAGGCACTCTCGACAAGATGGAGGCCATCGCCGGATGGCGGGCCGCCCTGACCGCCGAGGAGATGGTCTCCCAGTTACGCGACGTGGGAGGGATGATCGCCGCGGCCACCACCGACCTCAACCCGGCCGACCGGCGGCTCTACCGACTCCGGGACGTGACGTCCACTGTGGACTCGATCCCGCTCATCGCTAGCTCGATTATCTCCAAGAAGGTGGCCGAGGGGACCGAAGCCCTAGTGCTCGACGTTAAGACGGGCTCCGGGGCCTTCATGGTCGACGAGGACCAGGCCCGGGATCTGGCCCGCACCATGGTCGAGTTGGGCGAGGACTCCGGGATGGCCACCGTGGCTCTGATCACCGGTATGCATACCGTGCTGGGGCGGGCGGCCGGCAACGCCCTCGAGGTGGCTGAGGCCATCGATGTCCTCGAGGGCCGCGGGCCCGACGACGTGGTCGAAGTGACCCTGGCCTTGGCCCGCGAGATGCTGGCTCTGGTCGACGTCGACACCGACCCGGCCGTGGTGCTGGCCGCAGGCGAGCCCAGGGAGGTCTTCGAGCGGATGGTGGCCGCCCAGGGCGGCGACCTGTCAGCCGGCCTTCCTGTCGCCGGGTACCGACAGGAGATAGTCGCCCCAACTACCGGCTATCTCGGTCGACTCGACTGTCGTGCCGTGGGGGTGGCCGCCTGGCGGCTCGGGGCGGGCCGGGCCCGCAAGGAGGACCCGGTGTCGGCCACCGCCGGGGTGGTATGTCTGTCAAAGCCCGGCGACCAGGTGGAGGCCGGGCAGCCGCTCCTCGAGCTACACAGTGACGACGAGGGTCGGTTCACCTCGGCGGTCGCCGCTCTCGACGGGGCCATCGAGGTTGTCGACAAGGCCCCGGAACTACCGCCTCTGCTCATCGACCGGATCGCTCGCTGAAACGAGAAGAGGTCAACGGCCGATCGGGTGCCAGAGGGTCTTCATCTCCATGAAATCGGCGATGGCGTAGGGACTCTCCTCCTCCACGTCACCAAACACCACCCGCTTGACGTTGGCCGCCGCCCCGGCCACCACCTCCGCCTCAAGGTCGTCGTCGGCGCCGGTCAGGTCGACGGCGTTCACGTCGAGATGGCTGATCAGCCATGGCAGCAGTTCGGCCCGATCCCCGGTGAGTATGTTCACCACCCCCGCGGGCACGTCGGAGGTGGCCAACACCTCGCCTAGGGTCACCGCGATCAGCGAGGCGTCACCGCCGGTGACCACCACGACGGCATTTCCGCCAACGATGGCCGGGACCAGTCGGGATACCAGGCCCAGCAGGGCGGGCCGGCCCGAAGCGACCAGACCGACCACCCCGGTCGGCTCGGGAACGGTGAAGTTGAAGTAGGGGCCGGCCACCGGGTTCACCGTGCCCAACACGTGGTGGACCTTGTCGGACCATCCCGCGTACCAGACCCACCGGTCGATGGACGCCTCCACCTCTTCCTCGGCGGCCTCGGTGGCTAGACCGGTGTCACTCAACAGGGTGGCCAACTCGGCCCGTCGACCCTCGAGCATCTCGGCCACCCGGTAGAGGACCTGGCCGCGGTTGTAGGCAGTGCGGGCCGCCCACCCCTCCTGAGCCGCCCGGGCGGTCCTTACCGCATCGCGCAGGTCCTTACGGGAGGCCCGGGCCGCGTTGGCCAACAGTGTCCCGTCGGGGCCATGGACCGGGAAGGTTCGCCCCGACTCCGAGCGGGGGAAGGCCCCGTCGATAAAAAGCTTGTAGGTCTTGGCCACCGGCAGCCGTCCGGCCATCAGGACACCGGCCCCTCGTGGCGCAGGTAGGGGGCAAGGCCCTGGAGCCCACCCTCCCGCCCGAAGCCGCTCTCCTTGTAGCCGCCGAACGGGCTGGCCGGGTCGAACTTGTTGAAGGTGTTGGCCCACACCACGCCGGCCCGGAGGCGAGCGGCCATCCAGTGGATGAGCGATCCCTTCTCTGTCCAGACGCCTGCCGAGAGGCCGTACGGAGTGTTGTTGGCCTTGTCCACTGCCTCCTCGGCCGTGCGGAATGTCTGGACAGCCAGCACTGGTCCGAAAATCTCCTCCCGGGCCACCCGATGGGCCTGCTGGACACCGGTCAGCACGGTGGGCGGGAACCAGAAGCCCCGCTCGGGCAGGTCGCAGGACGACTGGTGAAGGTCGGCCCCCTCGGCCACCCCGGCGTCCACCAGTTCGGTGATCCGGGCCAGTTGGGCCGCTGAGTTGATGGCCCCTACGTCGGTGTTCTTGTCCAGCGGGTCGCCGACCCGCAGACGGTCGACCCGGCGGAGTAGCTGATCGACGAAGCGGTCGGCGATCGACTCCTGGACCAGCAGGCGCGACCCGGCGCAGCACACGTG
>JAKUSA010000117.1:0-1520 GCA_022449565.1 Acidimicrobiales bacterium | reverse complement strand
AACCACGTTGACCACCCCGGGCGGTAGGTCCACGTCGGCCAAGACCTCTGCTAGCAGCAGAGCGGTAAGCGGGGTGGTCTCAGCCGGCTTGAGAACCACAGTGTTGCCACAGGCCAGGGCGGGGGCCAGCTTCCAGGCCGCCATAAGCAGCGGGAAGTTCCAGGGGATGATCTGTCCGGCTACCCCGTGTGGACTGATCCTCCGCTGCGGAAAAGCGTATTCGAGCTTGTCGGCCCAGCCGGCGTTGTAGAAGAAATGGGCGGCAACCAATGGGATGTCGACGTCACGGCTTTCCGCGATGGGCTTGCCGCCGTCCATCGTCTCAAGTACCGCGAACTCCCGGGCCCGCTCCTGAAGGTGTCGGGCGATGCGGTACAGGTAGCGAGCCCGTATCCGACCAGGGGTGTCGCGCCAATGGTCCTCAAAGGCGGACCGGGCGGCGACCACGGCCCGGTCCACGTCCTCAGCCGAACCGTCGGCCACCTCGGCAAGTGGCTCCCCGGTGGACGGACTGATCGTAGTGAAGGTCCGACCTGAGCGTGCGGGTACGAACTCACCGCCGATGAAGTGGCCGTACCGGTCAGCCAGGTTCACCATCGCTGTCGACTCGAGGGCTGGTGCGTAGTCCAGGTCAAACGCCTCGACCGAAGTGGTGTCGGCGGGTTCGGCGGCCATTCCTCAGTCCACCGTCACGTAGTCGGGGCCGGCGTAATGGCCGGTGTCTAGCCGGCGGAGCTGCAGGAGGACGTCGTTGAGGAGACCCGAGGCGCCGATCCGGAATCGGTCGGGGGTCAACCAGGCCTCCCCAAGGGTTTCGCCGACCACCACCAGGTACTGCCAGGCTTGCTTGGCCGTCCGGATCCCGCCGGCCGCCTTGATGCCCACCGTGGTGCCGACCTGGTCGGCGTAGTCGCGCACGGCCTCGGCCATGCACAACACTATGGGCAGGCTGGATGCCCGGGGAATCTTGCCAGTGGAGGTCTTCACAAAGTCGGCTCCAGCGGCCATAGCCAACATCGAAGCCCGGCGGATCCGGTCGTAGCTACCCAGTTCACCGGCTTCCAAGATGACTTTCAGGTGGGCTCCGCCGCAGGCCGCCCGGGAGGCGGCGATCTCGTCGTGAGCCCGTTGTTCGTCACCGGCCAGGAACGCCGACCGGTTGAGGACGATGTCGATCTCGTGGGCGCCGCGGCCGGCCGCGTCAGCGATGTCGGCGATGCGGGAGTCGAGAGCCGACAGACCACTGGGGAACGCCCCAGCCACGCTGGCCACCCTCACTGGAGAGCCGGCTACCCCGGCCAGGGCGGCGTCGACCATCTCGGGGTAGACGCACACCGCAGCAACCGGCGGCACCGCCGGGTCGGCCGGCTCGGGCCGTCGGGCCTTCTGGCAGAGGGAAGCGACCTTTTCGGGCGTGTCGGCCCCCTCCAAGGTGGTGAGGTCCATGCACCGGATGGCCAGGTGGAGGGCGGCCCGCTTGCTGCTCGTCTTGATCGACCGAGTGGCCAGAGCTGCGGCCT
>JAKUSA010000116.1 GCA_022449565.1 Acidimicrobiales bacterium | reverse complement strand
CTGACGAATCGAGAAAGGTGACGGCCGACAGGTCGACAACGAGCTGGTTGCGCCCTTCGCCGACCTCACGTACCACGGCTTGGCGGAAGCCTGGGGCTCCGGCCATGTCTAGATCACCGAATGGGGTGAGGACCGTCCAACCATCCCGGGTGGAGCAGTGGATCTCGAGGTGCAACGGGTCTCCTCGGCGCCGGATGTTCCAGTTACTACGGTAGACGACGACCATCCGGACCAGTCGCCGGGCTGAAAGTGCACCCTGGCCACTGCCACCTAGGCTCGCGGCCGTGGAAGCAGCGTTCTTCGACCTGGACAAGACGGTGATCACTAAGGCCTCGATCGCTGCCTACTTGCCGACCCTCCGCCGGGCCGGTTACCTGACCGCCGGCATGGCACTACGGGCCGCGTGGGGACACCTACTCTTCCGATTCTTCGGAGCTGACGAGGACACCCTGGACAAGGCCCGGCGAACAGCGCTCCGCTTAGCCGCTGGCCTCAACCAAACGGCCCTGCGACGCCTCGTCCGCGACAACCTGACCGACGTCATCGAACCGATCGTCTACGACGACGCCCTGGACCTTTTCGAACGGCACCGTGAGGAGGGCCGCATCCTGGTGCTCGTTTCAGCCTCGCCAATCGAGATCGTCGAACCACTCGCCGAACACCTCGCTGTCGACGAGTTCATCGCCACCACCCCCGTCATCGACGCCGAGGGGCGCTACACCGGCGACGTCGAGTTCTACGCCTACGGCCAAGGCAAAGCCGAAGCCATCCGACGGCTGGCCGCCGAACTGGACCTCGACCTGAACGGGTCGTGGGCCTATTCCGACTCGGCCACCGACCTTCCCATGCTCGAATCGGTCGGCCACCCGGTGGCCGTGAACCCCGACCGAGAACTCCGTAGGAAGGCCGAAGAGGAAGGGTGGACGGTGCTCACGTTCGACCGTCCGGTGGCTCTCGGAGACCGGGTGCCCCTCAACCGGGACTGGGTAACTGCTGCGACCCTGACCGCGGCGGTCGGGGTCGGGGTCATCACCCTGGTCCGACGCCTCCGGCGACCGACGTGAGCGAGGTCGGGCTCAGATCGCCCGAACCTTGCGGACCGCGACAGCAACCAGCGCGCCCAGCACGGCCAACAACAGGAACTTCTTCATGGCCGGCATGATACGGGGCGTTCACGGCCGCTCCTAGTGGCACACGCCGCGGGCGGGCATGGCATAAGCCACCCGCCTCCCGTACCGTCGTCGACGGAGGTGTCTGAGTACCTGGTGGGCTCCCCCGCCTTCAAAGCGGGCGGGACGGGCGATCCCCGTCCGGCGGGTTCGATTCCCGTCCACCTCCGCCAAGCCCTCACTCGGCGAGGCAGCCCTCAGACAGCTAGCAGGTCGCGGGCGCCAGTGTCACTACTGGGATGCCGTAGTTTCGACATGGCCCGAGCCTCAATCTGGCGGATCCGCTCGCGGGTCAGGTTGAAATGCTCTCCGACCTCCTCAAGGGTCCGGGGCTCACCCCGGTCGAGGCCGAACCGCAACTTGAGGATCTCTCGCTCCCGCTCGTCCAACGGCGCTAGGAGTCGGTTGATCTCGGCGGGCAATAACGCGGTGGCCGCCACCTCGAACGGCGACTCGGCGGAGCGGTCCTCCACTACGTCACCCAACTCTGCGTCGCCGTCCTCCCGCAGCGGCTCGCTGAGTGACAGCGGCTCGGCAGCGAACCGGAGGGCCTCGGTGACTTTGTCTTCGGGCATCTCGACCTCTTCGGCCAGTTCGGCCAGAGTCGCCTGACGGCCCAACTTAAGCTCCAGTCGGGAACGTGCCTTTTGCAGGCGGGCCAGCGTGTCGCCAGCGTGCACCGGCAGTCGGATCGTCCGGCCGGTGTTGGCGATCCCCCGGGTGATGGCCTGGCGGATCCACCAGGTGGCGTAGGTGGAGAACTTGAAGCCCTTCCGCCAGTCGAACTTCTCGACGGCGTGCATCAGACCAAGGTTTCCCTCCTGGATGAGATCCAGCAGCGGCAGGCCTGACGCCTGGTACTTCTTGGCAATCGAGACGACCAGACGCAGGTTCGATTGGACGAACGTTCGCTGCGCTTCATCCCCACGACGGATTGAACGACGTAACTCCCGCCGGCGGGCCGGGGTGACCTTGTCTCCCTTCGCTTCGGACTCGGCCTTCGCCGAGGTACCGGCCTCGATCTGCTGGGCCAGCCGGACCTCGCCCTCCTTGGTCAGCAGCGGGTACTGCCCGATGTCAGTGAGATACAGGCGGACGAGGTCCTCTTCGTCCCGGTCGACCCGCTCTTTGGCCACGTGATGCCTCCTCCCGCCCCGGTCGGCGTCACCCTATCCACAGCCGCTCGGACAACAACCGAAATATGTGACCGGCTTCACCAGGCCTTAGTTGGGCCTCATCCCCGGTAGCGGTTAACGAGCGGAAGTCGCCGGTCTCGGCCGAAACCCTTCTGAGTCACCCGAACCCCCGGCGGGTTCTGGCGCCGCTTGAATTCCGCCCGGTCGACAAGACGCACCACTTCCTCAACCAAGCCGGCGTCGAATCCGTCACTGACCAGTTCAACCCGGGTCCGGTCCCCTTCGATGTACGCCTCGAGAAGCGGGTCGAGAACCTCGTAGCGAGGGAGACTGTCGTCGTCTCGCTGGTTGGGGCGCAACTCCGCCGACGGGGCCTTCTCGACAATGCTCACCGGTACCACCGGGGCACCGTCACGCTCGTTGCGCCAACGAGCCAGTTCGTAGACCACCGTCTTGTACACGTCTTTGATCGGTGCGTAGGCACCGACTGTGTCGCCGTACAGGGTCGAGTACCCGACCGCGGCCTCGCTCTTGTTGCCGGTGGTCAGCACCAACCAGTCGAAGGTGTTGGCTAACGACATGAGTATCACCCCGCGGATTCGGGCCTGCAGGTTTTCGTCAGCCACTCTGGTCAGGGTGCCGGCGATCGCCGAAACCAATTCGCTGCCCAAGGCCGTGTGCGCCGACTCGATGGGAACGGTGAGGGTACTAATCCCCAGGTTCGTCGCGAGCTCCTGGGCGTCGACCACCGAATGGTCACTTGAGTACCTCGATGGCATTAGCACTGCATGGACGTGGCTAGCGCCGAGCGCGTCGGCAGCGACTGTGGCCACTAGGGCCGAGTCGATCCCCCCGGACAGGCCCAGGCTCACGTCGGTGAAGCCGCTTTTTCGCACATAGTCGCCGGTCGCGGTGACCAGCGCCTGATAAAGCTCGGCCAGCGGATCCAAGATGGCCACCGGGGTGGCCACCCGGTGGTCGTCGCGCGGGCGCGGTTCGGAGACTTCCACGACCTGTAGGTCGGTTTCCGCCTCGGGCACGTCGGGTACGTCGATGTCGACGATGACCACCGCTTCATCGAAGCGGGGCGCTCTGGCCACGATGCGGCCCGATGGGTCGGCCAGTATCGAGCCCCCGTCGAAGACCAGTTCGTCCTGGCCACCGACCAGGTTGACGTAGGCCAGCGGTCGACCGGATGAGGTCGCGTTTGCGACAACTACCGACTCCCGCTCCGTCTGCTTGCCGCGGTGGAACGGCGAACCGTTTGCCACCGCCACTAACTCTGCGCCGCCGGCCACCAGGGCTTTGACCGGGCCATCGGGGGCCCACAGGTCTTCACAGATCGCCAGGCCGACCCGAACTCCACCGATCCGGTAGAGGACCAGGGGGTCGACACCGGGTGAGAAGTGCCTAACCTCGTCGAACACCTCAAGGTTGGGGAGGTGGCGCTTGCGGTACACGCCGTGGAGCCTCCCGCCCTGGCAGACCGCCACCGCGTTGTAGACGACATCTTCGTCGCCGTCGGCGAACCCAACGATCAACGTGCAGTCGTCCGACGCTCCGGCCACCTTTTCCAGGGCGGCCCGGCTATCAGCGACGAAACCCGGCTTGAGAACGAGGTCCTCTAAGGGGTATCCGGTCAGGGCCATTTCGCCGAACACGGCCAGGTCGCAGCCGTCGACCTTGTCGAGGATGCGCCGGATGCGTTCCGCGTTGCCGTCCAGATCCCCGACTACCGGGTTGACCTGGACGAGAGCCAACCGAACTCGGGTCACCGGCCCAGCGTACCGACAGGCCCCTGATCGGGCTCGGGGCACAGCCCTGCGGGTGAAGTACGCACACTCCCATCAGCGAGTGTCCGCTTCACTAGGCCTGGGCCGCCTCCTCGCCAACGAACCGCTCGATCACCTCGGAGACGACACGGTCCGCCATCTCGTCGACCACCAAGTCGAACTGGTCTTCGACAAGTTATTCCGCCGCATCCTCTAACAGACCCTCTAGGTCGGCGACCGGTTCCTCGAACAGGTCCGCCAGATCCTCGGAAGCCTCCTGAAACAGGTCCTCGAACAGGTCATCGAGAATCTTGGAGGCCTCATCCAATAGGTCTCCCCGCCAGGGGCCCATGCCCATGCCGCCCATGCCCATGCCGCGACACGCCATCCAGCGCAAGCCCAGCGGGAGGAGGAACGGGGTGGAGCGGCGCGGGGGAGAGCGCCGGAGACG
>JAKUSA010000115.1 GCA_022449565.1 Acidimicrobiales bacterium | reverse complement strand
TCACCGTGGAGAAGTTCGGCCGAGGCGTTGATGGCTATACGCATTCGACCGCCGGAAGGTCCCGGTCCGATCACTTCATCACCCCCGGAATCTGCCTCTTGACACGAGTCGATGCTAACCCCGTTGGGTTGAGAGGGACCCTGAACCAGAATTCGACTCGAACCGCTGGGAAGCAGTCAGAGTCCTAAGCCTTCCGGGTGGGGCGGAGAAACGCTATGGACATTCCAGTTTGACTTCGGCTAGGGCGATCAGCCTTTCTTGCGGACGGTCCACGCCTCCTCGGCAGGCCATCGCTGAGCCCAATCCAGGTTCACGAACGGGAACCGGTTCTCCACCGTCTCGTCGGGTGGCTGAAGTTCGACGAGGTCCTCGATCTCGAACCCACACGACCGCAGCAACCGGATGCGTTCGCCGTGCGAGATATGGAACTCAACGCCCGGATCGTCAGGCCACTCGAAGCGGTGCATACCGAACTGGGGACGCAACAATCGATCACCCGCCGGGGTCACATCGTCATCGGCAACGCAGAGCATCATGAGGACGGAGTTCCCGAGAAACACCAGACGGCCACCGGGCCGTAGGACCCTTGCTGCTTCAGGGAGCCAACGGTTGGGGTCGCACCAGATGGCGGCGCCGTATTCGGAGATCGCGAAGTCGAAACTCTCGTCGTCGAACGGCAACCGTTCGGCGTCGCCGTGGACCAAAGGGAAGCGCAGGTCGAACTCGTCTTGGAATCCTGACGCGGTAGCCAATTGTGCCGCGGAGTTGTCGATCCCGACAGGACGCCCATCCCGACGGGCCAACCACGCCGATACGTAGGCCGTTCCACAGCCCAGTTCCACCGCATCGCCTCCACCAAACGCGCTGAGCAGCCCAACCTCTGACTCGGGAACGCCGTAGACACCCCAGGAGGGACGCTCATCGGCCCAATTCCGTCGTCCTGATTCGACCCAGTTAGACGCCTCGCCGTCCCACCAGGTCCGATTCGACTGCACATGATCGCGGGGCTCCGTACAACCCATCCCTTGAGTGAAGCACACAACCTCCCAAGCGGAGCCCAGTGGAGCACTAGGTCTCCTCCGATGCCGAGTACTCCTAGAGTGACGCCTCAGGCCGCGGCCACGATGACCACAACTACCACCAGCACGATGACGGCGACCACGCCGACTATGAGGCGACGGCTTCCTCGATCGCGATTCTCAAGGAGTTGGGCCCTCAAGTCACGGTATTCCTCGTCGGTGATCTGGCCGTCATCTCGTTGTTCTTCCAGGCGGGCTAGATGCTCCCCAAAGTCATTCATGCCCTACATCCTGACCCAACTGTCGGTCGCCTGTTCACGGGTCGTCGTAAACGGTGGCCGGGGACTGTTCCTCGGCTCAACCCATGGTCGTGCAGTGTTCAGGTTCGACTACCGCGGTGACCCGCCTGTCGAGGGGTGCCGCGTGTTCGCGCGGGAACTCTTCCTCGCCGCGGTACTTCATCGCCATCCGGTCGAGGAACTCGAGGGCGCCGTCAGACTCCCAGGCCACGACCCGGCCTCGAACCTCCAAGTAGCGCTCGGGGTGGTTCGGATCGATCGTCGAAAGGGCGACTCGATCGTCGACGCTGAGGTTCCGCCACTTCTGCCGACTAGTGGTATGGGGGAATCGCACATGGCTGCCGTCGAAGTCCGCCCACACCGGTGAGACGTGCGGTTCACCGCCCGGGCCGATAGTGGCGACGTGCCAGATGGCCGGAAGGTCGAACAGGTCGAGGTGGCTGTCGGGGATCACGCTCACCGCGGGAGAACCTAACCGGAGTCTGGTAGGAACTGGATTATGGAGATCCTGTTCGTGGCCGGATTTGCTCCGATCGTTCCAGACCCGATCGCCGGTCGTACCTTCTACCAGGAAGCGCTGGGGCTGCCCCTCAAGACGGTAGAGGGCGACTACATCGCCGTCGACGGGTTCGAAGGGTCAAAACATCTTGGTGTCTGGCCGCTGGCCGACGCCGCGCAGTCGTGTTTCGGGGCTAGCGAATGGCCCGATGACATACCGGTCCCCCAGGCCACCATCGAGTTCGAAGTTCCTGATGTCCAGGCGGCGGCTGCGGAACTCACGGCCCGCGGGTACGACCTGATCCACGAGGTCCGCACCGAGCCCTGGGGTCAGGTCATCGCCCGACTATTGGGGCCCGAAGGCCTGTTGGTGGGCGTGTGCTGGTGCCCGTGGATGCACGATGAGTGAACCGCAGTCCGACTCCTAGATGATCCCAGGTGCGCCAGATCGCGGTTGTCGGATGCTCCGGTTCAGGTAAGACAGCTCTCGCTCGGCAATTGGCCGACCAACTCGGGCTCGAACACATCGAGTTGGACGCCCTGGCTCAACTACCGGGTTGGACGCTGCGTCCCGCCGATGAACTACGCGCCGACCTGGAAGCCCTCCTCCTTGCAGCCCAAGACGGCTGGGTAACCGACGGCAACTACGAAAAGATGGTTGGCGACACGCAACTGAAGCAGGCCGACACGATCGTCTGGCTCGACCTACCTCGCCGCATCGTCATGACCAGAGTGATTTGGCGCACGATCCGACGGGTGCTCACCAGAGAAGAACTCTGGAACGGGAACAAGGAACCGTGGACGAACCTGTACCACTGGGACCCAGAGCTCAACATCATCCGGTGGACTTGGGTCACCCACCCCGAGCGCCGCGAGAAGTACGGGCGTGCTTCCTCCGACGGATCGTGGGCCCATGCCGAGGTCGTCCGCCTCAGGTCCCCGGAGGCCGTCGAGAACTTTCTCGGATCGACCGCCGCTTCCTGAAGATCGACGCCGGGTACCGGGGCCGGGCTACTTGTCGGAGCCGTCGGCGGCCAACTCGACCTCATAGGACCAGAGTTCCGCGGTGAGTGGAAGCGGCTCGGGGCGTTCCCGAGCGGTCTCGAGGGCGGCCCGGTGGCCCTCGGCGAAGGCCGGCGACCTGGTCCAGGCCAGGAAGTGCTCTTCGGTGTCCCACCGGGTCACGACCAGCCAGGTGTCACGGTCGTCGGTCGGCCTCAGCAACTCAAATCCTCTGAAACCCTCCTTATCGTCAACCGCTCCCGCCCGCTCGGCGAAACGTCGTGCGACCTCATCTCCGAGGCCGTCGGGCACGGTGATGGCGTTGATCTTGATGATCGACATGGCGACAACGTATCCGGCAGAGGCCGCGCCTCAGGTTCGGCGCCGGGTGGCTCCAGCCCACCACTCCCGAGGCCGGAGCCGTTCGCCGTAGCCCAGTCGGTCGTTCAACCTGAGCATCAATCTCCGCAAACCAGTGGCAGCCAGACGGCGGCCCACCCGATGGCGCCATCGGCTGAAGTCCTTGTTGTACGGGCAGACCCGCATACAGATCATGCAATCGGTGACGATCTGGGTCCAGTAGGAGAAGCATTTCTCCCCATCCACCGACCACTTCCGCACTCCGCCGATCGCCGAACGGTTCAACTTCACCGGGGATGGCTCCCCGTCGGGGATTGCCTTCGGCGGGCAGGCGTCGGTGCAGCGGCGGCACACTTCACAGAATGCGCTAACCCCGAACTCGACCGGGGCGTCGTGGTCTAGTGGGGCGTCGGTGAAGATCTTCCCGAACCGCACCCGGGGCCCGAACTCTGGAGTTATCACCAGCCCGTGCCGGCCGTACTCGCCGAGCCCGGCCTGGATGGCCAGCGGGATGGCCAGCGCAGTGTCGTTGAGGCTGGGCACCGCCTGGTAGCCGAGGTTGCGAAGCCACTGGGCGGTGGCCAACAGAACCAGTGCGTCCTTGGAGTAGCCCAGGCCCACCGCGGCGCTTGATAGCGCGGAAGGCACGGTGTCGACCAGGTCGTGGTCCATGGCCTGGCCGACCACCACCACGCTGGTGAGCCCGTCGGGCAGTCCAACCGGCCGGCCCTCACCGGCATGGCGGGCGTAGCGCTGGGTGTACACCCAGCGTTCGTCATGAGCGCAGATTCCGACCAGATCAGCACCGAACAGGCTGGCCACCCTCTTCACGGTCGCCGCGGCCTCGGCCGGGGAGCCGAGGTCGAAGTGTTCGTCCGGTCCGTCGCGCAACTGGCTGAGCGGGCTGAGGAAGCCGTCGCGCAGGTCGTCGGCGTCGTTCATCTCGGCGAACACGTCGACCACGTGCCACGCGGCGTTGCGGATGGCGTAGTCGCGTTGGCCGAACCCGGAGGCGTTGCGCCACTGCCGGAGCGGCTCGCGGTGGGAACGGAAGAACTCCCGGGCGGCGTCGGTGGCGATCTCGGGATCCCAGAAGGCCCGATTGAACACGTCGTCGACCTGGTCGAACCGTTCGAAGTCCGGGAGGACAGCCCACGCCGGTCCGGTCGGCAGGTCGACGGCCACCTCGTCGGTTTGATCGACCATCAGTTTCGGCAGCTCCCCGACCCGCCGGTCCTACCCACGGTCCGAGATCAGCGAGATCCGCACCCCGCAGATCTCGAAGTCACCGGACTGGGCCGCCACCAACTCAAGCCCGCTGACACCCTCCCCCCGGCCGTCAGCGGCCTCCACGAACCGAATCTCCGCGTCG
>JAKUSA010000114.1 GCA_022449565.1 Acidimicrobiales bacterium | reverse complement strand
CTCGGCATTAATAAGTCGGGTGATGATGTCGTCGCGGGGGTTTTCCCGCCGTTGAGCGGCCAGGGAGTAGGCGTAGGAGTACAACTCAGTGGCCGCAGCCCGGTTGTCGTCACTGGCGTACTCGGGGTCGTCGATGCCGATCATCTTGTTCGACCAGTCGAAGAGCTTCTGTCGGTCCTCCTGAGGGACGCCCATAATCTCGGCGATGGCCTGGAGGGGGAGTTCCGCGGCTACGTCGATCACGAAGTCACATTCGCCGTCCTCGATCACCTCGTCGACGATGAGGGTGGTCCGGTGGCGGAGGTACTTCTCGAGGAGTCCGATCATCCGCGGGGTGAACCCTCGGTTCACCAACTTGCGGTACCGGGTGTGCTTGGGAGGGTCGGTGGTCAGCATGAGCACCCCGCGCAGGTCAAAGCCCCCGGCCCCTTCTTCGATGGCGGCGGGCTCGGCGATGGAGATGCCCCCCACTTCGGAGGAGAAAATTTCAGCCTGCCGGTTCACCTCGACCAGGTCGTCGTAGCGGACCACGTTCCAGAAGCCAGGCCCGTCAGGCTCCTCGTGCCAGTGGAGCGGGTCCTCCCGGCGGAGCAGGGCGAACATGTCGTAGTGCTCCTGGGCTACGAACCTGTCGAGGTCGAGGAGGTCCACGTCATCAAGTCGCATAGGGATCCTCGCGGTCTCCAAAGGTCGGTCCGACCGTAGGACTTCTTGGTGGGATGTTCCTAACCGGCTCGCCGGCCGCTGAACGACCGGAGCCGAAGCGAGTTGCCCACCACGAACAGAGACGATGCGGCCATGGCCGCGGCAGCCACCGGTGGCCCCAGGGAGCCGGACACGGCCAAGGGGAGCGCGGCGACGTTGTAGGCGAACGCCCAGACCAGGTTGGTTCGGATGGTCGTTACCGTCCGCCGGCACAGATGCAACGCATCGGCCACCACCCGAAGGTCATCGCCCACCAGGGCAATATCAGCCGCCTCCAGCGCTGCGTCGGTCCCGGTTCCGATGGCGATCCCGAGGTCGGCACCGGCAAGTACCGGGGCGTCGTTGAGGCCGTCGCCGACCACCGCCACCCGGCCGTAGGTGGACTGCAGGTCGGCGAGTTCCCGGCGCTTTCCCTCAGGGTCCAGGCCAGACATCACCCGGTCGATACCCACTGCCTCACCGACCCGGCGGGCAGCAGCCTCCCGGTCACCGGTCAGCATCACCACTTCGAGTCCCAGGCCCCGCAGGGCGGCTACCGCCTCGGCGGCCCAGGGGCGCACCACATCGGCCAGGGCCACTACCCCGACCGGATGGTCGTCAACCGAGACAACGACCGTGGTGGTTCCCTCCTCAACCGGAGGACCGTCAAACTCCCCGGAGAGGGGGCCGTCGGGGCGACCTACGTCCACCACCCGACCGGCGACCGTGCCGGAGATTCCGAATCCCGGTCGGGCCCGCACGTTGGTCGCTTCGGCTGGCCGGGCTACCGACGCGGCCACGGCACGTCCGATCGGGTGCTCCGAGTTCTGTTCCACCGCAGCGGCCAAAGCCAGAACCTCGTCGGGATCCCATCCCTCGACGGCCGTCGTGGTGACCACAGTCATGCGCCCCTCGGTGAGGGTGCCGGTCTTGTCGAAGGCAACCATGGTGAGATCCCGGGCCTGCTCGATGGCCCGGGCTGATCGGATGAGCATCCCGAGTTGCGCTCCACGTCCGGTACCGACCTGCAGAGCGGTTGGTGTGGCCAGGCCCAGGGCACAGGGACAGGCGATGATCAGCACGGCGACCGTCGCCGAGACAGCGTCTCCTGTCGCCTGGCCAGCCAGCAGCCAGCCGACCAGGGTCGCCGCGGCGATAGCTAGCACGGTGGGCACGAAGATCGCGGCGACCCGGTCGACGAGGCGTTGCACCGGGGCCCGGGAGGCTTGGGCGTCGGCAACCAACCGGGCCAGCTTCGCCGGGGTGGCTTCAGCTCCGACTCGGGTGGCCGACACGGTGAGCACGCCAGTCGTGTTGAGGGTGCCTCCGCTGACCCGGTCGCCGACGGCCACGTCGAGTGGGACGGCTTCCCCGGTGAGCATCGACGTGTCGATGGCACCAGAACCGGCGACCACCGTTCCGTCGGCCGCTAGGCGTTCTCCGGGCCGCGCCACGAAGTGGTCGCCGACGGCCAGCTGGTCGCCTGGGATTTCCCGCCCGTCGGCCAGACGAACCGTTGTTGGAACCAGGTCCAGCAGCGCCCGGAGCGCACTGCCTGCCCGGTGCCGGGCGCCTGCTTCCAACCGTCGACCGACCAGTACGAGGGCCACGATTACCGCCCCGGTTTCGAAGTAGGAGCGGGCGCCGTCGATAAACAGGGCGGCGGTTGACCAGCACATCGTGGCGGTGGTGCCCAGGGTCACGAGCGTGTCCATGGTGGCTGACCGGTGCCGGAGGCTGGCCAGGGTCCGACGGTGGATTTCGGCCCCGGCCCAGGCGTAGACGGGAAAAGCGGCCAGAGCCGCCCCCCAGTCGGCGACCTCGGAAGGAATGCCAGGCATCATGCCGAATACCAGGGCCGCAGCGGTCAACGGTAGGGCCACTCGGAGGCGTTGGGTGATTCCAACCGCCTGCCAGGGGCGGTCGCCCACTGGTACTTGGTAGCCGGCTGCTTCCACCGCGATCCGGAGGGTTGCCTCGTCGGCTTCGCTGCCTCCGAAGGACACAGTGGCCACTCCGGTGGCCAGGTTCACCGATGCCGCCGACACGCCGGCCACCGCATTGAGGGCATTGGACACCGTGCTGACACAGCCGGCGCAGGTCATCCCCTCCACTGCCAGGTGGAGTACCGTCGCGGCCTGGGCGGGCACGATCTCAGGTTACGGCCATTGAGGCGGTGTGGTGGCCCTAGTCGCGGCTCGTGGATCCTGCCTCTTCTGACAGTGCCGGTTCCACGAAGATTGGGCCGGCTGCGGGAACCGCGGCGTGTACCCGGGCTTCGACGGCGTTGATGGCCGCCGCGACTCCGGCTGTGTCCAGCCCGGCGCGGAAGACCACCCTTGCCCCGACCAGGATCTCATCCGGGCCTAGGTGCTGGGTGCGCAGGCTGACCAGCCGTTCCACGGCCGGTGAGTCTCCGATCGCCTCGGTGATACGGGCCCGGTCGCCGACGTCGGCAGCCTCGCCGATGAGCAGGCTGTGCATCTCCCGGGCCAGAAACACGGCGATTGTTCCCAGCAGCACCCCGATAGCCAGGGTGCCGATGGCATCCCACCGTGGTTCACCGGTTAGGTGGACGGTGATCACGGCGCCTAGGGCGACCGCCAGGCCGATCAGCGCCCCGGCGTCTTCGAGGAGGACCACCGGCAGTTCGGGTTGCTTGGAGCGCAGTACAAATCGCGACCACGAGGCGCTGCCCCGCACCCGGTTGGCCTCCAGAATTGCTGTCCGGATGGAGAGAGACTCAAGGACGAGGCCGACGACCAGGATCCCGACCGCCCAGCCCACCTTCTCCACCATGTGCGGGTGCCGCAGTTTCTCAATGCCCTGGTAGACGGCGAAGGCCGCGCCCATGGAGAACAGCACCAGGGCCACGATGAACGACCAGAAGTACCGCTCCCGCCCGTGGCCGAACGGGTGGTCGTCGGTCGGCGGGCGTCGGGCCCGACGGGCTCCCAACAGGAGGAGCAACTGGTTGGCGGCGTCGGCAACCGAGTGGACGCTCTCGGCCAACATGGCTGACGAACGGGTCACCGCGAACCCGACGAACTTCGCCACGGCGATACCTGTGTTGGCCAGCAGGGCGGCCACCACGGCCCTGGTGCCTGAGTTGACGGCCATGAGGTCTCCCTGGTCGGTGGTTGATCGGCGGGGGCGGCCGACGAGCCGCAGCGTAGTGTCGGTACTCCGGCCCGGTCCGGTGGGCCGCTAAGGGAGGGAGCAGCGATGGCGACCGTGTTCGAGAGCCCTCACGACCTGTCGGGTGCCGTCGGTACGCACCTCGGTTACAGCGACTGGGTGGCCGTCGACCAGGCTCGGATCGCCCTGTTCGCCGAGGCCACCGGAGATCATCAGTGGATCCACACCGACCCCGAGCGGGCCGCCGACGGGCCATTCGGTGCCACGATCGTCCACGGCTACCTGACACTGGCGCTCACCAACATGCTGTTACCCCAGGTGCTGGAGGTCAGGGGCATCTCCATGGGGATCAATTACGGCACCAACCGGGTGCGGTTCCCGGCACCGGTCCCCGAGGGGTCCAGGCTCCGGGCCGGGGCAGAACTTGTCGAAGTAAACGAGGTGTCTGGTGGCTACCAGGCCGTGGTCCGGGTCACGGTGGAGATCGAGGGCCAGGAGCGACCGGCCTGCGTGGTGGACAGCGTTAGCCGGTTCATCCTTTGACCCGCCGCCGCTAGCCTCCGAGGGTGGCCAAACGGAAGCGTCGATTCCAGTCGCCCGTTCCGCCTTCCGAGCCCCCGGTCCGACCCGGTTTGGTTAGTCCCATGCGCAGCGTGCCACCAGGTATCGGACGACCCCCCTACGCGGCGACCGGCGACCCGGGACCTCCGCGGGCCTCTGCGGTCCGTACCGCCGACGTGGTGGAGCGGATGCGCCGGGCGGGCCATGCGG
>JAKUSA010000113.1 GCA_022449565.1 Acidimicrobiales bacterium | reverse complement strand
GCTCACGGGCCGCAGCGAGCACCACCCGGAGGTGGCCCTTGAGCTCGGCCTGACCGACGCACTCGTCGAGGCGGCGGGGGCGAAGGCCCACCTCGAGTTCCATCTCGACGGGTTCCCGATCCGGAGAGAGGAGTTCCTCGCGCACGCCTGCCATCCCCTACGCCCGGGCCAGCCGCTGCAGGGCTTCGCGCAGCAACACGGCTGTATCGTCACCGGCCAGGTCACCAAGCACCGACCTGACCTCCTCAAGGGTGTAGCCAAGGCCACCAAGCGCCTCCTGAACCTCGACGAGGGCCGAGCGTGCCCCGCCGGGGGTCTCGGCCCCGGAGGGAACCCCGTCGACGGGCATGTCGAGGGCGCTTTTGAGTTCGATGAGCAACCGGGTGGCGGTCTTCTTGCCGACCCCGGGAACCAGGCACAGAGC
This sequence comes from Acidimicrobiales bacterium, assembly GCA_022449565.1. Taxonomy (GTDB): domain Bacteria; phylum Actinomycetota; class Acidimicrobiia; order Acidimicrobiales; family MedAcidi-G1; genus JAKUSA01. The sequence continues at coordinate 4,277 of JAKUSA010000113.1, read as the reverse complement.
GGCTACATCCTCGTCAGCGACCACCCGGGCCAACTCAAGGGGCCCGTGCACGCCGAGCACCGAAAGGGCCAGAGCAGGGCCTACACCATGTGCGGAGAGGAGAGCCTCGAAACAGGCCCGTTCACTGCGCTCCAGGAACCCGTAGAGGGCCTGATCGGCCTCCCGGATCAGGTGGTGGACGTAAAGGAACACTTGGCCGCCTACGTCCCCGAGCCGCACCGCGGTGGTCGGGGTCACCGTCACCCGGTAGCCGACACCGGCCGCCTCGACCAGGACCTCGCCCCGGTCGGCCTCCTCAAAGCGTTCGAGGAGCTGCCCCCGCAGCGACCCGATCATCGGACGGCGGCCACCGGTCGGCGGCCCGGGAGCACGGCCAGGTGGCAGAGGGCGACAGCGATGGCGTCAGCGGCGTCAACCGGGCGCAGTGGGTCGTCGATTCCGAGCAGCGTCTGGACCATGCGTTCCACCTGAGCCTTGTCGGCTCCGCCCCATCCGGCCACCGCCGATTTGACCTCGTTGGGTGAGTAGAGGGTCACCGGGCAGCCGGTGGCCGCCCCCTCAGCCATAACGACGCCCGCCGCGTGACTAGTTTGCATGGCTGTCCGAGCGTTGACTTGGAACAAGACCCGTTCGACGGCCATCTCGTCGGGCCGGTGTTCGGCGATCAGCGAGCGCACCTCGGTCTGGAGTTCGGCCAGACGGTCGGCGAGCGGCGAGGTCGCTTCAGTATGAATCACCCCGGCCGCCTCAGCTCGCAGGTGCCGACCGTCGCGGCGGACCAGGCCATAGCCGCAGCGGGAAAGGCCGGGGTCAATCCCTAATACGAACATATGTACGACTCTAGCGGTCAGGCCATCTGTGTTGTGGACACCCCCGGCGAAGGATTCGCTCAGACTGCTCCGAGGCTTTCGAGAACCTCGTCGGGGATGTCGAAGTTGGAGTAGACGTCCTGGACGTCCTCCTGGTCGTCGATGAGGTCGATGAGACGGAGGACGGCTCGAGCTTCGGTGGGACCCTCGACGGCCACGCTGGAGGTGGCCAACATGGTCACGTCGGCCGTCTCAAAGGGTACCTCGGCGGCTTCGAGGGCGGCTCGAACCGATGGGAGGCGGGAGGCTTCGCAGGTAAGTCGCCAGGTGCCGCCCTCGTCGACCAGGTCATCGGCACCGGTATCGAGGGCGACCTCCATGATGGCGTCTTCGGCGACCTGCCCAGGGAGCATGATCACTCCCGCGCGTTCGAACTGCCAGGCCACCGAGCCGGGCTCGGCCAGCGAACCACCGTTCTTGGTGAGGAGAGCTCGTATCTCCGCCCCGGTGCGGTTCCGGTTGTCGGTGAGCGTCTCCACATAGAGAGCGACGCCGTGAGGAGCGTAACCCTCGTAGGTGACCGCCTCGTAGGCGATCCCCTCCAGTTCACCGGTGCCCCGCTTGATGGCCCGCTCAATGGTGTCCGACGGGACCGAGGCGTCGCGGGCCTTTTGATACATGGTTCGCAGCGTCGGATTGGCGTCGAGATCCCCACCGCCCTGGCGGGCAGCCGCCTCGACCTGTTTGATGAGCTTCGCGAAGAGCTTGCCCCGCTTCTTGTCGGCCGCACCCTTCTTGTGCTTGATGGTCGCCCACTTGGAGTGGCCGGACATTGGGTCCCCTCTCGCCTACGCCTGTCCCCAACCCTTAGGCCCCGGTGAAGGCCCGGTTCAGGAATTCCCGGTGGATGCGGTCGTCCTCGGCCAGTTCGGGATGGAAGGCAGCCACGAGGGTGGGCCCCTGGCGGCATAGCACCGGTTGCCCGTCGATGGTGGCCAGCACCTCGACGCCCTCGCCGACCCGTTCAACAACCGGTGCCCGGATGAACACTCCGTGAAAGGGCCGGTCCAGGCCCGCGACGGCCAGGTCGGCCTCGAAGGAGTCGATCTGGCGGCCGTAGCCGTTGCGACGGACGTCGAGGTCAACGGCTCCCAGGGCCACTTGATCCTGGCGGCCGTCGAGGATCCGGGTGGACAACAGGATCATGCCGGCACAGGTGCCCAGTACCGGCAGACCATCGGCCAGGCGCTCCCCGATGGGGTCGGCCAACCCCGACCATTCGAGCAACATGGAGGTGGTCGTGGACTCACCGCCCGGAATGACGAGGGCGTCGACGCCGGCCAGCGCCTCGGGGGTGCGGACCTCGACCGCGGTGGCCCCCAGCCGGGTGAGGACCGCTCCATGGCGGGCGAACGCCCCCTGCAGGGCCAGGACGCCAACCTTCACGTCGTTCCGGCCTGACCTACCAGCCCCGGTCGGCCAGGCGGGTCTCCAGGTCATCCATCTCAAGGCCGACCATCGGGGTTCCCAGCCCACGGCTGACCTTGGCCACGATGGCCGGGTCGCGGTAGTTAGTAGTGGCCTCCACAATGGCCCGGGCCCGCGGAGCCGGGTCCTCGCTCTTGAAAATCCCCGAGCCGACGAAGACCGCCTGGGCGCCTAACTGCATAACCAACGAGGCGTCAGCCGGGGTGGCCAGGCCACCCGCGCAGAACAGGGGGACCGGCAACTCCCCGGTCTCGGCGATTTCCTGCACGAGCGGCAGGGGTGCCTGGAGGCGCTTGGCCCAGTCGAAGAGCTCGGCCGAGTCGGCCCTGGTGACCTTCGCAATGTCGCCGAGGATGGACCGGAGGTGCCGCACCGCCTCGATGACATTCCCGGTGCCGGCCTCGCCCTTGGAGCGGATCAAGCAGGCCCCTTCGGCGATCCGTCGTAGGGCCTCCCCCAGGTTCGTGGCGCCGCACACGAACGGAACCTCGAAGGCCCACTTGTCGACGTGATGGGCCTCGTCGGCGGGAGTGAGTACCTCGCTCTCGTCGATGTAGTCGACGCCAATCGACTGGAGGATCTGGGCCTCGGCAAAGTGGCCGATGCGCACCTTGGCCATCACCGGGATGGTCACGGCGGCTTTGATGCCCTCAATCATGTCCGGCTCCGACATCCGGGCCACTCCACCGTCGCGGCGGATGTCGGCCGGTACCCGTTCCAGGGCCATGACGGCCACCGCCCCGGCGTCCTCGGCGATCCGAGCCTGGTCGGGGGTGACCACGTCCATGATCACCCCGCCCTTGAGCATCTCGGCCAGACCGCGCTTGACCAGCCGGGTTCCGGTAGTTCGGGAAACGTCGGTCATGGCCGCAGTCTAGGACCAGGCCGGTCGGGAATCCCCGCCCCAATGCCGGTCAGGGAGCCGGGCCGTGACGCTGATCACGGGCCTCAGTCCAGGAGGCCGGCGGCGTCGGCCGGGGAGAGGATCGACGCCTCGCCCAGTTGGGCAAGGGCTACCCAGGTGGCGCCGTGGTCAAGCCGAACCAGGACCCCGGTGTCGTCGTCGGCTAAGGCCCAAGGGTCGGCCACGAACGGACGATTCCAGGTGACCCCGGTGACGGTGCCGTCGCGAAACAGCCACCCGTCGCCGTCGCCGGTGCTGAGCGCCTGAGGGGAGGTCGGATCGGCGATGGAACGGTCGTAGCCGACGTAGAGGACCAGCACGTTGTCGGCGGCGAGTTGCGCCCCGGTGGCGTCGACCAGCGGGCGGCCGTCCTGGTAGCGCAACCACCGCGAGGCGCCGGAGTCCCACAGGTAATCGTTCCGGCGGGCTCCAGTGGCCCTCCGATCCCCGAGCGACGGGACCGGTGAGCCAGCCTGGTCACCGTAGACAAACACCGCCTCGGGCGCCGTACCGGTGGCCAGGGCCATCAGGTCGGCCGCCTCGAGGATCCCGTCGTAGGGCGGAGCACCCCGGGAGGGGTCTCGGGTGAAAAAGCCCTGGCCTCCTCCATTGGTGGTTTGGAGAACGAACGTGCCCCGGCTTACCGCGTCGGCTACCTCCGCGCCGACGCCCTCGTTGCTGCCCCAGAAAGCGAAGAAGGGCCGGTTCAGATTGCCGATGAGGGCGATGTCAGAGGAGCGGGCAGAGCGCACCGGTCCGACCAGGTCGGGGACGGCGCCGTGGAAGACGGCCAAGAAGCGGGTCCGGCCCGCCTCGATGAGTGCCTCGTAAACGATGTCGGCCTGTTCGAGGCCAACCTGGGGAAGCGAGTTGGCATCGTTATTGCCAACCTTGACCACAAGCGCCGGGGCCATGCTGGATCCGTCCGGTGCGGGCAGGCCGGTAAGCGGGTGCCTGGGACCTAACCAGTCTCCCGGCGGGATGCTCATGGTGTCGGCCCCGTCAACAGGCGCCTCTGAAGCCTTAGTGGATGCCGGAGCAACCGAACTCGGAGCGGTAGAGGCCGGAGCAACCGA
>JAKUSA010000112.1 GCA_022449565.1 Acidimicrobiales bacterium | reverse complement strand
GCCTCCAGGCTGACCACCAGTTGCCCGACCGCCAGGGTGATCCGATCCCGATCGATGCCCTTGAGGCGCTCTGCTAGGACAGCCCGGAGCCCGCGTCCACGCTCTCGGAGGGCCTCGAACCTGACCAGGCGGTCGCCCAGGTCGTCGCCGCCCCGCTCAGTGAGTTCCGACTCGGCGCTGGAGATTTCCGTCTCGAGGCGCTGCAGTTCGGCGGCGCGGCGCGATTCCTCCTCGGCCAACTCGGCCCGCCGGCCGGCCTCCTCAGCTGACCGGGTCCGCAACTCGGACAACTCCCGTCCGGCCCGGTAGAGCCGCAGCGCGGTCAACTCCCCAACAAGGTCTCCATGGCGCCGCGCCGCCTCAGCCTGACGCTCCAAGGGCCGGAGTTGGCGGCGTACCTCACGCTGCAGGTCCCCTAGACGGTCAAGATTGGCCCGGGACGAGCCCAAACGGCGTTCGGCTTTCTCCTTGCGCTTCCGGAACTTGAGGATCCCGGCTGCGTCCTCGATTATCGACCGGCGGTCCTCAGGTCGGGCGTTGAGGACCGCGTCGATCTGACCCTGTGAAATGATGAGGTGCTGCTGGCGCCCGACGCCCACGTCGGACATCAACTCCTGAATGTCGAGGAGTCGGCAGGGTGCACCATTGAGGGCGTACTCGCTGTCCCCGCCTCGGAAAAGGGTGCGGGTGATCGTGACCTCCGGGAACTCTATGGGCAGGTAACCGGAAGCGTTGTCAAAGGTGAGCGACACCTCAGCCCGACCAAGCGCCGGCCGACTGGCCGTCCCGGCAAAAACCACGTCATCCATCCGTTGGGAGCGCACCGAGCTGGGCGCCTGCGCACCAAGCACCCAGGCCACCGCGTCCACCACATTCGACTTGCCGCTGCCGTTCGGACCAACGACCACTGTCACGCCGGGCTCAAAGTCCAGCGACACCGGGTCGGCGAACGACTTGAAGCCCTTGAGGGACAGGCGCTTCAGAAACACCGGAGCGACGCCAGTCGTCGGCGAATCACACTGATGTCATTCCCCATCGCCGCCACCCTACGCGAGGAAGGGGAGCGGAAAGTGGCGGCCCGTTAGACCTGGGTGTCGCAGTAGTAGGTCCACCGTCCCTTGTACTTGGTCCGCTGGATGGGGGACCGACTTCGGGGGCTCAACTGGCCCTCCCGCCCGTACACGGCCAGATGCTGGGCAAACTCGCCGGGCACCCCAAACACGTCGGTAAACGGCCGATCCTCAAGGGAGGTCCCCCGGTACTTAACCGCCTCGTGCACCGTCTCCACCAGGGCCCGGTAGAGCCGTCGCACCTCCTGGATGGACAGTGAGTCACTCTGTCGGTCGTGACGCAGGCCAGCGTGGAACAGCACCTCGTCGATGTAAACGTCCCCGAGACCGACCACCAGGGAGTCGTCACCCAGGAGTGCCTTCAGGTCACCCGCCCTGGGTATCACCTGACCGGCAAACGAAGTCCAGGAGACCGGCTCGCCGACGGGGTCCAAGCCGAGGGCCGCCAACGCAGGGAACTCGCCGAGCAGGTCCCCACCGGGAACCAGGCAAACCTCTGAGGTTCCGTCGGGGTCGACCAGCCGAACCTGGCCCCCGACGGTAAAGGTGACCGTCAACTCAGTGCCCCGGGCTACCGCGTCCTTGTTGGCGTGGCGACGTAGCAGGGCGCCCGCCCCGAGGCGGACCGCCATTACGTTCCCGTCGTCAAGGTCGACTAGCAGATGCAGGCCCAAACGTCTGACTGACCGCACCTTCAGGCCCGCCAACAAGGAGGTAAACGACTTCCGGTTCTTGTAGCGGCCGAGCACGGCCATCGATGCCGCCTCGGCTTCTTTGACCTTCCTACCACTGATCTCACGGTCCAGGTCGCGTCGGATCGTCTCGATCTCGGGAAGTTCCAGTGGCAAGGTCACCTGGGGCCTCCATCCTCTCGGCCCTCAAGGGCCTGGCAGGCCAGCAGGGCCGCCACCTGCTCGGCGCGCTTCCTGGAAGTGCCCGAGGCCGGCCCGAACACCTCGCCCGCAACCTCCACCGTTGCGTGGAACCGCTTGTCGTGGTCGGGCCCCTCGGTGACCAGGGCGTAGCGGGGAGCATCCCCAGACCGGTGGACGGTCAGTTCCTGCAGTCGGGTCTTGTAGTCACTAACCCCCGGGGCAGCAGCGGCCCGGTCGATGGCTCCGGCGAAGAGGTCCCCGACGACCTGAGATGCCGCCTCATGCCCACCGTCTAGGTACACCGCCCCAAGGACCGCCTCAAGGGCGTCGGAAAGGATCGAATCTTTGTCGCGGCCGCCCCCTTCTGCCTCGCCGCGCCCGAGAAGGAGGGCGTCACCCAACGAGACAATCCGGGCCGTGTCGGCTACCGCGCGAGCATTCACCACGCTGGCCCGGATCTTCGCCAGGTGCCCCTCGGGTTGCTCCGGATGCCGCCGGTACGTCCATTCGGCGACCAGGAAGCCGAGCACCGCGTCACCGAGGAACTCCAGTCGCTCGTTCGACGGCCCACCGTGCTCGGCGCACCACGAGCGGTGCGACAGCGCATTGACCAGCAGCTCAGGGTCGACGAAGTGGTAGGCGAGTGCCGACTCGAGCGCCGACCGGGTCGACGCACCTCGGTCGGAGGACGCGCCAGTCCCGGCCTCAACCGAGGCGCGCGACGACATAGTCGACGGCGTCGCGGACCGTTCTGAGGTCCTCGAGGTCGTCATCCTCGATCCGGAAACCGGCAGAACGTTCACTCAACTCCTCCTCCAGGGCCTCAACCAGTTCGATTAGGGCTAGGGAGTCAGCGTCCAGGTCGTCGGCGAAGGAGGCGCCCTCGGCGATCTCCGCGGGTTCAATCTCGAGGATGTCGGCGAGGCGGTCCCGGATCAACTCCAGGACCTCGTCACGCCCGATTGGGGCGCCCTCCACATGGGTTTCTGCGGGCACGACGACTCCTCGACGGGTCGGGTCGGCAGCGCAGGTCGGTGCCGAACGGATCGGGCAAGCCTACCGGGCGGCCAATCCTGGCCAGCAGCACCTGAAACAAGCTTAGAAATAGCGGGGATGGTCGAAGATCATCCCCCGTCGCCAACCGCCCCTGTGAGATGGCCGACCACGTTGGCACCAACCATCTCTGCGGCTAGGCCGATGGCGTTCTCGACGGCCAGGGCGTTGGAAGAGCCGTGGCTGATCACGCACACACCTTGGACGCCCAGCAGAATCGCCCCGCCATAGGTGTCCGGGTGGAACTGCTGGTACAACCCGTCGAGTTCAGGCCCGAGCACCCGGGCCGCCTCAGCGGCCTCCTGCCGGGCCGACATGGCGGTAAGCAGCGAGGTCATCAGAGTCTTCAGGCCCCCCTCCAGGGTCTTCAACGCCACGTTGCCGGTGAACCCGTCGGTGACGACCACGTCGGCCGCGTCGGTAAGTAGGTCACGACCCTCCACATTGCCTATGAACCGGGCCCCTTCGAACTGGGCCTCGGTGAGCCGACCATGGGCCTTCTTGACGAACGGGTTCCCCTTTCCCGGTTCCTCCCCGATGGACAGCAGGGCGATACGCGGCTCCTCCACCCCCAGACGATCACGCGCGAACACGGCGCCCATCCGGCCAAACTGCACCAACCACTCGGGGTTGCACTCCGAGTTGGCGCCAGCGTCCAGCAGCACGGTCGGGGTGGTCCCTGGTGCCGGAAGAAGCGTGGCGATCGCCGGCCGGGCCACCCCCCGGATCCGCCCCATCCGTAGGAGGGCGCTGGCCATCGCCGCGCCGGTGTTACCAGCGCTGACCATCGCCGAAGCCACTCCGTCCCGCACGGCCTCGGCCGCTCGGATCAGGGAGGAGTCCTTCATCCGGCGGACGCTGGAGCCCGGATCGGCATCCATGGCGATCACCTCCGAGGCGGCAATCACCTCAAGGTCGCCAATGTCACCCAACTCGCCGGGGCGGCCGACGAGGACAACCGGAAGGCCCCGATCCTCGGCGGCGCGTCGGGCACCGGCCACGATCTCGTCCGGGGCCCGGTCGCCGCCCATGGCGTCGACGGCAACGGGAAGCACGCTTCGTCCCTGCTCAGTCGACGCTAACCGTGATCACCATGCGGCGATTCAGCTCAGTCGACGTCGACGGTCTGCCGCTCGGCGTACCATCCGCAATTACCACAGACGTGGTGGGGACGCTTCGCCTCGCCGCAGCGGGTGCACAGACTCCGGGCGGGACGACGCAGCGTCCATGCCGAGGCCCGACGACTACGGCCCTTCGCTTTGGAGGTCTTCTTCTTCGGGGTGGCCATCGGTGGCTCCTCGGCGATAATCGAAAGGCGGGGCAACGCCCCGAAGCGGCACTGGGCCGGCGGGGCAACCAGGAAAGGCTACCGGAGAGCCTCTGGAACCGAACCGGACCTCAGTCATCGCCCGGGCCCCGGGCGGGCCGCCGGAGAACGTCAAGTACCGACCATCGGGGATCTCCGGTCGAGGCCTCCTCGCCATGACCCGTGTCGGTCTCCACTCCGGCGGGGAAGCGTGCTGGATCGGGGCCCGGACAGTCGGGAGCGCAGAGCTGCGATAGGGGCAGGGCCAGCAACAGGGTGTCGCGCACCATGGGTTCTAGGTCCAGGTCCTTGACCCCCAGCGGGTAGACATCGGACTCTTCGACCGAATGACCCGATCCCCGGTCGGTCGCGTCCCTCCCCCCGTCCTCAGCGAACACCTCCCAAACGGCCAGGTCCAGGCTCCCGACCAACGGGTCGAGGCACCGGCGGCACTCACCACCCCAGCCGGCACGCAACGTGCCTGCGGCGACCATCTCCGCTTCGCGAACCTCGACCGTCAAC
>JAKUSA010000111.1 GCA_022449565.1 Acidimicrobiales bacterium | reverse complement strand
GGCAGGTCATAGACGAGGGCGTACCGGGCTGTGAGCGACATGTCGTGGATCATCGGCATACCGCCGACCGGTACCTCGGTCATCTTCGCCACCCGACCGTCGCTGCCGACGACCACGTGCTGCACCCGGTCGAGTTGGTCCGGATAGGCGTAGCAGATGCCGTGCAATTCGCCGGTCGCAAGGTCGTACTTGGGATGGGCGGTGAAGCCGCCGGGCAGCGTACCGTCGAAGCCGTCGTACCCGATGGTGTCGAGGTCGTAGGTGAGGGTCATGGGCGTGGTGCCGGCCTCGACCATCGCCCAGGTCTTCCCGGCGAAGCCGCCCACTGCCGTGTTGGGGCCGAAGTCGCGGTCGCCGAACGAACGGCCCGTTGGCGGGTCCTCGCCCAGTTCGGCCGCCATGCGGGCACCCCGCACCCACCGGTTGCGGTACCACTCGGCTCGACCACCCCGCAGCCGCACTCCGTGGATCATGCCGTCGCCGAGAAACCAATGGTGTGTCGCCGGGTCGACGACTCCCCGCGGGTTGGGTCCGTTCCGCAGCCAGCGCCCTTCTAGTTCCTCGGGAATCTCACCGGTCACCGCAAGATCGGTGGCGGTCACTTCCTCTTGGACTGGCGCCCGAGTTCCTTCCAGGTAGACGTTTCCCACTGTCTTTCCCTCCCGTCCTATCGGGACGATCAGTCTGCCGGAGTGCCAACCAATCTTTCACGGAGCTCTCGCTTGAGGAATTTGCCGTTGGCGTTCTGGGGGAGGGGTTGGTCGAGGAACCAGACGTATTCGGGGACCTTGAAACTGGCGATCAACTGGCGGGTGTGGTCCCGCAGCTCGTCGGCAGTACAGAAGTCACCGTCCAGGAGCACCACGGCCACCCCGACTGCCTCGCCGAGGCGGTCGTCGGGCACGGCGAACACCGCGGCCTCGGCGACTGCAGGGTGCTCGTAGACGGCCGCCTCCACCTCCGCCGAATAGACGTTCTCGCCGCCCCGCAGGACCATGTCCTTGGCCCGGTCGACCAGGAACAGGAACCCGTCGTCGTCGAAGTAGCCGATGTCGCCGGTGTGGAACCAACCGTCGGTGAGCACCTCCGCGTTGGCCTCTGGGTGGTTCAGGTACCCGCGGAACACGTTGCCACCCCTCACCCACAGTTCGCCCGTCTCCCCGACTGGGAGGTCGTGACCGTCCTCGTCGACGATCCGGCTCTCCATGATCGGGCAGGGCGAGCCCGCTGATTCCGGCTTGGCCAGGAAAAAGTGGCCCGCGTTGATGGTGACCACCCCGTTTACCTCGGTGAGGCCGTAGCCGGTGGCCGGCCGACCCTCGGCCCGCTCCTCGATCTTGTGGACCAGGTCGGGCTGGACGGGCGCACCACCCCCGCCCAGGTTCTGGAGGCTGCTGGTGTCACGCTGGGCGAAGTCCGGGCTATTTAGGAGCTCGCGCACCATGGTGGGCACCCCGGTAAAAGTCGAGGGACGCTCCCGTTCGATCAACTCCAACGCCTCCTCAGCATTCCACTTGTGCATGAGGATGAGCTTGCCGCCGGCGGCGGTCAGCGGGTGGACGCAGCAGTTGCACCCGGTGACGTGGAACAGGGGCACGGCCAGTAACGAGCCCACCTCGCTCTCGCCGGTTTTCTTGTCGGAGCCCGGGGGCGGCTCTCCGGCGTCGACGGCCCGCTGCTGGGCGTCGAGGGCCATGGTCTGCCAGAAAGCCAGGTTCAACAGGTTGGAGACGGCCCCCCGGTGAGTGAGTAACGCTCCCTTGGGCCGTCCGGTGGTTCCCGAGGTGTAGAAGACGCACACGTCGTCGTCCGGGTCGATCTCAACGGGCTGCGGAGCCTCTAGGGCGCGGCCGACGATCAGGGCATCCTCCCAACCGACGGCATCCCCGGGTAGCTCGGTTCCGGCACGCGCCGTGATCACATGGAGAGACCGTTCGGCCCGGATCCTGTCGAGTACCGGGAGAACACGCTCAAGCCGTTCCCCGTCGCAGACCAGGACCTCGGCTCCGCAGTCGTCGAGCACATACTCCATCTCCGGTCCGGTCCACCAGGCGTTCATGCCGACCACCGCGGCTCCCAGGGAGGCCGTGGCCCAGTAGGCCATCACCCATTCGGGGTAGTTGCGCATGGCTAGCGCCACCCGGTCGCCGTATCCGACCCCCTCCGCGACCAGGTAAGCCGACAGGGCGGCCACCTGGGCGTGCGCCTCGGCATAGGAGATCCGCTCCTCCTGGTAGACGAGGTAGTCGCGCTCCCCGTGACCGGCCGACATCTGCCAGATGGGAATCAGGTTGGGCGGGGCCGCGTCGTAGACCCGGGTTGGTACCCCGTCCACCTCGACCACCGACCAGGCAAATGGGGCGCCCGGTGCGGTCAACGAGTCCCACGCCGCCCGGTAGTACTGGTCCAACTCGGCTCCTCCGGTCCCATTCCGACGACCCACGCCGGTCGGCCCGGGACGATAGTTGGGCACTGGGCCGTCTACCGTGGCGGGCCACGCGCCCGATGGTCACCGTGGCCAGCCCGGACGATCGGGGGGGAGGAACCGAGGATGCAGGAGATCAGTTTCAATGACATCGACGGCCTGAACGCGGCGGCCGGTGAGGAATGGGGCCCGTGGGGTCCCGACTACCAGATGACCCAGGAAAGGATCAACGGCTTCGCCGACCTGACGGGCGACCACCAGTGGATCCACGTGGACGTCGAGCGAGCCAACGCCGGGCCGTTCGGTGGACCGATTGCCCACGGATTCTTCACCCTGAGCCTGGTGCCGATGCTCTCGGCGATGCTCGACGAGGACGGCATGCGGATCACCGGCTTCACCAACGCGGTGAACTACGGCGGCGACCGCCTCCGGTTCCTGGCCCCGGTGCCCGCCGGGTCGACGGTGCACGCCCGGAGTCGGATCACCGAGGCCCGGGAACACAAGCACGGCACCCTGGTAGCCACCCAGATCGCCATCCATGTCGAGGGAAGCGACGTACCGTCGGTGCTCTACGACGCCCTTACCCTCTACCAGGGCTGAACCGTCCGACATGGGGATCACCGTCACCCGAATCGGACGAGCCCTCGGGGCAACCGTGGAAGGTGTCCGGTTTGACGGTGACAATGTGGTCGACGCCGACCAGGTCCGAACGGCCTGGCTGGAACACCAGGTGGTGCTGTTCCCGGGGCTGGACCCGACCCCCGAAGAGCACCTGGCTCTGGCCCAGGCGCTGGGCACCCCCGAGGTCCACGGCGATAGCGACGACGACTCCCGCACCTACGACCATGCCGGTGGCCACGCCGAGATCAGTGTCTTCCAAGGTGACGGCCGGGCAGACTTCTGGCACACCGACGCCACGTTCCGGCCCGAACCCCCGGCCGGGTCGCTGCTGTGCCTACGGACGGTCCCCCCGGTGGGCGGTGACACGCTGTGGTCGTCCACCGCGGCGGCCTTCGACGGGCTCTCCGACGAGCTGAAGGACCTGGCTCGGAGCCTTCGGGCCGTCCATGGCCAGCCTCCCACCACAGGACGGGCCATCCATCCGGTGGTGGCCCGACACCCCGAGACCGGGCGGGAAGTTCTCTACGTGAATCGGGGGTGGACCAGGGACTTGGAGGGCTACGACGTGCGAAACGGCCGGCGGGTGCTGTCCATGTTCTTCGACCTGATGGAGCAGCCGGAGTACGAGGTGCGGTGGCGGTGGAGTCCTGGTGACGTGGCCGCCTGGGATAACCGGTCGACCATGCACCGCCGGGTCCTGGACTATGGGGACGACAAGCGGGTCGGCCACCGGGTGATCATCCGGGGAGAGGCGCCGGTCCCGGCCTGACCCGGTCTCTACCCGTGGTTTGCTCAGTTGTTCTTGATGGTCATCCCGCCGTCGACCATCAGCACGTGCCCGGTGATGTAGCCCGAGGCCGGCAGGGCCAGGTGGAGGATGCCGTGTGCCACCTCCTCCGGTTCGGCGTAGCGGCGGACCGGTACACGGCGGCGGGCGAACTTCTGTTTCATGTCCTCCGGGATGGCCTCGGTTATTCCGGTGCGGATCGGCCCCGGCCCCACCGCGTTGACCGTGATGCCGGTCTCTCCGAACTCCACGGCCAAGGAGCGGGTCAGTCCCACCACCCCGTGTTTTGCTGCGGTGTAGACGGCCATGCCCGCCGAGCCGCCGACCCCCTCGGTGGACGACACGTTGATGATCCGGCCGGCCGGCGAGGCCCGTAGGTGGTCAATGGCGGCTCTGATTAGTCGCATCTGGGCGGTCAACAGCAGGTCCAGGCCGTGGTACCACGCCTCCTCGGCTTCCTCAGCGTCGATCGGGGTGCCGATTGCCGCTCCGGCGTTGTTGACCAGCACGTCGATCCCCCGGCCTCCCTCGGCGCCCCAGGCCGCCACCTCGGTCACCACGCGTTCGACGGCTTCAGCATCGGTGACGTCGAGCACCCAACCTCGGGCTGCCCCTCCGGCCCCGGTGATCTCGTCGACTACCGCGTCGACCCGACCGTCGACCAGGTCGGTGACGGCCACCCGGGCGCCCTCGTCGGCGAACAGGTGGGCGGTGGCTCGACCGATGCCTGACCCGGCGCCGGTGATGAGCACTACGTGGCCTTCTACTGAGCGGCTGAGCCGACTGAGTCGGGTCACGACGACCCTCCCGGGTCGGCGGCGCCCACCACCCCGGCGGCCCGCAGGGCGGCGATCCGATCGGCGTCGAGGCCCAGTTCGGTCAGCACCTCGTCGGTGTGCTCCCCCACTCGGGGAGCCATCGTGGGAGCTGGTGGTAGGTCCCCGTCGATGTGGACGGGCAGGGGCAGTTGTTCGGCTCCCAGGTCGTCGATCGTGTGGAAGGGCATGCGGTGGTGGAACTGGGGGTCGTCGGCCACGGTCTCGGGGGTGTTGACCGGGGCGATCGGGGTATCGACCCGGTCGCCGAAGGC
>JAKUSA010000110.1 GCA_022449565.1 Acidimicrobiales bacterium | reverse complement strand
GGTGTCGACCAGTGTGAAGTCCCGACCCTGCCAGGACGCCTCGACCTCCTTGCGGTCCCGGGTCACGCCCGGCCGCTCCTCCACGATCGCCTCCCGGCGGCCGAGGATCCGGTTCATTAGCGTGGATTTGCCGACGTTCGGACGCCCCACGATGGCCACCACCGGCGTCATCGATCCACCCCCGTCTCGATCAGGGCGGCGCGCAGCGCTCCACCGTCGGTGGCCACCACCTCCACCAGACGGGGCAGGTCCTCCGGGAGGGTGCCGTCCAGGAACCGTCCGTTGCTGAGGCACACGTCGGGCAGCAGATACCGGTGTCCGGTCGGCTGGTCGGCCAGCACCCGGCCCAGGTCCTCGCCGACCAACAACCCGGTCACCGCCACGTTGCCGCCGAAGAACCGGTTCTCGACGGGGACCACCCGAAGGTCATCGCGGCCCAGCCCGGCCAGCAGCGGGGCCAGCACCAGGCCGCCCAGTTCCCCGGTGAGGACGGCCACTGGCGCATCGGGGTGGGCACCCACCGTCACCGGCGTACCCCCGTCGGTGCGCGGCGCGCGGAAACCCAGCGCCGGCGCACCCTCCACGGAGGCGAAGAACCCCGAGGTGCGACTCCGTTCCCGGTCGGCACCCTGGAACTCCCCTTCGAAGGCCCGGGCCATGCCCACCCCGTCCTCGCACATCTCGAACCCCTCGTAGACCTCGGCGGCCGGGAAGCCTCGTCCGGCCTGCAGGTAGTACTCGTCGGCGGCATGTACCAGCCGCCGGCCGACCACCCCCAAGAACCGCTCCTGCCAGGCCTCGACACAGTCGAGGACCGCCCCCGCCTCGGCGACGGTGTGGGGCCGCATCCGCGCTTCGCCGGTGTATCGGCTCACCCCGAGGGGTACGACGCACACGCTGGCCAGGTCGGGGTACCGGTCGGCCACCCCGGCCAGGGTGTCCTCCAGCCACGGTCCGTCGTTGACCTCCGGGCACACCACCACCTGGCCGTGGACGACGATCCCGTGGTCCAGCAGGGCCCGCAACCAGCGGAGGCTGGTCGCCCCACGCCGGTTGCGGAGCATCTCGGCCCGCTTGCCCGGGTCGGTGGCATGGATACTCACATACAGGGGGCTCAGTCCCTCGGTGATCACCCGCTCCAGGTCGGCTTCGGTGAACCGGGTCAAGGTGGTGAAGTTCCCGTAGAGGAACGACAGGCGATAGTCGTCGTCCTTGACGTAGAGGCTGCGACGGAGGCCGGGGGGCAGCTGGTAGATGAAGCAGAACTCGCAGTGGTTGTCGCATGTCCTCACCCGGTCGAACAGGGCGCCGTCCACTTCCAGGCCGAGGGGAAGGCCAGGCGGCCGGTCCACGATGACCTCCCGGGACAGGCCGCCCGAATCCAGGTCGAGGCACACCGATGGTTCGTCGACGAGCAGCTGGTACTCGATGACGTCACGGGGGGCGCAGCCGTTGATAGCGAGGATCCGGTCGCCGGGGACTACGCCGGCCGCCTCGGCGGGCGACCCGGGAGCCACGGCGACGACCACGGGGGTCGACATCCCATCAGGCTACCGACGCCTTGGAGGGGGGCCGGTAGGGTGGCCGCGATGTACGTCGACCGGGTTCTGCTGGCCGACCCTCGGGGGTTCTGCGCCGGTGTCGAAATGGCCATCAAGGCGCTCACCTGGATGGTCCGGGCCTTCGACGAGCCCGTCTACTGCTACCACGAGATCGTCCACAACAGGGTGGTCGTCGAGCGGTTCGAGACCCTCGGGGTGGTCTTCGTGGATGACCTCGACGAGGTGCCCGAAGGGGCACCGCTGATGCTCTCCGCTCACGGCTCAGCGCCCGAGGTGGTTCGACGGGCCGGC
The DNA here is from genome assembly GCA_022449565.1 of Acidimicrobiales bacterium. GTDB lineage: Bacteria > Actinomycetota > Acidimicrobiia > Acidimicrobiales > MedAcidi-G1 > JAKUSA01. Next base: position 3,086 of record JAKUSA010000110.1, on the reverse strand, counting down.
GAACTGGCCGGCTACCGGGTCGACGCGGTGTGCCCGTTGGTCACCAAGGTCCACCACGAAGTGCGGACTCGCTCCGAGAAGGGCTACCAGATCGTCTACGTCGGCCACGCGGGGCACGAGGAGGCCGAGGGGACCATGGCGGTGGCCCCCGAGGTTGTCCACCGGGTGGAACGGGCTGACGACGTCGAGGCTCTCGGAGACCTCGGTGACCGGGTGGCGCTGCTGGCCCAGACAACGCTCAGCCACCGCGACTGGGCCGGGGTGGTTGACGCGGCAGCCGACCGGTGGCCCCACCTGTGGTCACCCGAACGGGGTGACCTGTGTTTCGCGACCACTAACCGGCAAGCCGCACTCCTCGACCTGGTCGATCGGTGTGACGCCGTGGTGGTCATCGGTTCGCGCAACAGTTCCAACACCGGGGCCCTGGTGCGCCTGGCCGAGGAGGCCGGGTGCCCCCGGGTGGAGTGGATCAACCGGGCCGACGAACTGCCCGATGACCTGCACGGAACGGTCGGGGTGACCGCAGGGGCGTCCGCTCCCGATGAGGTCGTCGAGGCGGTGGTCGCCTCGCTGGCTCCCCGCGACGGCGTCGAGACGGTGCGCCATACCGACGAGGACGAGTACTTCCCACCCCCCCGGAATCTGCGGGATCTGCTTGCCTCGATCCGTGCCTTCGCCGGCCTCGGCTTCGCCGGGCCGCCACCGGCCGGCAGTTTCGACGACCGCTCGGTCGACGCCTCAGAAGCACTGGCGGCCCTGGACTACCTCTCGTCGGCCACCTAGCCGACCGACGGTGGAGGTGGCTCCTACCCGGGCACCGGAAGGGCAGGCCGGCCGACCAGGTCCTGCGCCTCGTCGAACGCCGCCTGGATGGCCCGGCGCAACTCCTCGGTCAACTCGTCGACCAACCGGCGGGGCACCCGGCCGTCGACCACCGGTGGGACGATCGGCTCGCCGACCACGATCACCACCTTGACCGGACGGATCCACCGAGCGCCATGGGGCATCGCCCGATCGGTGCCCGCGATGCCCATCGGCACGATAGGCACCCCGGCCCGAGCGGCGACGAAGGCCGGCCCGGCGTGCATCTTGGCCGCCTCCACCACGGGCCCGTACTGGCGCGTCCCCTCGGGAAACATCACCATGGACTCACCACGGTGGAGCACCTCCTCGCAGGCTCGCAGCGCGGCCCGGTCGGCGCTCCCCCGCTCCACCGGGAATCCACCCAGCAGGGTCACCAGCCGGCCACCAAGGCGACTGTTCCAGATCGATTCCTTGCTCAGGAAGCGGAGTTGCCGGGTGGTCACCATTCCACCAACTGGCGTGTCGAGGTACGAGCGGTGGATGGGCGCCAGGACGAAGGGACGGTCGGCGGGCACACGTTCCTTGTGGACGATCCGCAGCCGGAACAGGACCTTGGCCGCCAGGTAGGACAGCGTCCACATGGTCCGGTAGAAGGCCCGACTGCCAAGGCCCATCGGACCGCCCAGGACGGTGCTCACCCCAGCAGTCCCAGGATCCGGTCGACCGTCTCGTCGACCCCCAGGGTGGTGGTGTCGATCTCGACCGCACCATCGGCCCGGACCAGCGGACTGGCCCTCCGGTCACTATCGGCCTCGTCGCGCCGTCGGATGTCGGCGGCCACGGCCTCCACGTCGCCAGCGTCGTCCTGGTCGGAACGGCGCCGGGCCCGGACGTCGGCCGAGGCCGTCAGGTACACCTTGGCGTCGGCGTCGGGGAACACCACCGACCCGATGTCCCGCCCCTCGATGACGCCTCCACCACGGGCAGCCACCCAGGCCCGCTGCCGGTACACCATCTCGGTCCGTACCCCGGGAATGGCGGACACGATGCTGACCACCCGGGTGACCTCCGATCCCCGGATATCGACGGTGGCGTCGACCCCGTCAACTAGGCAGTAGCCCCCGTCCAGTGTCAACTCCATCGAGGCGGCCACCCTCGCGACCTGCTCGGACTCGTCAGGGTCCACGCCCCGGCGCAGTACCGCGAATGCCACGGCCCGGTACATGGCCCCGGTGTCGAGGTACTCCAGACCCAATCGGTCGGCCAATGCGCGGGCCACCGTCGTCTTACCCGAGCCGGCCGGGCCGTCGATGGCGATCACCGACACGGCCGCCCTCCCATCATGACCGTAGGCCCACCAGATCGGTCCCGAACCCGGGGTAGCTGGTCGACACCGCCTCCCAGCCGGCCACCGTGGTCGGACCGTCGGCGGCCAAGGCAGCCACCGCACAGGCCATGGCGATCCGGTGGTCACCGTGTGAGTCGACATCCCCGCCACGTGGTCGGCCCCCCTCGACGACCAGGTCGTCGCCGTCGACCCACACCGTCACACCCATCGCCCCCAGTTCGGAGCACACGGTGGACAGCCGGTCGGTCTCTTTGACGCGTAGTTCGGCGACGCCGAGGAACCGAGTCTGCCCCTCGGCGTACGCCGCGGCGACGGCCAGCACGGGTACCTCGTCGACCAGTCCGGGCACCTCCGAGGGCTCGACCACCGTGCCCACCAGGTCGGCCGAGCGGACGGTCAGGTCGCCGGTCGCCGGGTCGTGGTCGATCCTGGCCCCCATGCGGGCCAGGACGTCCACGAACCCGGTGCGGGCCGGACCGGCATAGACACCCTCGACCACCACCTCGGAGCCGGGGAGGATTGCCGCGCCGACCGCCCAGAACGCGGCCTGGGATGGGTCGCCGGCTACCCGGTGGTCGAACGGGTCGGGGCGCCCCGGATGGACGGTGACCCGGCCGGCGGTCGCCTCCACGTCTATACCGGTGGCCGCCATCAACTCCTCGGTGTGGGCCCGGGTCGGCGCCGGTTCGACGACGGTTGTCGGCCCATCGGCCGACAGGCCGGCGAAGAGTACGCAGCCCTTCACCTGGGCACTGGCCATCGGGGGCCGATACTCGATGCCGTGGAGGCAGCCACCTCGGATGGTCAGCGGTGCACCCTCTCCACCCTCGGAACCGTCCACCGTGGCTCCCATGGCCCGGAGAGGCTCGATGACCCGGTCCATGGGCCGACCCCGGATCGACCGGTCGCCGTCGAGGACCGATACGAAGGGCAT
>JAKUSA010000011.1 GCA_022449565.1 Acidimicrobiales bacterium | reverse complement strand
GCCTCCCGGTAACGCTTGCCCTTCCTGGTCATGTCGCCACTTCCTCCTGGCTACCTCGGTTCGGCCCTTATCTCCGTCGGGGCGAGGTCCTCCCCGGCCTGGAACCGTCTTCGAACGGCGACCTTCGATTGTCAGTAGAACCGGCAGACCCTCAGTCCACGGCGACGCCCATGCTGCGGGCCGTACCCGCAACCTGCTGCTTGGCACCCTCTAGGTCGATGGCATTGAGGTCAGGCATCTTGATCGCGGCGATCTCGGCTACCTGGGCCCAGGAGATCGAACCGGCCTGCTCGCGTCCGGTCTCGCCGGAACCCTTCTCCAGGCCAGCGGCCTGCCGGACCAGGAACGAGGTCGGCGGCGTTTTGGTGATGAACGTAAACGAGCGGTCCTCGTAGATGGTGATCTCGACCGGGATGATCTGTCCCCGCTTGTCCTCGGTTTTGGTGTTGTACTCCTTGCAGAAGTCCATGATCGCCACACCATGGGGGCCCAGTGCCGTACCCACCGGCGGAGCGGGGGAGGCCTGGCCAGCCGGAATCTGGATCTTTACCAGTGCGGCAACCTTCTTCTTAGCCATGGTCGTTCTCTCCGAGGTGCGTTTACTGCTGGTCTAGGGGCTGGTCGGGGGCCGAAGGCCAGGGGCCAAGTCTGCTGGCCGGTCGGCACGATGACAACCCGGATCGGTGGTCAGAGTTGAGCGATCTGAGAGAACTCCAGCTCCACCGGGGTCTCCCGACCAAAGATGTTGACCAGTACCTTGACCTTGAGCTGATCCTCGTTGATCTCGATAATCGCACCGGAGAAGTCGGCGAACGGACCCTCCTTGACCCGGACCGTTTCACCGACGTCGAACCCGAACCGGGCCCGGGATTTCTTTGTCTGTTCATGAGCGCTCTCGTCGGGTACCTCTAGGAAGTTCTCCACTTCGCGCCGGCTTAGAGGCAACGGCTTGCCTCCAGCACCCACGAAGTTAACGATCCCGGGCGTATCCCGGATGGCCGACCAGGAAACGTCGTCGAGGTGGCATCGAACCAGTAGGTAGCCGGGGAACATCTTCTTGGAAACGTTCACCTTCTTACCGCTGCGGAACTCGACCACGTCTTCCATGGGGATCACGACCTCGAGAATCCGCTCCTCCAGGTTCATCGAGGTGGTACGGGCCACCAGGTTTTTGCTGACCTTGTTTTCGTAGCCCGATTGGGTGTGGACGACGAACCAGCGGCCGGGCCGATCGTAGGGGCTCTCCGGTCGAGCTGCGGGCTTGGCGTCCTGGTCAAACAGTTCAGCCTCGTCGACCACCGGCTGGTCGGCCACCGACTCGGGCGCCTCGTCGACCGCGGGCTGGTCGGCCACCGACTCGGGCGCCTCGTCGACCGACAGGTCGGTCTGGGATGAGAGGAGCCCGGCGGGAACAGACAGGTCGAGGGGATCGGCCTCGGCAACCTGGGGCTCAATGGACCCCGTCGGAAGCAGGTCGGCCAGGTCGGCCTCGCCAGTGGTCTCGGGATCCTCGACTGTGCTCATCAGACGTCAAACAACTCGAGGACCGAATTGGAGAAGACCCAGTCGAGGCCGGCTACCACAGCCGTCACCACCACGATGGTCAGGATGACCACCACCGTGTAGTTCTTCGTCTCGGACCGTGACGGCCAGGCCACCTTGCGCAACTCGGAACGCACCTCACGCGAGAACTGGGCCACACCTACCCGATCCTCACCGGACCGTGGCTGGTTGGGTTGCCGGCGCTCACGGATGGGCTCGCCGTCGGCGTCGACTTCCCCCTGGCGCTGCAAGAGTCGCTTCTGCTCGCGGTTCAGGGACATGGTCGATCTCGCATGCGACTGGTCGGACGAAGGAACAGGCTATTGGCGGTTCGGCCCACACGCGCCGTCGCGAAACATCGGAGCGCCTTGGCAGGGCAGGAGGGACTCGAACCCCCAACCGCCGGTTTTGGAGACCGGTGCTCTACCAGTTGAGCCACTGCCCTATGCCCCGACCTCCGATATGGCGACGGCCGACGGAGGACGAGCCGGTCGAAAGGATACCAGTCGCCCCAAGCCGCTCTGCAGGGGTCCATTCGGAGCAGGCCCACAACTCCCGGCCCAAGCCGCGCCGAGGCCATCCGAGCGGTCAGCGCTCTTCCTTGAAGATGACGTGCTTGCGGACAACCGGGTCGTACTTCTTCAACTCGATGCGCTCGCGGGTGTTGGCCTTGTTCTTGGTGGTCACGTAGGTATAGCCCGTCCCAGCCGTCGACCGCAGTTTGATAATCGGACGCTTGTCGCTAGCCATCCCCGTTTCAGACCTTCTGTCCCCGACGCCGCATCTCCGCCACTACGCTCTCGATGCCCCGCCTGTCGATTGTCTTGATGCCCTTGGTGCTCAAGTTCAGAGTGATCCAGCGCCTCTCGCTGGGGAGCCAGTACCGCTTCCGCTGGACATTCGGATCCCACCGACGGTTGGTCCGACGGTGGGAGTGGGAGACCTTCTTGCCAAAACCGGGCTTGCGGCCGGTGACCTCACAAACCTTTGGCATCGGTGGCTCCTCGGGATACTCGGGGTTGGGGGTCCCGGCCGGGACGGCGCCCACCGGTTGACCACGGGCAGAAAATCGTACCAGCCGCCAGGGGGGACCCCACCGGCTGGTCCGACCGGATGACACCCGGTCGGACCGTAGCGACGGACAGATTCGAACTGTCGACCTCTCGATTATGAGTCGAGCGCTCTCACCAGCTGAGCTACGTCGCCCCGAGCCCCCTGACAGAATCGAACTGTCGACCTTCTCCTTACCATGGAGACGCTCTGCCGACTGAGCTAAGGGGGCGTGACCGCCAAGACGGCCACCCCAAAGGATGCCACAGCGGACCGGCAACCCCCAACGTCGTTACCCATCGACGGCTCATTACAGTCACGCCATGCTGATCCGCCTGGCCGAGCAAGCCGATTCGGAGGCCATCCGGAGGATCTACAACCAAGAGGTCCGGCAGTCGGCGGCCACCTTCGACCTCGTAGAGCGGACTCCTGAAGACCAGGAAGCCTGGCTATCCGAGCGCTCGGGAGCGTTCAGCGTCTTGGTGGCCGAACTCGACAACTTGGTCGTCGGCTTCGCCGCCCTCTCCCCCTACAAGGAACGGGCCGCGTACCGCACTACCGTCGAGAACTCGGTCTACGTGGACCCCGACTGGCGGGGCCGCGGGGTGGCTGACGGCCTGCTGGTTGAGCTTCTGGCCGTGGCCCGGACCAGCGGGTTCCACGTCGTGGTGGCCCGCATCGGCGGCGGAAACGAGGCCAGCATCGCCCTCCACGAGAAGCACGGGTTCACCCGGGTGGGCACCGAACGGGAGGTGGGGCGAAAGTTCGGCCGCTGGCAGGACGTGGTCGTCATGCAAGCACTGCTCGAAGAGCGATGACCGGAGCCTGGGGCTCCGGTCATCGCGTCTCAAGTGGGCCGGGGAGGATTTGAACCTCCGAAGGCAATGCCGACGGGTTTACAGCCCGTTCCCTTTGGCCGCTCGGGCACCGACCCAGCAGACCGGGAGGATAGTCGCCGACTTGCACCACCCCCACCGGGTTCGACCGGTTGAGGTCGGTCGGTAGGGTGCTGTCGTGCCGTCGTTCGACGTCGTCTCTGACTATGACCTCCAGGAGGTCCGCAACGCCGTCGACCAGGCCGGTCGCGAGGTCCGCACCCGGTACGACTTCAAGGGCACCGACTCCGCCGTCGAACTGTTGGATGGGGCTATCCGACTTGATTCCTCCACCGAGGACCGGCTGGCTGCCGTGGTGCTGGTACTGGAGGAGAAGTTGGTCCGCCGCAAGGTGTCGCTGAAGACCCTCGACTGGGGCACGATCGAACAGGCGGCCGGCGCCCGGTACCGCCGTACCGCCCGGCTCAGGGCGGGAATCGGGGGTGACGAGTCTCGGGCCATCAACCGGCTTGTCAAGGACCTGGGCATCAAGGGTGTCCAGTCACAGGCCCAGGGTGATCAGATCCGGGTGAGTGCCAAGAAGCGGGACGCCCTTCAGGAGGTAATCGCCGCCCTGCGGGCCGCTGAGATGGAGCTCCCGCTGCAATTCACGAACTTCCGCGACTGAACATCGCGGGAGCGCTGACCCCTCGAGAGGTCAGGAGATGGGCCCGCCTCCTACCGTCCCTCGGTTCCAGGATCCGTCGCGCAACCGTTCCACTCGGTCGGCCGTCGACGGGTGGGTGGAGTAAAGCCTGCCCCCACCCCGTCCTCGGGCTTCGGCCTTGAGCGGGTTGACGATGTAGGACGAGGCCTGGTTGGGGTTCACCCCGGAGGGGATGCGTACCGAGGCGACCTCGAGCTTCTCGAGGGCCCGGGCCAGGGGTTCGCCATCGCCCATGAGGCGGGCCGCCGAGGCGTCGGCCTGGAACTCGCGGTTCCGGCTGATCGCCGCCTGGATGAGAGCCGCCGCAATGGGGGCCAGGATGGCGAGGGCGATTTGCCCCATTGGGTTCCGACCCCGACCACGGCCACCGCCCCCAAAAATGGCGGCAAAGTACGCGAATTGGGCGATGACGGTAATAGCCATACCTACCGTGGCGGCGACCGAACCTATGAGGATGTCCCGGTTGCGGATATGGCTCAGCTCATGGGCTAGCACACCCTTGATCTCGTACCAGTCCATGTGGTCGAGCAGCCCCTGGGTGATGGCTACCGCTGCGTGGTTGGGGTTGCGACCGGTGGCGAAGGCGTTGGGCTGTGGGTTGGGTGACACGTACAACTTGGGCATCGGTAGGCCCGCCGCACTGGTCAGCTCGATCATCGCCCGGTGGTACTCGGGGTACTCGGTCGCCTCGGCGGGCTTCGCCTTGGCTGATTTGATAGCTAAACGGTCGCTGAACCAGTAACTGCCTCCCACAAATACCAGGCCGACCACCAGCCCGATTACCAGGCCTCCGGACCCGCCGAGCGCTCCTCCGATGCCGATGAACAGGCCCCCAAGCAGGGCCAGCAGGGTGAAGGTCTTGGCCGTATTCAGCATCGGTGGGATGTGCTCCTCGCCTAGTTCACGTGACAGGGCCAAGCGTAGGCCGGGTCGTGGGCGGTCAGGTCCCTGGTCGGTCGTCGTAGTAGCCGGAGTGGACGTAGACGGTGGCTACCCCCTCGGAGCGGTACATGGCCAGGTTGGACACGTCGTCATCGAGGGCCAGCACCGGCTGGTAGCCGGCCACCCGCAGGTCGGCCAGAAGGTCTCGCTTGGTGTCCGATGAGGTCCGGTGGTCGTCGTCGGTACGCATGGCAATCAGGTCCCACTGGACTTCGTGGCGGTCTAACCAGGCCAGGGTTGTTGGGGCCAGACGGGCCGGACGGGCGGTGACCAGAGCTACCACCCGGTCCCTGGCCAGGCTGGTGGCCAGACCGAGTCCCTCGGCGATCGGTGGATCATCCACCGAGGCGTCGAAGAAGGCCCACCAGTCGCGCACCGGGCCGTCCAGGTGATGCTGGCGGGCCGAGGCATCCGAGATCACCCCGTCGATATCGACGATGAGTGTCGGACCGGGTTCTGGCCGGGGATCGCCTTCGATCAGGATGTCCGGATCCCTCTCAGTCCTCCTGGGGTGACTCGGCAGCCCGGGTGCGGATCTCGTCGAACACCCCCGAGTCGGCCAAAGTCGTCGTGTCACCCAGGTCTCGGCCCTCAGCTACGTCGCGCAACAGACGCCGCATGATCTTCCCGCTGCGTGTCTTGGGTAGGTCGGGGACTAGCACCACGGTCTTTGGGCGGGCGATCGGGCCGAGTTTGGTGGCCACGTGGGCGCGCACCTCCTCACCTAGTTCGTCGGACGCCTGGTGCGAGCCGCGCAGAATCACGTAGCCGACGATGGCCTGGCCCGTAATGGCATCGGTGACCCCGACTACCGCGGCCTCGGCGACTGCGGGATGGTCGACCAGGGCCGATTCGACCTCCGCGGTGGAGATCCGGTGACCGGACACATTCATCACGTCGTCGACCCGGCCTAGCAGCCACAGGTAACCGTCCTCGTCGACCTTGGCTCCGTCACCGGCGAAGTAGCGGCCCTCGAAGCGTGACCAATAGGTGTCGCGGTAGCGGTCGGGGTCCCCCCAGATGCCCCGTAGCATTCCCGGCCACGGCCGGGTGATGGTTAGGTAGCCGCCGCCGTGGGCCACCGGCTGGCCAGCGTCGTCGACCACCTCGGCGAACACTCCGGGGATCGGCAAGCAGGCCGAACCGGGCTTGGTGGTCGTCACACCGGGTAGCGGACTGATCATGTGCCCGCCTGTCTCGGTCTGCCACCAGGTGTCGACCACCGGGCAAGATTCGCCGCCGATATGAGTGTGGTACCACATCCACGCCTCGGGGTTGATGGGCTCGCCCACCGTGCCCAGCACCCGCAGGGAGGAGAGGTCGTGGCGTTCGGGCTCCTGAGCGCCCCACTTCATGAAGGTCCTTATGGCAGTGGGGGCCGTGTAGAGCTGGGTGACCCGGTAGCGCTCGATGATGTCCCAGAGCCGGTCCTTGGGCCACTCGGCCTGGTCGCCGTTACGCCCCTCGGGCCGTGGGGTATCCGGGGTGCCTTCGTAGATGACCGACGTGCAGCCGTTGGCCAATGGTCCGTAGACGATGTAGCTGTGGCCGGTGACCCAGCCGATGTCGGCTGCGCACCAGTAGACGTCGGTCTCCCGGCGGAGGTCGAACACGTATCGGTGGGTGTAGGCCACCTGGGTGAGGTAGCCGCCCGTGGTGTGCATGATCCCCTTGGGTTTGGCTGTCGTGCCCGACGTGTACAGCAGGTAGAGGAGTTGTTCGCTGTCCATCGGTTCGGCCGGGCAATGGGTCGGGGCATCGGCTATCACGTCGTGCCACCACAGGTCCCGACCGTCGACCATGGCCACCTCGGTGTTGCAGCGGTTGACGACCACCACGTGCTCGACCGACGGGGCCCCGCCGGCCAGCGCGGCGTCCACATTGGCCTTCAGCGCCGACGGGGCGCCGCGGCGGTAGCCGGCGTCCGCGGTGACGATGAGCCGGGCCTCGGCGTCCTCGCATCGGTCCACGATGGAGTCGGGTGAGAAGCCCCCGAAGATGACGCTGTGGGCCACCCCGATGCGAGTACAGGCCAGCATGGCTACCGGTAGTTCGGGGATCATCGGCATGTAGATGGCCACTCGGTCGCCGCGCTCGAGGCCTAGGGCAAGCAATGCGTTTGCGAACCGGCACACCTCGTCGAGCAGGTCGGCGTAGCTGATGGTCCGGGTGTCGCCCGGTTCGCCTTCCCAGTGGTAGGCGATCCGGTCGCCGAAACCTGCCTCTACGTGGCGGTCGAGGCAGTTGTAGGACATGTTGAGCCGACCGCCGACGAACCACTTCGAGAAGGGTTGGTCCCATTCAAGGACCGTGTGGAAGTCCTCGTCCCAGGTGAGCAACTCGCGGGCTTGGCGGGCCCAGAAGGCCTCATAGTCGGTGGTGGCCTCGTCGTGGTGGGAGGAGTCGGCGAGCAGCGCCGCGGCGGCAAACTCGGTCGGCGGCGGGAAGGTCCGTTCCTCGACGTAGAGCTCCTCGATGGTCGGCTCGGTCATCGCTTTCGCTCCTTAGCTCGTAGCCCGGACCGGCCTTGGACCCTAGTGGGAGGCAAAGCCTGGTCAGCAGCCGACCCGCCATTCCAGGTTGGTGAAGCCCCCTAGGCCGGTCGGGTCACGGAGGGCTTCGGCCTCGACGATCCGGCTACGGCCCCGCACCGCCGCCAGGTCGCCGGTGGTTGCTTGTTCGGTCCAGGTTTGCCGGCCCTCTGCTACCAGGTCGTCGATGCCGTGGGCCGCTAGGAATGTGGCCTGGTCGGTGGTCGAGGTCGGTTCGGGGAGTTGGTCGACGGCTACTTCTACGGTGATGTCTTGGCTGCCCGGGTCGTCGATCGGGCGACCACCTTGTTGGTGGCCCCGGTAGGTGCGTAGCCACTGGTCCACCGGGCGGGTAGCCATCTCGGTGGTGGTGGACGTGTAGTCGACGACCAGTAGGGCGCCGAAGTCGAGGCTCTCCAATGCCCCAGTAGTCCACGCGGCAGCGCTTCCCTGATCGGGGATCCGGGCTCCGGGGACCGGCGCGATGTCTACCGGGGGGAGGCACTCCTCGGCTAACACCTCCACAAGCTGATCGGCCTCGAGACCTACCCGGACGCTCCGCCACTGATCACCGTCGGCGGCCAGTAGTCCGAAAGGCAGGTTGTCGAGGAGTTCGTTGGCTACCACCACCCCGGTGATACCCCCGTCGGGCAGGTGGGCCGACGATGCGAAGCCAATACCGGATGGCTGGTCGGCTCGCAGGACCGCGGAGCGCTCCACCATTAGGTACGTCCCAGCTTCCAGGCAGCGGGGACCAGCGGCGACCACCGCCCGGGCCAGGGTTCCCCGGCCTGCTCCTGCTTCTACGACGGTAAACCCGCCCGGCTGGCCGAGGGCCTCCCAGACGTCATCCATCCAGCGGGCCAGTACAGCGCCGAATAGCGGGCCCACTTCGGGGCTGGTCAGGAAGTCGCCCCGACGGCCGGCCGCCCCACCGGATGCGTAGAAGCCGTGCGTCTCGTCGTAGAGGCAGGCCTCGACGAACTCCGGGTATGGGATCGGACCCGAACGGACGATCCGGTCGGCCAGGCGGCCGGCCAACGGTCCGGTCGAACGACCGGGGATCTCAGCCTCCTAGGGCCAACAGGCTCACATTGGTGAACCGGGCCACCGCTTGGGGGGCGACGCCGAACGCGAGGGTGACGATCCCGCACAGGGCCAGGGCCGAGACCAGGGACGGGGTAACCGACACGGGCGAGAGGTCGCCATCGGGGACGTCTTCGGCCCACATCCGCCGGGCTATCGCCGCGTAGTAGAAGAGCGCGATCACCGAGTTGACGGCGGCCACTACGGCCAGCACGTACCCCCAGGGTTCGCCGGCCGTGGCCAGCACCCGGAACACTTCGAACTTGGCGAACCACCCGCCGAGCGGTGGGATGCCGGCTAGTGAGAACAGGAACGCCGTCATGGCCAAGGTGAGTCCTGGCGCGTAGTGGAAAGCGCCGGCGTAGGAGGAGATCTCGGCCGAACCGGTCCGGCGGGCCAGGGTGATGACCACTGCGAAGGCTCCCAGGTTCATGGCCGCGTAGATCGCCAGGTAGGTGACGGTGGCCGATAGAGCCTGGTCGCCGGTGGCCACGCTGTGGCCGGCCACGGCCAGCGGGGCGATCATGAACCCGGTCTGGGCCACGCCTGAGTAGGCCATGAGCCGCACCATGTTGGTTTGGCGCAGGGCCACCAGGTTGCCGACGGTCATCGAAGCCGCCGAGAGCACCCAGACCAGCGGCTCCCAGACGTCGGCCCGGCCGTAGAAGCCGACGAAGACCAGGGCCAGGAGGGCCACGAAGCCGGCCGTCTTCGAGGCCACCGATAAGAAGGCGGTGACCGGGGTCGGGGCGCCCTCGTACACGTCGGGGGCCCAGGTGTGGAAGGGCGCGGCGGACACCTTGAAGCCGAAACCCGCGACCACAAACACGATGCCGAGGGTCACTGCAGCCACCGACCCGGCGTCCGAGCCGACCGCTTCGCCGATCCCAGCCAGGAGGGTCGTGCCGCTCACCCCGAAGAGCAGGGACATGCCGTAGAGCATCACGGCTGAGGCGAACACCCCCATCAGGTAGTACTTGAGCCCCGCTTCGTTGGAGCGCGGGTCGCGTTTGCGCCAGGCCACCATCAGGTAGGCCGGGATGGAGAGCAACTCGAGGGCCACGAACACCGAGATGAGGTCCCGGGAGGAGGCCATCATGACCATGCCCATCACCGAGGCCAGCAGCAGGCCGTAGTACTCGTTCTCCCAGTAGTCGCCTTCGGCCACGTAGTTGGTGGACATCAGAACCACCAGGTAGCCGGCCAGCAGGAACACGACCTTCATGACTAGGGCGAAGTCGTCCACCACGTATGCGCCGCCGAACAGCACCCGGTCGGTGCCGTCGACGGCCAGGGTGAGGATGGGGATGGTGGTAGCCAGCAGCCCCAGTCCGGCCAGTGCCGCGGTGTAGGGCCGGATGCGGTCGAGGAACACGATGTCGAGGAGGGTGATCAGACAGCCCATTGACAACAGGACGATCTCGGGCGCGACAGCGTGCCAGTCGATCGCAGGGCGCTCGAAGGCCAGGGCTAGTAGGCCGGGATCCACCGATCAGCCTCCGGTCGCCGTGTGGTCGTGCGAGTGGTGGTCCTGCCCGCCCAGGTCGTAGACCTCGGAGCAGGCCAGGGTTTCGGCGAGGTCGTGGTCCAAGGGTGCCTCGACGGTCAGGCAGGGGGCCAGCGAGGCGTCCACGGCGTCGTCGGTGATCCCGAACACCAGGTTGGGGTAGATGCCGATGGCCAGGATGAGGGCCAGCATCGGCGCCCAGGCGATCCACTCCGTCCGGGTGGTGTCAACGATGTTGGGGTCGTTGGCGAATTCGTCAGGTGGGTTGCCGAAGGCCGACCGTTGTAGGAGCCACAGGAGGTAGCCGGCGGCCAGCACGGTGCCGAGGGCGGCGACGACCATGAAGGTGCGGAACGTCTCGACGGGCACGCCGTTGGCCGGGTTGTAGGCCGACAGGATCGCTGGGAACTCACCCCAGAAGCCGGCCAGGCCGGGAAGGCCCAGGGAGGCCATGGCGCAGAACCCGAAGATCCACCCCATGCGGGGGGCTTGGACCAGCAGGCCGCCCAGCCGGCTGATCTCGAGGGTGTGGTAGCGCTCCTTGACTGAGCCGGCCAGGAAGAAGAGCATCCCGGTGATCAGCCCGTGGGCCACCATTCCCATGATCGCTGCGTTGATGCCGAAGTCGGTCAGGGTGGCGATACCCAGCATCACGAAGCCCATGTGGGCCACCGACGAGAAGGCGATGAGTCGTTTCATGTCGGTCTGGGCCAGGCAGCCCAACGCCCCGTAGATGATGCCGATGACGGCCAGCAGACCGATCCATGGTGCCCACCCGACCGCCGCGTCGGGCAGGATCGGGATTGCGATTCGAATGAACCCGTAGGTGCCGAGCTTTAACAGGACGGCGGCCAGGATCACCGAGCCGACGGTTGGGGCCTCGGTGTGGGCGTCGGGCAGCCAGGTGTGGAACGGGAACATGGGGACCTTGATCCCGAACCCGAGGAACATGCCGCCGAAGATCCACAGTTGCGCGGTGTGGGACACCGCGTTGGCCACCACGTTGTCGGCCATTTCGCTGAACACGAACGACTCCGCGCCGGTCAGGAAGAACAGGGCCAGGAAGCTGACCAGCATCAGTGCCGAACCGAACAGGGTGAATAGGAAGAATTTCATTGAGGCGTAGCGCCGGTTGGGGCCGCCCCACACGGCGATCATGAAGAACATGGGCAGTAGGACCACTTCGAAGAACACGAAGAACAGCACCAGGTCCTGGGCCAGGAACGTGCCGATCATTCCCGTCTCGAGCACCAGTATGAGGATCAGGAAGGCTCTGGGGTTTCGGGGTTCCGGGAAGTGGTTCCAGCTGTAGACGATGCACAGCGGCACGATGAGCACGGTCAAAAGGAGCAATGGCAGCGATATGCCGTCAACGCCGAGCACGTAGCGGCTGTGGATTGCTTCGATCCAGCTCTTGTCGACCACAAAATGCAGGCGGTCAGTAGCGCCCAGGTCGAACCAGATCAGCACCAGCAGGCTGACGAATGCCACCCACAGTGAGGTAACCAGCGCGATGAGCCGATGCCGGTCCTCCCGCTCCTTCGGGATGAGGAGCATCACCGCGGCTCCGAGCAGCGGCGAGAAGGTGGCCATGGTGAGGCCCCAGCCGTCGAGCAGATTTTCCATGTCTGACCTCTCCTAGACGAACACGATGAGTAGTCCGGCCAGAACCGTCGCCGCGGCGAAGAGGATTGCCGCATAATTCTGGACCTTCCCGGATTGGATGCGGCGAAGTTTCTCGCCGCTGTCGATCGAGACCTGTCCCGAGCCGTTGATGAAACCGTCGACCACCTTCTGGTCGATCTGGTGGTAGACGACCCGACCTGCGGCCACTGCGGTGCGCCCCACCCCGTCGACGGCGCGGTCTAGCACCTCCTGGTTGGTGCGGTAGGCGAAGCGGGCCACCGGACCCTTTGTGCCGCCGGCCACGATCCCGGTGTAGAGGTGGTCGAGGTAGTACTTGTTGGCCAGCAGGGTATGGCCGAGGCGGGCCACGGCGAGTCGGGTGGTCGGGCCATTGGGGAGTTCGGTGAGGCTTTGCCCGGCAGCCTTGGAGGCCCTCGCGACGCGCACGAAGTAGTAGTGGGCGGCCACCCCGATCCCGGCGAGGACCACCAGCGTGGACACCATGGCCAGTGACCAACTGGGGGTGGCGTGGGTGACCTGGGGGAAGTAGCCGGCCACCGGTTCCACGTAGTGACCGAATCGCTCCTGGAGCGACTCGGGGACCAACTGGAAGCCCTTGGGCAGGTTGGCGAATCCTGCGACCAATGCCAGACCGGCCAGGATCCACAGCGGCACGGTGATCCGGGGGCCCGACTCGTGCGGTTGACCGTGGCCGCGGTACTCGCCGAAGAACGTGAGGTACACGCAGCGGGTCATGTAGGCGGCGGTGAGGGCCGCGGTGACCATGCCCATGACCAGCATGAGGGTGTAGGCGCCGTTGCCGCCGGTGCCACCGAGGAGGCCCCATCCGCCGGTGCCGGCCAGGATTTCGTCCTTAGACCAGAATCCGGCGAGCGGCGGCAGGCCGGCCAGGGCGATGGAACCGATCATGAACGTCCGGTAGGTGTGGGGCATCACCCGGCGGAGGCCGCCCATGTCGGACTTCATGTCGAAGCTGTGCACGGCGTGGCTCACCGACCCGGAACCGAGGAACAGGCAGGCCTTGAAGAAGGCGTGGGTGAACAGATGGAACATGGCTGCCGTCCAGGCCCCGACGCCTAGGGCCATGACCATGTAGCCCAACTGGGAGATCGTGGAGTAGGCCAGCACCTTCTTGATGTCCCGTTGCACGAAGGCCAGGCAGGCTCCGACGAGGGTGGTGAACCCGCCGACGAGGGCCATCAGGTTGATGGAGGTTCCGGCGATGGACAGGCCCTCGAAGAAAACCCCGTAGAGGCGGGCGATCATGAACACGCCGGCCACCACCATGGTCGCCGCGTGGATGAGCGCCGAGACCGGCGTCGGCCCGGCCATGGCGTCGGGCAGCCAGGTGTGGAGGAAGAACTGTCCTGACTTGGACATGACGGCGGCCATCAGGCAGCAGGCGGCGATCAGCAGGGTGGTGTGGGGCAGCATCCCTGATGAGGCCAGGGCGTTGGTCTCGACGATCGAGAATGACCCGAAAGTGTCGGGCCGGGCGGCACCCACGGCGAAGAACAGGACGGTCACTCCGACGATTAGTCCCATGTCGCCCACCCGGTTGGTGAGGAAGGCCTTCAGGGCGGCGTCGGAGTTGTCCCGCTCCTCCCACCAGTGGCCGATCAGCACGAAGGAACACACACCGACCAGCTCCCAGGCGACCAGCAGTTGCAGGGTGTTCTCGGAGACGACGAGGAGCAGCATCGACGCGCTGAACAGGGACATGAAGGCGAAGAAATGGGTGTAGCGACGGTCCCCGGCCACGTAGTCGGTGGAGTACACGTGTATGAGCAGTGACACGAGGGTCACCATGAAGAGCATCATCACGGCCGGCCCGTCCACCAGCGTCCCGGCGGTGAACTCCACGCCGCCCGCCTGGAACCAGGTGACCGTGTTGGTCACGGCCACCGACGGCTCGCCGTGTACCTGGTGGCCGCCCGGGTCGGCGGCACGCCCGTCGTGGTCCACGGCCACTACCGACAGGTGGGTCTCCTGGCCGTGGTAGTCGTCGCGGTGGCTCATCCAGGCCAGCCCGGTGCACACCGACAGCAGTAGGGCGATGCCCAGGGCGGCGATCCCTAGTTCGGAACCGCCCCGTGGGAGCCGCTTGCCGAAGAACAGGATCCCAACAAACGACAGAGCGGGCAGCAGCGGGATTAGCCAGGCGTTGCGCAGGAACCAGTTGCCGCTCTCGGTCACCCCGAGGGGGAGGCTTCCGGCCGCCGAGGCGGCGAGGACGAATAACCCTCCCATCGGCTCAGCCCCTCATCAGGTCGATCTCGGTGAGATCGATGTTGCGACGGTTCCGGTACAACAGCAGGACCATGGCCAGGCCCACTCCGACCTCAGCGGCCGCCACGGCCACTACGAAAAGAGCGAACACCTCACCCGGGACAGCCTCCCGGAAGGCGGCGAACGACACCAGGTTGATGTTCACCGCGTTGAGGATCAGCTCGATCGACATGAGTACTAGCACCCCGTTGCGGCGGGCTAGCACCCCGTAGACGCCGATGGCGAACAGCACCGCGGACAGCAGCAGGAACTGGTTCAACAGCATGGTTCAGTCACTCCGGGCCACGACGACGGCTCCGATGAGGGCAGCGAGCAGCAGCACCGAGATCGCCTCGAAGGGCACGATGTACTGGCCGAAGATGCTGTCGCCGATCTGAGCGGCGGTGCTCGGCGCGGAGCGTGCCAGTTCGGCGTCCCGGAACGTGTCAACCAGTGACCCGGCGGTCACGCCGAGCACCAGCACTCCGACCAGGGCGGCCATCAGGTGTCGTTCCCGACCCACGTCCTCGTCGGTGCCGTACGAGCCGCGGGTGAGCATGATCCCGAAGAGGAAGAGGACCACGATGGCCCCGATGTAGACCAGCACCTGGGTTACGGCCACGAACTCGGCCCCCAGGAGGATGAACAGCCCAGCGGCCCCGGCCAGCACGATCACCAGGTAGAGGGCGGCGTGCACCACGTTGGTGGTGGTCACCATGCGTAGCGCGGCGGCCACCATGGTCAGGCCGATCACCGCGAAGGCGACGTTCTGGGCGACCAGGACCTCGCCGCCGGTGAGCGGGTCCAGGCCGGGCAGTGCGGCGCACAACACCACGACGCTCACCGGGGCACCTCGGGCTTCTTGGCTTCGCTGCCCGCTTCGTAGTCCTCGAATTCGGGGACGGTTTCCATCCACTGGGAGAGGCGGGCCTTGTCGTGGAGTAGGTCGGCGATCTTGGGTTCGGAGAACTCGAACTCCGGCGACCAGAACAGTGCCTCGAACGGGCACACATCGACACAGATGCCGCAGTACATGCACAGCGCGTAGTCGATGTCGAACCGGTCGAGGGCGTTCTTCTGCCGGGGCTTGCCGCCCGGCCGCCGTGGTGGGGCCTTGTACTTGTGTCCCTCGATGTAGATGCACCAGTCGGGGCACTCCCGGGCGCAGAGCATGCAGGCGGTGCAGTTCTCCTCGTGGAGGGCGATCACGCCTCGGGCCCGAGTGGTGGGGGCCTCCTTGACCCGGGGGTACTGGACGGTGTGGGCCCCTTTGGTGATGGTGCGGACCAGGGTGCGCAGGGTCACTCCGAGTCCGGTGATCAGGCCCGGCAGGCCCGGGAAGGCGGGCATCAGAACACCACCTTCAGAACACCGGTGACCACGATGTTGGCCAGGGCCAGCGGGATGAGCACTTTCCAGGCCAGTTGCTGGAGTTGGTCTTCCCGGAACCGGGGGTAGGTGAACCGGAACCAGAAGATCAGGAACGACACCAGGACAATCTTGGTCAGCAGGACCAGTGGCCCGATCAGATTGAACAGGTCAGAGGCCGGGTCGAGGCCGGGCACGTACCACCCGCCGAGGAAAAGGGTGGCGGCCAGTGCGGCGAAGATCCCCGCGGTGGCGAACTCGGCGATAAAGAACAGCAGGAACCGCATGCCGCTGTACTCGGTGAGGTAGCCGGCGACGATCTCCGACTCGGCCACCGGCATGTCGAACGGGGGCTGGGTCAACTCGGCCTGGACGGCGACCAGGAAGATGGCGAAGCCCAGGAACTGGGTGATCACGAAGGGGTTGCCGATGGCGCCCCAACCGAAGATCTCGCCGTTGGCCTGGGCCAGGACGATCTCCTGCATGTTTAGGGTGCCGGCCTGGATAACCACGCCTATCACCGCCAGGACCAGGGGAAGCTCGTAGGCCACCAACTGTCCAGCGGCCCGTAGGCCTCCGAGCAGCGAGTACTTGCTGGCCGACCCCCAGCCGGCCATGAGGATCCCGATGACCGAGATGGACGACACGGCGAGCGCCAGGAACACCCCGGTATCCACGTTGATGAACCAGAGGTCGGGCCCGGCGGGCAGGACCAGAACCAGCAGGAACGTCGACACCAGCACCACAAAGGGTGCGGCTTTGAACACCACCCGATCGGCGGCCCGGGGGATGAGGTCCTCCTTCTGGAGGAATTTGCCTACCTCGGCGAGGAGTTGCAGTGAACCGTACGGGCCGGCCTCCATGGGGCCGAGCCGGCTCTGCATGAAACTCATCATCTTGAACAGGTACAGGTAGACCAGCGTCCCAGCGGGGATGAGCACGGCGACCAGCGCTGCCACCGACCGGATGGCGGTCTGCTGCCAGTAGGCCAACTCCACGGCGGTCACCACGGTATTCACCGGTCGATGTCCCCGAGGATGAAGTAGAGGCTGGCCAGGATGGAGATCACGTCGGGGACGTACACGCCCCTTAGCACCCAGGGGGTGATGGAGACGTTGTTGAAGGAGGCCGAGCGGATCTTGACCCGGTAGGGCACCAGGTCGCCCTTGGAAACCACGTAGTAGCCCATGATCCCCAGTGGGTTCTCGGTCTCCACGTAGGCCTCGCCGGCCGGCACCTTGAATATGCGGGGCACCTTGGCCATGACCGGTCCGGACGGAATGCCGTCCAGGATCTGCTCGACCATTCCGCAGGCCTCCCGAACCTCCTGGAGGCGCACCCAGTACCGGGCGAACGAGTCGCCGTCCGGGTGGGTCCACACCTTCCAGTCCAGTTGGTCGTGGACCAGGCCCACGCCGCCGTCCCGGCGGAGGTCCCAGTCGACGCCGCTGGCCCGTATGTTGGCCCCCGAGAGCCCGTAGGCCAGGCCCATGTCCGCGGGGATCACCCCGATGCTCCGGGTGCGGGCCTGGAAGATCTCGTTGCCGGAGACCAGGTTCTCCATCTCGTCGCAGAAGGATCGGATACGGCCCAGGGCCCCCCGGGTTTCGTCGACCCAGCCTTTGGGTAAGTCGTCCTTGAGGCCCCCGATGCGGTCGAAGTTGGGGTGGAACCGACCACCGGTGACCGCTTCGATCTGGTTGAGTACAAACTCTCGATCGCGGAAGGCGTAGAAGACCGGGGTGATGGCCCCCAACTGGACGCCCATGTCACCGAGGAACAGCACCACGTTGGCGATGCGGGACAACTCGAACAGGGCGGTGCGGATCCACTGGGCCCGGGGTGGGGCCTCGATCTCCATGAGCCGTTCGGCGGCCAGGATGAACGGCACTTCGTTGGCGAAACTGCCCAGCCAGTCGATCCGGTTGATGAGCGTGGTGACCTGCGGGTAGGTGCGGACCTCGGTGAGCTTTTCGTAACCGCGGTGCATGTAGCCCATGACCGGCTCGGCGGAAATCACCCGTTCGCCGTCGAGGCGGACGATTATCCGGAGGGTCCCGTGGGTGGCCGGGTGCTGGGGCCCGATGTTGAGGGTCATGCCTTCGGTCTCGAGTTCCACGTTTACCCGGGCGTCGCTGGCCTGCCCAGCGATGTAGGCCATCTGTCGGGTCTGGGTCGGTGCGGTCACGAGTCGTCCGCGTCCTCACCGTCGTCGGCCTCGTCGTCGGCGTCGTCCTGGCCGGGCATGAGTTCGACGTCGACGATGCCTGGCCAGGGCTTCACCCGCCGGGCCAGCAGTGGGTAGTCCTTGCGGAGGGGGTGGCCCTCGAATTCCGAGGGTAGGTACAGGTGGACCAGGTTGGGGTGGCCCCGGAAGTTGATACCGAACATCTCCCAGGCCTCCCGTTCGTGCCAGTCGGCCCCCGGGTAGACCACTGTCCAGGTGTCAGCCTCCGGGGGGTCTCCTTCGAGGTCGCACTTCACATGGACCCCCAGGTGACCGATCGGGTCGTGTACCCGGGCCAGGAGTTGGAACCGCTGCTCGCCGCCGGTGATGCCCCATTCAAGGTCGGCCGGTGCCGCGGGCTCGCCATCATCCTCCCGGTCTATAACGGCGTCCATGTCGCGCCCGAAGGGCGACGGCTGCCAGTCGATGGCTGACAGAAAGTTGAAGTAGACCATGCCGCAGTGGCCCTGAAGCGTCTGGGCCGTCTCGACCCATGCTCCGGCGTCGACCCGGACCCAAACGTCGACGCCCGGTTGCACCTCGGAGGACACCAGGGCGTCGCCGAGCGCGTCGGCCAGGGATGCCACAAGAGCGTCGCGGGTGTCATCGACAGCTGGTTCTGCCGCGTCGTCGGTCTCATGGACCTCGTCGGTGGTGGTGTCAGGTGACGACAATTGGATCCCTGTTCCAACGGTCGGTCATATCTTCGTTGGCGATGCGCTCCTGGAGCAGGACGATCCCTTCCAGCAGAGCCTCGGGTCGGGGTGGGCAACCGGGCACGTACACATCGACGGGGATGATTTGGTCTACGCCTTTGGTGACCGAGTAGCTGTCCCAGTAGGGCCCGCCGCAGTTGGCACATGAACCCATGGAGATCACGTACTTGGGTTCGGGCATCTGCTCGTAGAGGCGACGTACCGCGGGGGCCATTTTGTCAGTCACCGTGCCCGAGATGACGACCAGGTCGGCCTGTCGGGGGCTGGCCGGGAACGGGATGACCCCTAAGCGCATCACGTCATACCGGGGCGAGGCGAAGGCCGCGCCCATCTCGATGGCGCAGCAAGCCAGGCCCCACTGGTAGACCCAGAGGGAGTACTTGCGGCTCACGTTAAGCAGCTTGGTGAGCGGGCCGGGCATCTTGCCGTCTTGAACGAGTCCCATGAAGCGCCTCTCTTACCCGCTCAGATCCACCGCAGCAGGCGCTTGCGCCAGGCGTAGAACAGTCCTAGGGCCAGGATGGCGATGAAGATGGCCATCTCTACCAGGCCGAACATCCCGTAGGACTCCAGCCGGGCCGCCCACGGAAAGATGAACACGGCCTCGACGTCGAAGAGCACGAACATTAGGGCGAACACGTAGTAGCGGATATTGGCCTGGCTCCACATGTCGCCCTGCGGGTCGACTCCCGACTCGTAGTTCATCCCCTTCTGGGGTGTGTCGCGGGACGGTCTGACCAGGCTTCCTAACCCGAGGAACACCGACGCCAACAGCACCCCGACGCCGCCGATCACGGCGACGGTCAACCAGTTGCGGAGGAACTCGGACATGGGTCGGGAACCTAACGATCCTCAGTCGAACAGGACAACGGAGCGGCGGCCCTCCGGGAAGCCTGCGGCAGGCTACCGGACCCACCCAAACTCCCGAGACCCTCACGGGGTCCTGACCGGAGAGGTAACGACACCTCAACCACCCACCAGGACCGGGATTGCATCCCGGCTCAGGTCGACGAGCGGGCCGGGTACCAGGCCGACGAACAGGACTCCGGCGGCCGCCAGGCCGATCACCATACGGGCCCCGACCGGCACGACAACCGGGTGCGTATCAGCGGCCTGGTCGTCGTCCAGGTACATGGCCACCAGTAGGCGTAGATACACGAAGGCGGCGATCGCCGCGCCCAGCATGGCTGCCGCGGCCACCGCATAGGACCCGACGTTCACCGCGGCGGCTATGACCCCCAGCTTGGCGACGAAGCCACCGGTGAACGGGATCCCGGCTTGGCCGAGTAGCAGCACGGTGAAGGCGGCGGCCAGCAGCGGTTGGCGGCGGGCCAGGCCCCGGTAGTCGTCGAGGCGGTGCCCCGTGTCGCCGACCCCGCCCATCGCACTGAGCACGGCGAAACTACCGACGGCCAGCAGGGTGTAAACGCCCAGGTAGACAAGGACGGCCGAGGTGCCCCGATCGTCGGCGGCTTGTACGCCGGTCAGGATGAACCCGCCGTGGGCGATCGACGAGTAGGCCAGCATCCGCTTCACGTCGGTCTGGACCACGGCGACGGTCGCCCCGCCGACCACGGTGACCCCGGCCATGACGGCCACCGCGGGTCGCCAGTCGCCGGAGTAGGCGCCGAACGACAACACGAAGGTCCTTAACAGGGCGGTGAAGGCGGCCGCCTTCACCCCGGCGGCCATCCAGGCCACCACCGGGGTGGGTGCACCCTGGTAGACGTCGGGGGTCCAGGCGTGGAACGGCACGGCGGCCACCTTGAAGCCGAAGCCCACCAGCACCAGGGCGAAACCGGTCAGCAGCATGGCGTCCTGGACCAGGACCGTGGAGGCCAGGTGGGCGTTGATGCGAACCAGGCTGGTGGAACCGGTGGCCCCGTAGACCAGGGCGATCCCGTAGAGCAGGAAGGCCGAGGAGAAGGCCCCGAGCACGAAGTACTTGATGGCCGCCTCCTGGGACTCGACCCGCCGGAGGTGCATGGCCGCCAGGACATAGACGGCGATGGAAAGCACCTCGAGGCCCAGGAACAGCACGATCAGATCGTTGGCCGAGACCATGACAACCCCGCCGGCCGCTGACAGGAGCAGCAGTACATAGAACTCGACACCGGGCAGGTCTTCCCGCTCCAGGTAGGCCCGGCCCAGCAGGGCGGTGGCCACCACGGCAACGGCCAGGGTGGCCGTCACGAACAGGGTGGACCCGTCGACAGCCACCGCGCTGCCCAGGAAGGCCAGTGGACCGTCGTTCTGGATCCGGGCCCACATGGGAAACACGGCGACCACCACGGCAATCCCGGCGGCCACCGTCCACGTCGATGCCAGCCAGGCGGGCATCCGCCAGGGCAACGAGGCCGCGGTGAGCATCAGCAGGGCGGATCCCGACAGCACGATCACCGGGATAAGCCCCCACCACACCACCTCGGGGGTGGGTACGGCCAGCGCGGCGAAGATCACGATCCATCACCCATGTCGTCGGCTTTCGGAAGGTCTTGTGCAACCCGGAGATTGACGGGCTCATCGAAGGCGGGCACGTGGCGTTCCACATGAGCCACTAGGGCATCCACCGCTGGTTGCATCCGCTCGATGACCGGCTTGGGGTACACCCCCAGGAAGACGATCAGGGCCAATAGGGGGGCCAGCACCAGACCCTCCCGGATGTTGAGGTCGGCCATGTCGGTGTTGTCGCCCTCGGCGGGGCCGTGGAACACCCGCTGGTAGGCCCAAAGCAGGCACAGGGCGGCCAGTACGACACCCGCAGCGGCCACCACGGCCCACCATCGGTGGGCCATGAAGGCCCCTACGAGGACGAGGAACTCACCGACGAACCCGTTCAGGCCCGGCAGGCCGATGGAGGACAGCATGACCACCATGAACACGCCAGCCATGACCGGGGCGGCCCGTTGCAGACCTCCCAGTTCGTCGATGAGGCGGGTATGGCGACGCTCGTAAATCATCCCGACCAGCAGGAACAGGGCGCCGGTGGAGATGCCGTGGTTGACCATCTGGAGCAGGCCACCTTCGATGCCCTCCGTGTTGAGGGCGAAGGTACCCAGGATGATGAACCCCAGATGGGCCACCGAGGAGTAGGCCACCAGTCGCTTGAGATCCCGTTGCATGGTGGCGACCACGCCGCCGTAGAGGATCCCCACCACCCCAAGGGTCATGAACAACGGGGCGGAGAAGTGGGCGGCCTCGGGGAACAGGTACAGACCGAACCGCAGGAAGCCGTAGGTCCCGAGCTTTAACAGGACCCCGGCCAGGATCACCGAGCCGGCGGTCGGCGCCTCGGTGTGGGCGTCGGGCAGCCAGGTGTGGAGCGGGACGATCGGGACCTTCACCGCGAAAGCCAGGGCGAAGGTGGCGAACAGCCAGCGGGCCTCTCCGGTGGCCAGGCTCTGCGACTCGGCGATGGTCACCAGGTCGAAGGTGACCGGGTCGCCGGTCGCGCCGGCATGGAGAAACCCCACGGCCAAAATGCCGACCAGCATGAGGGCCGAGCCGGCCATCGTGAAGAGGAAGAACTTGGTGGCCGCGTAGGTGCGGTTGTTGTGGCCCCATCGCCCGATGAGGAAGTACATGGGCACCAGCACCACTTCGAAGCAGAGGAAGAAAACCACCAAGTCGAGGACGCAGAAAACGCCCATCACCCCGGCCTCCAGCAGGAGCATCCACGCGAAGTAAGAGGGCTCGTCGTGGCCCGGGTCGACAGCCATCAGGGCAATCGGGAAGAGGAGAGCGGTAAGGACGACCAGGAATAGTGAAATGCCGTCCACCCCGAAGTTCCAGGCGATCCCCAGGTCGCCGATCCACGGCTGGTGGGCCGTGAACTGGAAGGCGGCGGCACCCGGTCCGGTCTCGAAGGCGCCGAGGACCCAGAAGGCAATACCGGCGGTGGCCGTAGAAAACAACATGGCGACCTGTTTGACCACCTCGGGCCGGCGACGGGGTAGCACGGCCACCAGGGCAGCACCGACCGCCGGTATGACCAGCAGGGCTGGCAGAACCGGGAAGGCCGGGGCGAAGCCCATGGTGCTCACAGCGCCGACCGGGACAGGAACCAGAAGAGGAGGGCCACCGCGCCTACGGCCACGCCGGTGGAGTAGGTGCGCACCAGTCCGTTCTGGAAACGGCGCAACACACCGGCTGCCGAACGGACGGCGGTGCCCATGCCATCCACCGCGCCGTCTACCACCTGCTCGTCGAACCGGGTGGTGACCTCGAAGGAGGTCCGGCCCGGTCCGCCCATCAGGTCGGAGACGATGTGGTCGAGTCGCCAGGCCTCGGCCAGGATCGGCCTTTCGAAAGCCACCGGGTCGATCCGTCCCTTCAGGTACGTGGCGATTCCGACACCGATGCCGGCGGCCGCCGTGGCCATGGCCACCAGCGCCAGCAGCCAGAGCGTGCCGGCACCCAGCTCGAGGTGGGCTTCGTTGTGGAACATCGCCGGCGCCAACCAGTGTTCGAGCCACTTGGTGCCCGAGCCGAACGGTAACTGGATGAAACCACCGACCGCCGAGAGGGCGGCCAAGACGACCAACGGCACGGTCATCGTCCACGGCGACTCGTGCGGCTGGTGTTTGGCCCGAGCGGCCCCTTCGGACTCGTCCTCGCCGGGCCGTACATCGGAGTAGCGGGACCGCCCGAAGAAGGTGAGGACCACCTGACGGGTCATGTAGAAGCCGGTGAGCAGGGCGGCGACCAGGCCCACTGCCCAGAGCGCCGGGTGTTCGTTCCAGGCAAAGGCCAGGATCTCGTCCTTGGACCAGAACCCGGCGAACGGGGGGACGCCGGCGATGGCTAGCCAGCCGATGATGAAGGTCGCGCCGGTGACCGGCATGAGCGCCCGGAGGCCGCCGTAGTGGCGGAGGTCCTGGTCACCGTCCATGGAATGGATGACCGACCCGGCGCCGAGGAAGAGCAGGGCCTTGAAGAAGGCGTGGGTGATCATGTGGAAGATGGCCGCCGTGTAGGCGCCGCAGCCGACCGCCAGGAACATGAAGCCCAGTTGGCTGATCGTCGAGTAGGCCAGCACCTTCTTGATGTCGTTCTGGGCCACGGCGATGGTCGCCGCGAACAGGGCGGTCGCCGCGCCCACCCAGGCGATCATCCCCGGAGCCCACCCGGCGGCCTCGGCCAGCAACGGGTTGATCCGGGTCAGCAGGTACACCCCTGAGGTGACCATGGTCGCCGCATGGATGAGCGCCGAGACTGGCGTGGGCCCCGCCATGGCGTCGGGCAACCACAGGTACAGGGGGAACTGGGCTGACTTGCCGACCGCCCCGACGAAGAGCATCACGGTCACGAACGTCGCGGTGCTGCGGACCAGCCCACCCGAGGCGACGGTTTCGAACACTTCAAGGTATTCGAGCGAGCCGACGGCAAAGAAAAGGGCGAACATGGCCACCATGAATCCCCAGTCGCCGATGCGGTTGGTGATGAAGGCTTTCTTGCCCGCCGTGGCGTTGGCCGGGTCGGAGAACCAGAAGGAGATCAGCAGGTAGGAGCAGGCCCCCACCCCTTCCCAACCCAGGAAGGTGAGGAGAAGGTTGTCGGCTAGCACCAGGACCAGCATCGAGAAGGCGAACAGGTTCATGTAGGCGAAGAAGCGGCTGAAGTCGTCGTCGCCGTGCATATAGCCGATCGAGTAGAGGTGGATCAGTGCTCCGACGCCGGTGATGAACAGGCACATGGTGAGCGAGAGTGGGTCGGCCAGGAACCCCACATCGACGCTGAGGTCACCGGCCGGCACCCACTCGAACAGGGTGGTGACCGAGGACCGGTCGTGGGCATCCCGGCCGAGGAGTGCGGCAAAGACCCCCAGGGTGGTCAGGAACGAGCCGGCCATGGCCCCGGTGGCCAGCCAGCCGGCCCGCCCTTCGCCGAGCCGACGGCCCACGGCGAGTAGGACGAGGAAGCCGGCCAGCGGGAAGGCGGGTACCAGCCAGATCAGGTCGAGCACCGCTTCAGCCTCCGAGAAGTGAGAGGTCGTCGGCGGTCGCCCCGGGGCGGCGTCGCATGATGGCCACGATCAACGCCAGTCCGACCACCACTTCGGCGGCCGCCACGACAAGTACGAAGAACACGGCGAGTTGGCCGCCCAGGTCGCCGAGGTGGGTGCCGACGCTGACGAACGTGAGGTTGACGGCATTGAGCATCAACTCGACGCACATGACCATCACCAACGGGTTGCGGCGGACCAGCAGGCCGACGGACCCTGTCGAGAACAGGACGGCGGCCAGCACCAGGTACCAGGTGGTGGTGACGGTCACTGGGCCGCCTCCTCCTCGGCCCGGTCGGCCCCATCGGGGGTGTCCCCTGACTGTTCGGACCTCGGGTCTGGTCCGGGGATCGGTTGGAGCGGGCCGGTGACCCGTCTGGAGAGGACCACTGCGCCAACCACGGCCACGGTCAGCAGGAGTGCGGTCAACTCCACCGCAAAGACGTAGTCGGTGAAGAGGGCTTCGCCGAGTCGGCGGGTGTTCCCGCCGGCGTCGCCGAGAGGCGCAGTGGTCGCCGACTTCCCGGTAGGTCCGTCGACCGCTACCAGCAGCACGGTGAGAAGCAGGCCGACCATCGATGCGCCGATCACCGCGGCGAGGGGACGCTGGCCGGCTATCGGTTCAACGCCCAGGTCTTCCGCCCGGTCGACACCGAGCAGCATGATCACGAACAGGAACAGGATGACGATGGCCCCCGCGTAGACGATCACCTGCACGGCGGCCAGGAACGTGGCGTCCTGGAGCACGAACAGCACCGCCACCCCGAAGAGGGTCCCGACGAGGAACAGGGCGGCGTGGACCGGGTTGCGGGACAGCACGACACCGATGGCCCCGCCCATGATGATCGTCGCAGCGACGATGAAGACCGTGGCGTCCATCAGCTCTCCCGGGCCGGCCGGTCGACAGGGCCGGTTTGACCTCGCTCGGGTTCTCGGACGCCGTAGCCCAGTTCACCCGACCAGGCCACCTGGCCCTCGTAGGAGGCGTCGCCGCTGGGGGAGGTGGCCCGCATCCAGGCTGCGGTCATGGCATCCTCGCCGTCGCGCCAGTCCTCCCATGGCAGACGCTGTGGTTGGCCTGTGGTGGCGTCGACGAGGAGTTCGTCCCTGGTGTAGATGGCGTCGGACCGGTTGGTGAACGAGAACTCGAACAACTTGGTCTCGGTGATCGCCTCGGTGGGACAGGCTTCGACGCACAGATCGCAGTGGATGCAGCGCAGGTAGTTGATCTCGTAGACAAACCCGTAGCGCTCGCCCGGGGAGACCGGGTGGTCAACTGGATTGTCGGCACCTCGCACGTGGATGCAGTTCGCCGGGCAGACAGCGGCGCACAATTCACAGCCGATGCACTTCTCCATACCGTCCTCATAGCGGCCGAGCACGTGCCGACCGTGCAGGCGATCAGGCTTGTGGCGCTTCTGCTTCGGGTACGGGGTGGTGACCCGGTCCTCGAACAGTTTGCGGAAAGTGACGGCGAATCCCCCGAAGTAGCCCATCAGCTGTGGAGCCCCTCTCGGTCGTCGGACCCGACGGCCGGTCGTTCGGCGGATCCGGCCTTGGCGATAGCCCCGGAGAGGAGGGCCGAGCCGGCGAGGAGCGCCAGCATCCCGACGGCCACCACGACGATCACCGGCCAACCCCGGTCCCGGGCCACGTTCAGGGCAGCGATGAGGAGGAACCATCCCAGCGAAACCGGAATGAGCACCTTCCACCCCAGGTCCATCAGCTGGTCGTAGCGGAACCGGGGCAGTGTCGCCCTCAGCCACACGAAGGTGAACAGGAAGGCCAGCACCTTGAGGAAGAACCACAGGATCGGCCACATCCAGGCGATCCCGTCGATGAGGATCGGACCGTTCGGGCCGCCGAGGAACAGGGTCACCGCAATGGCCGACATGGTGATCATGTTCATGAACTCGGCCAGGTAGAACAGGGCGAAGCGGATGGAGCTGTACTCGGTGTGGAAGCCGCCGACCAGTTCCTGCTCGGCCTCCACAAGGTCGAACGGTGGACGGTTCAGCTCGGCGGTGCCGGCCACAACGAACACCAGGAACGGCACCACCCCGGTGGCGGCCACGTTCCAGTTCCAGGTGGCCTGGCCGGCCACGATCCCGCTGGTCGACAGGGTCCCTGAGACCAGGAAAACGGAGGCGATGGACAGCCCGAGTGCGGCCTCGTAGCTGATCATCTGCGCCGTGGCTCGCACTGAGCCGAGCAGCGGGTACTTCGACCCGGACGACCAA
Organism: Acidimicrobiales bacterium; assembly: GCA_022449565.1. Classification (GTDB taxonomy): domain Bacteria; phylum Actinomycetota; class Acidimicrobiia; order Acidimicrobiales; family MedAcidi-G1; genus JAKUSA01. Next base: position 18,352 of record JAKUSA010000011.1, on the reverse strand, counting down.
CCGGCCAGCATCACCCCGTACACAGCGATCGACGACAGGGCCAGGAACAGGAGGATGCCGACCGGTGGGTCGGCCACCTGGAGGAGGGTGCGTCGACCCAGCAGGCTCACCGTGCCGTCGGCTCCATCGGTGAAGTTCCCGCCGATGGGCACGATGGCGAAGGTGAGGAAGGCCGGAACCAACGACAGGTAGGGGGCCAGGCGGAAGACCGTCCGGTCGGCCTGGTCGGGCAGCAGGTCCTCCTTGAAGAACAGCTTGATCCCGTCGGCCAGTGTCTGGAGGATCCCCCACGGGCCGGCCACCGCCGGCCCGATCCGGTTCTGCATGTCGCCGATCAGTTTGCGTTCGAACCAGATCATCAGCATCACGGCGACCAGCAGGAGGGCGAAGGCCACCCCGACCTTGAGGAGCACCACGACCAGCACGCGGCCATCGACTCCGGCGTCAAAGAGCGGGTCGGCGGCCAACACCATCACCGGCGCTCCAATTTCAGGTCGGTAACCACCCGTGAGGCATCGATGAGGTCGCCGGGGTCCGGACCGTCCTGGTTCCACAGGAGGTGGACGGTGCCGGGAGCCGTACCGGCGTCGGCGATCACCTCGGCGGCGAGTTCTCCGCGGGCCCCGACCGCCCGTACCTTCTCGCCGTCGGTGAGGCCAAGGCGTTCCAGGTCGTCGGGGGCCACGGCCATCCGGGTGCCGGGGGCCAGTCCAACCAGCGACGGGCTGTGGGCTACCAGGACGCCGCGGTCGTACATGGATCGGGTGACCACCAGGCGCACCTTCCGGCGACCCGGTTCGGAAACGCTGGTCGGCTTGGGGCGGGCCAGTTCGGCGCGGCCGACGACGAGCACCCCCTCTCGGGCCGACGCCTCAAGAACCGCCGGTCCGATGTCGGCGTGGACCAGCGACACTTCGGCCAGTTCTGCCCACAGCTCGTCCGGGGTGCTGGGCCCGGCGCCCGCGCCTAGCCGGTCGGCCAGGTCGACGGCGATCATCCAGTCCGGCCGGGCCGTCCCCGGCGGAGTGACTTTCTGACGGATCACGGTGATGCGCCCCTCCAGGTTGGTGAACGAGCCGTCCAATTCGGTGGGCGCCGCAGCGGGAAGCAGGATGTCGGCCCGGTCGGTGGTGGGGGTGGCGAACAGGTCGACGGCGATGACCGTGCCGGCACCGTCAAGGGCCCGGCGGGCAAGGTCATGGTCGGGAACGTCGCCCAAAATGTCAGCGCCCAGTAGGACGAGGACGTCGATCCTGCCTTCGGCGGCGGCCTCGAGGATGCCCAGGGCGTCGTGGCCGGTAGACGACGGCAGGGTCGGCCAGTGGGCGAGCGCACGGTCCCGACCTGCTTCCAGCGTGGCGCGGCCGGGGAGCAGGCCTGGCGATAGGCCCATATCAAGGGCACCGTGGATGTTGCCCCGGCGGAGAAGCGACAGGAACCGGGCGTCGGGCAGGTGGTCGTGGAGAGCCAGGGCGGCATCGACGGTGGGGCCGGACCCCTCGGCCAGTGATGACCGCCCGACCAGCACGGTGACTGGCCCACCGGCTGCCAAGGCCCGTCCGGCGGCGGCCAGCTCCTTCGACGGAAGGTCGGCCCGCTTCACCCCCCGCTTGCCACACATGGTGGCCACCGCTGCGGGGGCCGCTCCCGGTGGCACCCGAATGGAGTGGGCGGCCTGCCCGCTGAGCCCGGTGGTCTGGGGGGTTAGTTCGATGAGGGTGCAGCCGTCGTGGACCACGGCGTGGCGCAACCGCAGGTACAGGGTGCCCAGTTCCTCCTTGGGGTCGGGCCCGAGCAGCACGATGATCCCGCCCGGCGTGCAGGCGTCGTCGATGGTGGCCCGGGGGAGGCCGAGTACCACCTGGGCCGGAAGGCCGTCGGCTAACTGGGCGTCGACGTGGTCGGTACCGATCACCCCCTTGGCCAGACGCGCCCACGCGTACTGCGCCTCGTTGGTGAGTCGGGCCCCACCCAGGACGGCCACCCGGTCGGGTTCGGCGGCACCCAGTGCAGTCACGCATCGCTCCATGGCCTCCGACCATGAGGCACGGACCGACCCGGTGCCGTTGTCTTGCCGGAGGCGCGGCTCGCCGAGCCGGTCCTCGCTGCCGTAGGCCTCGAAGACGAACCTTTCCTTGTCGGACAGCCAGCCCCAGTTGACGGCGTCGGCATCGACCCCGAGGAAGCGCAGCACCCGGTCATGTGACGCCTGGACGGCAATCCGAGCGCCCACGCTGTCCAGGGTGCTGGTCGACTCCACCTCGGTGAGGTCCCACGGACGGGCTTTGAACCGATAGGGGGCTGCGGTCAGGGCGCCGACCGGGCAGATCTGCACCGTGTTGCCGCTGAAGTAGGAGCTGAATGGCCGGTCCGGGTAGGTGTTGATCTGGGTCCGGCTGCCCCGTCCCAGGAAGTGGATCAGCGGGTCGCCGGCCACCTGGTCGGCGAATCGGGTGCACCGGTCGCAGAGGATGCAGCGTTCCCGGTCCAGGTGGACGTTGTCGTTGATAGGGATCGGCTTCTCGAAGTGGCGCTTCTCCTCCACGAAGCGGCTCTCCCCCGGTCCGAAGGCCATGGTCTGGTCCTGGAGGGGGCATTCGCCACCCTTGTCGCAGACCGGGCAATCCAGGGGGTGGTTGACCAGGAGGAACTCGAGCACCCCGTCCTGGGCTTTGCGGGTCACCTCAGATTCGGTGTCGACGACCATGCCCGGAGTGCACTCCAGCACACAGGAGGGCTGCAGGGCCGGTCCGCGGCCGGTGTCCACTTCAACGAGACACATGCGGCACATCCCAACCGGTTGCATGCGCGGGTGGTGGCAGAAACGGGGTATGTAGGTACCGGTGCGCTCGCAGGCGTCGATGACCAGTTCGCCGGGGCGGGCCAGGACCTCCCGACCGTCGACGGTGATGGCCACCCCGGCCTCGGTGGTCGGGGGGTTGGTCACGAGGCCACCCCTTCGACGGAAACGGCGACGGTGATCGGGTCGCGGCGGGTGATCCGGGTTTCGAACTCGTGGCGGAAGCGCCGAATGGTCGACACGATGGGCGCCACGGCCGACGGGCCCAACGGACAGATGGTGGTCTGGCGGGGTGGGAAGGGAACCGCGTCGAGTCCCTGGTCGGCGAAGGCGGCCACCGGGTAGGGGCCGGGGCTGATGTTGTCGCCGATGTCGAGAAGCAGGTCGAGATCGGAGGGCCGGCCGTGCCCGTCGAGGATCCGCTGGAGGATCTGCTCCTGCCAGCCGGTGCCCTCCCGGCACGGCGAACACTTGCCGCAGGATTCCCGGGCGAAGAACTGGACGAGCCGCAGGCATGCTTTCACCGTGTCGGTGGTCTCGTCCATGACGACGATGGCACCCGATCCGAGCATCGAACCGGCTTCGCTAACTACCTGACCCTCCAGCGGCAAGTCGAGGTGCTCCTCGAAGAACCAGGGGGCCGATGCGCCGCCGGGGATGAACGTCTTCAACTCGTGGCCGTCCCGTATCCCCCGACAGAAGTTGTCGCCGTAGAAGAGCTCCCGGAAGGTGGTGACCCCGTGCTCGACCTCGTAGATCCCGGGTCGCCTCACGTGGCCGGACACTGCGAACAGTCGGGTGCCCGGTGAGGCCTCGGACCCGTGGCCCTTGTAGGCGTCGGCGCCGTTGGCCAGGATCCACCCGAGGTTGGCCAGTGTCTCGACGTTGTTGACGATGGTCGGCTGGCCGTAGAGGCCGATGGCTGCCGGGAAGTAGGGCGGCTTTAGACGGGGCATGCCCCGGTTGCCCTCGAGACTTTCGATAAGGGCTGTCTCCTCGCCGACGATGTAGGCCCCGGCTCCCCAGTGGAGGACCACGTCCACCGAGAAGTTGCTGCCACAGATCTCGGCGCCCACGTACCCGGCGGCGTAGGCCTCGTCGAGGGCGGTGGCTAGCCGCTCCTGGGCCAGGGCCATCTCGCCTCTCACGTACAGGAAGGCCTGGGAGAGCCCCACGGCGTAGCAGGCGATGAGCATCCCTTCGATGAGTTGATGGGGGTCGCGTTCCATGAGCAACCGGTCTTTGTAGGTGCCGGGCTCGCTCTCGTCGCCGTTGACCACCAGGTAGCGCGGCCACACCCCCTCCGGGCAGAAGCCCCACTTGACCCCGGCCGGGAAGCCGGCGCCGCCCCGGCCCAGCAAGGTGGCCTCGCGTACCTCGGCGTGCACTTCGGCCGGTGCCCGCCCGAGAGCGGTCCGAAGCCCCTGGTAGCCGCCGGTGGCCAGGAATCGCTCGAGGGTGAAGGAGTCCTCATGTGCGAAGCGCCCGGTGATGAGCTTCGGTCCGGCGTTGGCGATGAACCCGGGGGCGTGGGCGATATAGCCGTCGGGGAGGGTGGGCTCAGCCATCGGCGGCCGCCTCGGTGGGCATCCAGGCCGGCGGGTCGTTTACGTCCTCGGGGGGCACCACGCCGGCCCGGCTGCGGACCGGGATCCGCTGGCGGTTCCGGGCCAGGGTGCCGTGTTCGGGCATCGGCCCGTCGTCAGCGGCTCCACCCCGGGCAAGTGGGCTTTCCCCTGCCCGGAGGTCGGCCACCACCTCGTCGAACAGGACGGGGGTGGCCCGGTGGAAGTACCGGTAGTTGACGGTGAAGCACGGCGCCTCGGTACAGGCGGCCACACACTCGACCTCCTCGATGGTGAACAGGCCGTCGTCGGTCGTGCTGCCCGCTCGCACCCCGAGGCTTGACTCGACGTGTTCGAGGAGATCCTCGGCGCCTAGGAGTTGGCAGGAGATGTTGGTGCACACGTTGACCAGGTAGCGGCCCACCGGGTGGAACTTGAACATCTCGTAGAAGCTGCCGGTGCCCAGCACTTCGACCGGGGTGGTCCCGGTCAACTCGGCGATCTGTTCCATGGCCGGGCCGGTCACCCACCCTTCCTGTTCTTGGGCCAGGTGGAGGAGGGGGATCATCGCCGAGCGCCGCCGCGGGTACCTGGAGGCGATGTCGGCGGCGACCTTCTCGTTTGCCGGGGTGAAGAAGCCCATCAGCGGTCGACTTCGCCCATGATCGGATCGACCGAGGAGATGACAGCCACCGCGTCGGCGATGAACCCGCCCTCCATGAGGTGGGGCAGGGTCTGCAGGTTGGCGAAGCTGGGGGCCCTGATGTGCATCCGGTAGGGGTTGGGTCCACCGTCGGACACCAGGTAGCAGCCCAGTTCGCCCCTCGGGGATTCCACTGCCGCATAGGCCTCGCCGGGTGGCACGTGGAAGCCCTCGGTGAAGATCTTGAAGTGGTGGATGAGGGCCTCCATGGACTGGTTGATACGGGCCCGGGGCGGTGGGGTGACCTTCTTGTCCTGGTTCCGGTAGTCGCCTCCCGGCATGAGCTCCATGGCCTGTTCAACGATCTTCAGCGATTCGCGGATTTCCTGGAGGCGGATGGCGTACCGGTCGTAGGCGTCGCCGTGGGCCCCTACGACCACATCGAAGGCGACCTGGTCGTAGGCCAGGTACGGCTCGTCACGGCGGAGGTCCCAGTCGTAGCCGGTGGCCCGCAGGATCGGGCCGGTGGCCGACAGGGCGAGAGCCTCGGCGGTGTTGATGACCCCGACACCCTGGAGCCGGTCCCGGAAGATGGGCTGGTTGTTGAGCAGCACCTCGTACTCGTCGAGCCGTGGGGGGATGATCTCTAGGAGACGCACCAGGTCGACCTCCCATCCGTCGGGTAGGTCAGCGGCCACCCCGCCGGGCCGGATGTAGTTGTGGTTCATGCGCAGACCGGTGACCATTTCGAAGAACCGGAGTACCTCCTCGCGTTCTCGCCAACCGAAGATCATCATCGACACCGCGCCCAGGTCCATGCCGTTGGTGGCCTGGAACAGGAGGTGGGAGGAGACCCGGTTGAGTTCGCACATAAGCATCCGGATCCAGGTGGCCCGTGGGGGCACGTCGATGCCCAGCAGCGACTCCACGGCCATCGAATAGACCAGTTCACAAAACAGCGGCGCGGCGTAGTCCATTCGAGTCACGTTGGTGGGACCCTGGAGGTAGGTGAGTCCCTCGCCGGTCTTCTCCATACCGGTGTGCAGGTAGCCGATCACCGGCTTGGAGCGGAGTACCGTCTCCCCTTCGAGTTCCAGCATGAGGCGCAGAACCCCGTGGGTAGACGGATGGGCCGGACCCATGTTGAGGATCATCCGTTGGCCCCCGTCGACGTCGTTTGCCGGGTCGTCACCTCCGCCGGCCATCACCGAAGCGTCGGCCTCGCTCATCCGCAGCACCGCCCCGTCGTCGCGTCGGCGCACCCGCGCGTCGCCGGTGCTTTCCTCCGGGGTGGCGACGGGCCGGGTGGTCTCCCGGTCAGTGGTGTCGGTCATTAGCGTTCCGTGGGGTTCTTGAACCGGACCGGGATGGTGCCGACCGCCACGTCCTTGCGTAGGGGATGACCGTCCCAGTCCTCGGGCATGAGGATCCGGGTCGGGTCGGGATGTCCCTCAAAGGCCACCCCGTAGAGGTCGTGCACCTCGCGTTCCATGGCCTCGGTCCCCGGGTAGAGGTCGAACAGCGACGGGACGACCGGGTCCTCCTCGGGCACCTGGACCCGGATTCTCGCCCGCTCCCGGCTCCGGTGGTGGATCAGCGATACCACCACCTCGAAACGCTCGCCGACCACGCCTTCGGGCAGATCGGTTCGGCCCGGGTGGGCGACGTAGTCCACCGCGGTGAGATCGATGACCATGTCGTAGCCGTCGTTGCGTAGCCCGGCCACCACTTCGAGCAATTCGTCGCGGGCCGGATGCAGGACCGTCGACCTGACAGCTGGGGTGGTCGGCAAGCTCATCGCGGCAGGATCTCCACCGGACGGCCGGCTAAGGCTTCGGGCCCGGAACCGGCGTCGATTCCCGCCCCTCCGTCGTTGGCGTCCCGCCGTCGGGTCAACTCACCGGAAAGGATGCTTTCGTGCAGGGTGAGGATGGCGTGCATCAGGGTTTCGGGGCCGGGAGGACAGCCTGGGGCGTACACGTCGACCGGTACCACCTGGTCGATGCCCTGGACGATGGCGTAGTTGTTGAACATCCCGCCTGAGGAGGCGCACACCCCCATGGAGATCACCCACTTGGGTTCCATCATCTGGTCGTAGATCTGACGGAGGACGGGGGCCATCTTCTGGGACACCCGTCCGGCGACGATCATTAGGTCGGCTTGGCGGGGTGACGCCCGGAAAACCTCCATTCCGTAGCGGGCGAGGTCGTAGTGGGCCGCCCCGGTGGCCATCATCTCGATGGCGCAGCAGGCCAGGCCGAAGGTGGCCGGCCAGCAGCTGCGGGCCCGAGACCATTTGACGAGGTTCTCGATACGGGCGGTGACGAAGTTGTGCTCGAGGCCCTCAAGACCGTCGTCGAGCACCCTGGACAGCCGGCCGGCGCCGGGAAGGCGGGCCATCAGGCCAGTGCCCTATCGGCACTCGAACGTTTTCTGGCTGGCGGGCGTCCGTCAGCGCCGACGACCCGCACGCCGATGCGACCGGTGTTGGCGGGCCGTTTGGGGTCCACCGGGTCGATCACCGGGTCCCGGTGGCGGGGGCCCCATTCGAGAGCGCCGTTGCCGATGAGGTAGACGAACGACTCGAACACGGCCACCGTGAAGATCAGGGCGGCGACTAGGCCGAAGAGGCCGATGCCCCGGTGGGCCATGGCCCACGGGTAGAAGAAGATGATCTCGATGTCGAAGACGATGAAGATCATCGCCACCAGGTAGAACCGGACCGGGAAGCGTTCCGGCACCTCCCGGGCCGGGATGATCCCGCACTCGTAGGGGGCCTGTTTCCGATCGTTGGGGCTTCTGGGGGCCAGCAGCCTGGAGGCGAGGATGCTGATCGCCGCGAAGGCCACGGTCAGCACCAGCAAGGCGACCACCGGGAGGTATTGGCCGAGCATGTCAGCCTCTCCTAAATCCGGTGTTGACAGCGGGGGAGGCGCTCACCGGGTCAACTCGTCGAGGCTTCGAACTCCCGGCGCCGTGCCATGAGCTCCTTGTCGCGCACGTGGAGCCAGTAGCACAGGGCTAGGAAGATGAGGGCCGACCCGATGGCAACGAGCGCCGGACGGAGCCTCCTTGTACCCAGGTCACGCACCATGACCACCGAGACCACAGGTTCCCCTGTGTCGACCACCGGACGTGGGGGGGCCATGCCGGGCACCTCGGGCTGGTCGATGACTTGTTGCAACTGGACCAGGGAGTAGCGGATCGGATGGGTGATCCGGGCCGTGTTGGTCACCCAGAGGCTGATGCGGTCCCAGCGGTTCGGGTCTTCTGAAAGTTCAGGCTTGCCGCCGATGGTGTAGGCGTCTAAGAGCTTGAAGTCCGCTGAGCTGTTGTAGCCCAGGTCGGGGTGGGCGAGCACGTCGGCCACGGCCTGGGCCTGGGCGTCGCCGGCCCGGGTGGTGGGCAGCAACTTCCAGCCAGCGAGGTCGTCGAGTCCGTATCCTCGGGTCACTCCGGGTGCGACGGCGGCCAACTCTGATCGGGTGAGCGTCTCGTTGCGAAGTTGGATATCGGCCTGGATCTCGGCTACCTCGGCGGGCGGGAGGTCCGGGTAGTCCGCCTCGGTGGGCAGGGTGTTGAACTCGGCGTTGGCCCTCGGATCACCCGAGGCGACCACCATCTCGTAGGCGCTGGGTAACTCGTCGGGATCAGGTAGGAGACGGGCCTCCGGCACCCCGCTGGCGTTCAGGTCGCCGACGTTGATGTCGACGGTTTGCCAACTGGGGTCGGCGCCCTTCCAACCTGAGCCGTACATCCACCAGGCACTTCCCAGGATGGCCATCCAGCCCATCAACCCGGCCAAGATCACCAGCGTGGCGTGTCGGATGCCAGTGTTGGTGGCGACAACCAGCCAGACGGATCCGATGAGCACCGCGACACCGGTGCCCACCACGAGGATGCCCCTGATCTCGAGATCGAATGTGAGGCCGGCAAGCACGAGCAGGCTGGCCATCACAGGCCCCTCTCGTAGGCGACCACCGCGGCGATCTGCTCGGGGGTGAGAATCCGACTGCGGACGGTTGTGCCGATCACGTCGAGGTCCTCGGTCCGGGACCCGAAGCCGGGCATACCGCCGGTGCCGGCCCGGGCGTTGCCGTACCCCACCCCTACCGCCGAACCCGAGCGCACGAAGTCGGCCTGCCGGTCGGCTGTGGAGAAGCGGGTTCCGACACTGGCCAGGCTGGGGCCGACGTGGCCGGTTCCGGGCCGGTAGCCGGTCAGGATGCCCGACTCGGCGAGCCGGGGCCATTCGGCGATCAGCGACGCGGTCGCCTCGTCGTCGGTCGCGCCGTAGGAAAAGCCGGGGGTGTGGCAGCGTGCGCACCCGTAGGCGCCCTGGGCGGCACTGTTGTTGAAGATCAGTTCGCCGTAGTCCGAGTAGTCCGGGCTGGCCGGGTCGGTGGCCTGGGCTAGCCACTCGTCGACCGCCGCCTCGATCTCGTCGTGGTCGACGGACACCGGGTCGGCCTCAGTGACGATCCTGCGGGCCCCGGCGCGCACCCCGGCGGCCACTTCCGCGGCGATCGTCTCGGAGTCCAGTTGGATGGAGCGCAGGTAGACGATTAGCTGATGGACCTGTTGTTCGGTCAGCGGGCCGCCGCCAGGGAGGCCCCAGGCCGGCATTGGTGATCCTGGTCGTCCGTAGTTGAGGATGTGTTCCACCTCGGATTCGTCGAATCGGGAAAGCACCGAGGTGAGCGCCGGGGCCTTCCACTGGACCTGGGCGACGAACTGCCCTTCCGAGTTAGCCAAGGTGAAGGCGGCGACACCGCCGACCCCGTTGGGCCCGTGGCACCCTGAGCAGGCCTCTTCGTAAGACTTGGCCCCTCGACTTTCGAATCGCTTCACCCAGCTGTAGGCGGCGTTTTCCTGGCGGGCCGGTTCCATCAGCCAGTACAGGGGGAGGACCAAAGCGATGCCAGCCAGGCTGACCAGCGACCAGCCGAGGGCCTTGTCCAGGATGCGGGTCTCCAACTCGGCGTCGTCGGCGTACTGGCGGCGGTTGGCCGCTAGTTCGATCTCCGAGCCGACCTCACGTTTGGCTATCCGGAAGTTGAACAGCAGGTAGATGACTACCCCGACCATCACGATGACGGCCAGAACGAGGCCGACGGTGCGCTGGGTACTGGCGGCAAGGATCATCGGGGGCACGGTTCGCTCACCTTGGGCCTAGTGCTCAACTTGACCGATGCAGTGGGGACCTTCGGACTCCTGACCGGTGGTGTTGGTGCCGATCGGCGGGCCCTGGACGATGGTGCCGGTGTCGACGGTGAGAACTCCCTCGACGACGGACACGGCGAACCGGTCCATGCCCCGGGGGGCGGGACCGCCCTTCTTCTCGCCGACCTGGTTGTACTGCGAACCGTGGCACGGGCATTCGAACCACTGTGAGGGGACGCAGTTGGGGACCCGGCACCCGAGGTGTGGGCACTTCTGGTACAGGGCCACCACCCCGCTTTCGAAGCCCTGGTCCACCCCGACGGTCATGCCGTTCAACTCGGCGGCCGAGTAGGTGGCCCGGGCCTTCTCGACGGCGCCGTTCGGGTAGGCGGTCAGCCACATGCGACCCTCCGGCTTGTAGAGGAAGCCGTTGTTGGCCTTGATGCCGGCCAGCACTTCGTTGAAGTTCCCGACCTTGATCTTTGAGCCGAAGCCGCTCACCCCCTGGGGCCACAGGAAGGCCAGTGACGCGCCTCCGAAACCGGCGATGCTCAGGCCCATCATTCCGACGATGCCCCGATTGAAGAACTGACGACGGGACACGCCGATTGCCAACGGGTCGGGGGCCACGAACGGCGCCGGTGGTGCCGACTCGACGATCTCTAGGTCGGTGCTCGTACGAGCTTCCCGCTCGGCCCGCTCAACCTCTCGTCCAGTCGGCGAGGTGGGTTCGGCGGCCAAGGCCGGGTTTCGACGATCCCGGGTTCGGGCCTCCCGGGAAAGACCAGTGGCGCTCCGGTCACGGCGGCGGGCCGCGCCAAAGAGAACAGCGGCGGCCAGCACGACCAGTACCACGACAGCGAACAGGACGGCCACGGCTTACCTCCCAAACTGGGGGTTGATGGCGGGCCGACGGCGGGGCATGGCGATCACAGATCGAAGAAGAGGCCGGCGTTCCACGGGAAGACGAAGTTGAAGCCCGGTCCACGGAAGAACGAGCCGATCATCACCAGGACGGCCCAAAACATGAGGTGGATGGTCATCAGCGAGATGGCGAACTTCCGGTCCTCGGGTTTGGTGGAGGGGTTCTTGTCTATGAAGGGCGCCAGGATCAACAGGAAGATCCCCATCCCGGGAATGGTCACGCCGGCCACCATCGGGTGGAACATGGTGAGTAGTTCCTGGAGGCCCAGGAAGTACCAGGGGGCCTTGGACGGGTTCGGGGTTTTGTTGAAGTTGGCCAACTCCAGCAGAGGGGCGTTGACGAAGATCGAGAACAGGGTCGTGAACAGGGTGATGGCCAGGGCGGCGAGGAACTCGGCGACCAGTAGGTGGGGCCACACGTGGACCTTGTCGGTCGGCACGGTTTTGACGTCCTGGATGGAGCCCGCCTTGACGACGGTGAGTAGTCGCTGGTTGTGGCCGTCCGGACCGCTGCCCGCTTCCGGAATGCCACCTCCTTCCGCCGGGGCCGGGGTCGACGAGGAGGGCTGGTCGGCGGCCGGTGTGCCGCGCTCGAGCAGGTGGGCTGGGATCTTCTCGCCGTCACCGCCGGAGGCGGACGGGGTGTCGGCGGCGGCGGGCAGGGCGTCACCGGGATCGGCGTCACCTGCGGTCTTGTCGCTGCTTTTTCCCTCCGCCTTGGCCCGCGCCTCGGCGGCTCGTTTGCGGAGGTGTTCGGGAATCTCAACCATGGATCCGACCTAACCCCTACAGCGGCCCGGAAATGCCGCCGTCCTTGCGGACGCGCCAGAAGTGGACGGCCAGGAAGATGACCAGCACGAAGGGCAGCATCAGGACGTGCAGCGTGTACCAGCGGAGAAGGGTGTCGGTGCCGATCTCGACTCCTCCGAGGAGCACGAAGCGGACCTGGTCGCCAAAAACGGGCGTGTACCCCATCATGTTCGTTCCCACCGTGACCGCCCAGAGAGCCAGTTGGTCCCAGGGCAACAGGTAACCGGTGAAGGAGAGCAACAGGGTCAGGGTCAGCAGGATCACGCCGATGACCCAGTTGAACTCTCGGGGCGGCTTGTAGGCGCCGTGGTAGAACACCCGGGCCATGTGGAGGAACACGGTGATCACCATGAGGTGTGCACCCCACCGGTGCATGTTGCGCACGAGCAGACCGAACCCGACCGCCGTCTCGAGGGCCTGGATGTCGGCCCAGGCCTGCGCGGCCGTCGGACGGTAGAAGAACATCAGGAAGATGCCGGTCACGGTGAGGAAGATGAACAGGAAGAAGCTCAGCCCGCCGAGGCAGAGGGTGTAACTGACTTTTACGGCGTGCCGTTTCACCTTCACCGGATGAAGGTGGTAGAGGACGCTGTTCATGATCACGTAGGACCGGTTCCGGGGGTTGTCGCTGTATCCCTTGCGGAAGATCGAGCCGGGCCGGAAGATGGCCGCCCAGGCCTGCGAGCCCTGCATCTGCTTACCAATCTGGCCCATTCGCTCCTGCAGGGCCTGCCCGGCTGGCTTTCTGCCGTTCGTGTCTGCCATCTTCTCGGTGCTCCCTCAGACCCTCATCGCTTCTTCGCTTCCGGACATTCGTCTACGTCAGTCGCATCCCGTAGCCATAGCCGTAGGAGGCGGTGCGCTGGTGGCCGTCACCCTCGGGGGGTACTTCCTCCAGTCGACCCATGATGATCACTCCGGTCGGGCACCGGTCGACGCAGAGCGCACAGCGGGTACACACATCGTCGTCGATGGTGAAGATCACATGGTCGCTCGGGTCCTCACCGGGCTGTTCGGTCCCCACCGATTCGCTGATGGCCTCAGGGCTGACCATGTGGATGCACTTCCACGGACAGATGTCCACGCATCCCTCGCACATGATGCACTCGGACTGGTCGATATGGATGAACTGCTTGGGCTTGACGGCGCTGGTCAGCCACTCGGCGTCGACCTCGCGGAGGACGTAATCGTCAACAAAGGTCGGATGGGGCGGGTTGGCGTCGGTGACGCTCATGCGCCGACCCCCTCCCGGACTAGTGGCCGACCGTACTCGGAGGTCGGCTCAGCCTCTTCCTTCTCTACGCCCCGGTTCTGCCACTGGTTCCACATCACGATGTTGCCGGCCAGGGCCACCCCGTAGATCCCTACGGCAATCAGGTCGCGGAGTACTAGGTAGGTCGTGGTGAAGGGCAGTGCCCACTCGATGATCCCCTGGTCGCCGGTCCACGGCATCGAGGGGCCGACAATGAATCGATCGGGTCGCCAGTTCAGTTCGCTGTCGGCCCAGGTGAGCCACTGGTGGGGGACCACGCCGTACGCCCAGAAAAGGACCAAGAACACGTAGGTGGCGAAGAGCATCGCCTCTCCCCAAGTGAACTCCTTGTCGGCCGGGCAGCGCTGCCGGTAGACGTCGAGCCCCCAGACCATCGCCGCGGTTACCAGGAGCGAGACGGCGAAAGCGACCATCCGATCTGCGTCCTTCCTGGGCTGGCTCGGCGGCCTTTCGGCCCGCCGTCAGGCACCACTTTGTGAAATAGTGCACAAGGTTTTAGGACCCCATGCTACCGGTTGGTTTGCTCTCAGGGTGCCCTCACCGGGAGAACTGCCCAGCGTGCCGCCTCTGGGTCGACCTCTACCATCCGTGTCCTCATTTCAACACCTTGGACGGTGCCCTTGGCGGGTGCCACGATCAACCTTTGCCGGCCGGATCTCCGACACCCGGCCGGGGCGCCGAACGACGTCAAGCCCGGGCTATCCTGCCGTCGTCCACCGGCCGGCCGGCCACCCGAACCCGGTCGGAGCCATCCCACAGCGCCCGTCGCGGAGATCGCCTTGGTCGAGGTTCCCGAGCACTTGTTGAAGCGCTCGAAGGAAGCGCGCCAGTCCCTGACCGGAGCGGGTGGAGGAGAGGGATCTCCGTCCGAGGACCCGGCACCGGCAGCATCCGCCGACGCTCCGCCGGCCACCCCGGCCTTGGCCGCGCCGCAGGTACCGGCCGAGCCAACTCCGCCTCCCCCACCCGCTCCGTATGTGACCGCGGCGCTTACCCGGCAGAAGATCCCGTGGTGGGCAGCCGGAACCCTGCTCCTCCTACCCATTTGGGCGATCACCTACGTGGGCACCCTGGAGCGGGTCACCAGGGAGGCCACGGGCGTCCTGGCCCACGGGGCCGAGGTCTACGAGAGACGCTGTTCGTCCTGTCACGGCGCCACCGGCAGCGGCGGATCGGGCCACCAACTATCCGACGGCGAGGTACTCGTCACCTTCCCCCACATCGAGGACCACGTCGTGTGGGTGGTGAGGGGCTCTGACGGCTTCGGGGTCGGCAACCCGTACGGCGACCCGGCGCGGGGACGCATCGTGGAGGGCGGTATGCCGGCCTTTGGCGACGTGCTGACCGCCGACGAGTTGATAGGGGCCATCCTCCATGAACGGACCCGGTTCGGCGAATCCGATCAAGATGGCTTGCTGGCCGAGGCGCTCGACCACGCCATCCACCTCGGCGACCTGGACCTGTCGGGGTATCTCGACCGGGCAAACACCACCTCGGCGTCCATCGCCGAACTGTTCGCCGGAGTAGCCGATCACCCTGACACCGAGATGGCAGCCGGCTGAGGGGCCGGACGGTCCACCTGAGCCCCCCTGACAAGCAGCCCCGGGGAAGCGATGTCTGAACGCACTCACGACCTGCTCGTTGTAGGCGGTGGTCCCGCCGGCGCGGCTACCGCCTACTGGGCGGCCACGAACGGGCTCGACACGATCGTCGTTGAACGGAAGGCCTTCCCTCGGGAGAAGACTTGCGGTGACGGCCTCACTCCGAGGGCCGTCCACCAGCTCGCCGAGATGGGGCTGGGAGGAGAGCTAGACCGCTACCACCGCTACGACGGGTTGCGGGCCATCGCCCATGGTCGGACCATTGAGATGGCCTGGCCCGAACACGACGTGTACCCGTCTCACGGCTACGTGGTCCGCCGGTGTGATCTGGACACATTCGTGGTCCAGCGGGCGGTCGAGGCTGGCGCTGAGCTCCATCAGTCCACCGAGGCCGTCCGCCCCCTGGAGGCTGACGGCCCCGGCATCGCCGGCGCCCTCGTCGTGGATCGCGACACTGGGATCGAACACGAGGTCCGGGCCCGGTATGTCGCGGTGGCCGATGGCGCTAACTCGCGGTTCGGCCGGATGCTGGGCACGGCCCGCAACCGGGAGTTCCCAATGGGCATGGCCATACGCGGGTACTTCGACAGCCCCCTCCACGATGACCCGTGGATCGAGTCGTCCCTCGACGTCCGGGACCGTTCGGGCAACGCTATGCCCGGCTACGGGTGGATCTTCCCGGTCGGCAACGGGACCATCAATGTCGGTGTTGGCCTTCTCTCCACGTTTCGCGACTACCGGGATGTGAACACCAGCCATCTGTTCGAAGAGTTCGCCCGCACTCTCCCCGACCACTGGCAAATCGACCCCACCCGTCCGGTGGCCCCTCCCACTGGGGGCCGCCTGCCGATGGCCGGATCGATCGAACCCAAGGCCGGAGAGAACTGGCTAGTTGTCGGTGATGCCGCCGGCTCGGTCAACCCGTTCAACGGCGAGGGAATCGACTACGCCTACGAGACGGGGCGATTGGCCGCCGGGCTGTTCGCCGAGGCGAAAACAAGCGGTAACAGGGTGCTGGCCCGCTATCCGGACCTGCTCCAAGAGGAATACGGCCTGTACTTCAAAGTGGCCCGAATCTTCGCCCGGGTGATCGGCAACCCGGCGTTGATCCGGGAACTCACCCGGGTCGGCATGCGGTCGCGACCCCTCATGGAATGGGCGCTACGCATCATGGCCAACCTGATGAGAGACGACGAGCGGGGTGCCGCCGAGATGGCCTATCGGGCTATCGCCTCCACCGTCCGGCTACTACCCGACCGTATGGTCAACGCCTGAACCCCGCCCCAAACCCGAGGCAGGCACCCGCTGCCAAGGGGTGGTCGTGAACCAGCCCGGTAACCGGGGAGAATGTCGGTTATGAATCCGCCAGACGAGGCTTCAGCCGCCTGGGCCGCTCTGGCCGCCCACCGCGACAACCTGGCCGGCACTCACCTGCGGGAACTGGTCGGCGACGCCGACCGGATCGGCCTGCTGACCCTGGAGGTGGCCGACCTCCGCCTCGACCTGTCCCGCCAGCCATTGACCGCAACCACGGTGGACCTGCTGGTCGACCTGGCCACCGAACGGGAGGTGGGCCGGTTTGTGGAACGCATGCTCTCCGGCGAGCCGGTGAACTCCACGGAGGGCCGACCGGCCCTCCACACCGCCCTGCGAGCCCCCCGGGATACGACCATCGAGGTGGACGGCGCAGACGTGGTGGCCGCTGTCCACGAGAACCTGGAGCGCATGGCCCACCTGGCCCGACGCATCCGCTCCGGGGAAATGGTCGGGGCTACCGGGACGCCCATCGACTCGGTGGTAGCCCTGGGTGTCGGTGGTTCACACCTAGGGCCGGCCATGGTCAGCGAGGCCCTGGCCGACCTGGCCCATCCGGAGGTCGAACTCCGCTTCTCGTCCAACCTCGACGGCACCGACCTCGTCGACGCCCTCCGAGGGCTGGACCCGGTCTCAACCCTTGTGGTGGTGTCCTCCAAGTCGTTCACCACCGCCGAGACCCTGGTGGCCGCTGCTGGCGCTCGTGCCTGGCTAGCCGACGGGGTGGGGTCCAACGGAGTGGGTCGCCACCTGGTGGCGGTGACCGGGGCTCCGGACCGGGCCGGACAGTGGGGCGTCGACCCGGAGATGATCTTTCCCGTTCCCCAGTGGGTCGGCGGCCGGTTCTCGCTGGCCTCGGCGATAGGGCTGGCGCTGATGGTCTCCATCGGCCCCGAGTCCTTCGGAGAACTCCTGGGCGGGATGCGGGCCGTTGATGAACACCTGGCCGGCACTCCCTTTGCGGCCAACGGGCCAGTCATGCTGGGTCTTCTCGACGTATGGCACCGGTCGTTCCTGGGGGCTGGTTCGCTGGCCGTTGTCCCCTACAGCAGCCGCCTAGCCCGATTCCCCTCCTTCCTCCAGCAGCTGATGATGGAAAGCCTGGGTAAGAGGGTGACCGCCGAGGGTTCACCGGTGGGGGTCCCTACCGGAGGTGTGGTGTGGGGAGCGCCGGGCACCGACGGCCAGCACGCCTTCTTCCAGTACCTCCACCAGGGCACCGGGTCGGTGCCCTGTGACCTGATCGGGTTCATGCGGCCCGGCCACGACCCGGGGGGAACGCATCACGACATGTTGGTGGCCAATCTGCTGGCCCAGGCAGAGGCACTGGCGGTGGGGCGCACCCCCGAGGAGGCAGAGGCCGAGGGCACGCCGCCAGAACTGGTTCCCCATCGCACCATGCCGGGGAACCGGCCGTCGACCGTCGTCCTGGCACCCGAGCTGAGCCCTTCGGTTCTGGGACAGTTGATCGCCCTCTATGAGCACCGCACGGTGGTGGCTGCCGCACTGTGGGGGATCAACCCGTTCGACCAGTGGGGGGTAGAACTGGGCAAGACCCTGGCCAGGCACTTCGGCCGGTGGTTACAGGCCGAGCCGGCCGGCAACGGGACGCCCAACCCCGGCGCCCACGAAGGCTCCACCTCCGATCTGATCGGCTACTACCGACGTTTACGAAACTCCGGGGGTAGCTGAAGCGGATCGAGTACCCAGTCCGGCTTCCGGTCAGAGGCTGGCAGCCACCGCGGCAGCGGCCTGGACGGCCGCCTCGACTGTGGAGTCGACAACCTCGTCGGTGTGGGCCAGGCTCGGGAAGAGCACCTCGTAGGGGCCTGGGGCCAGAGCTACGCCACGCTCCAGCAGGGCGTGGAACACCTTGGGGTAGAGGCCGTTTTCGGCGATCACCTTGACCTCGTCGAAGCAGGTGGGTTCCCGGTCACCAAGGAACAACCCGAGCAACGAGCCCACCCGGGGCAGCACGGCGTCGAGGCCGGCCCCGGTGAGGGCGTCGGCAAGTCCTTTGGCAAGACGGGCGGCCGTCGCCTCGAGGCGTTGGTAAGCCTGGCCATCGAGGAGATCCAGGGTGGCCTGGCCGGCCGCCATGGCCAGCGGGTTCCCGGACAGGGTCCCCGCCTGGTACACGCCGCCCAATGGGGCCAGGTGTTCCATGATCTCCCAGCGGCCACCGAAGGCGCCGACGGGAAGGCCGCCGCCGATCACCTTGCCGAAGCACCACAGGTCAGGTTGGACCTTGAACCATTC
>JAKUSA010000109.1 GCA_022449565.1 Acidimicrobiales bacterium | reverse complement strand
GCAGGAACTGTAGGAACTGTACGGTGACGCCGACCAGGCTAGGGCCCGCCGATGCCCAGCGTCGGCCATCCCGGCCAGCGTGTCGGCTAGTAGTGGCGTTGCGTTGCGGTTACCCCAGTAGATGGGCAGGTCGACGCCCCGGCGTGCTAGTTCATCTGCCAGGTTTCCGACCAGTTCTCGGATCCTCCTGTTAAGAGGCGAGACGCCGCCGACTTTGTGGTAGCGGTCGGCCACCTCGGCCAACCGTTCCGGAGGGATGCCCCGCCCGGCGGCCACCCTCTCCAGGAAGGGCCACACGTCGTCGGGGCCCTCAGGGCCGCCGAACGACACCAGTAGGATGGCGTCGAATGCGTCGGGCATAGCGCTCACCAATCGGCCCTAATCCAACCGTCCTGGTCGGCGGCTAGGACTCGACGGAGAAGCGTCCCAGGTCCCCGTCGAGACTCTGGCGGATCGTGTCGGCCACGCCACTCCGGGCCGAGATCCGGGTTGCGGCTAGTTCAGCCTTTCCTACCCCAGTCAACGTCCCAGCTTGCTCGACGGCAGTCTCGACGGTCCGCCGCGCTTCGACGACTTCGTCGAGGAAGCCAGCGTCGCAGGCACCCTCTGGGCCGTAAATGGTGCCTAGGGCCGTTGCCCGGGTGTAGTGGCGTTTCGAGATCCGGTCACGAGCCAGTTCGGTGGCGAACACGGGCAGCGACATCCCGATCGTCACCTCGGGTAATCCGATCCGGTAGTCGCCCCGCGAGCCGATCCGGAGGTCGCTGCACATGAGGAGGATGGCGCCGGCGGCCAGTGCGTGGCCCGTGCAAGCGGCCACCACCGGGCGGGGGTAGAGGTACATACGGAGGAAGAGGTCCACCCCCCGGCGGAGCAAGCCCCGAGCGGCATCGGGTCCCGCTGCCATCACCTTCAGGTCGAACCCGGCGGAGAAACGTTCGGGCCGTCCGGCGAGCACCACCGCCCCCGCGTCCTCCACTTCGTCGAAAGCGCTGAGGATCGCTTCGATGGCGTCATGGCCTAGGGCGTTGGCTTTTCCGTCGTCGAACTCGATGACCGCCACGTCCTCGTCGTGGCGTGTCGTGACCAGCGGAGCGACGGGCGCGTCGTTCATGGGCAGGAACCTACCTTGGCCCGCTCCGACGAACCGAAGCGCGCCCGGTAGGCTCAACCCCATGAGCGCACCGCCTTCCGAGGCCACGGCGACCGCGTTGGACGAGACCGTTATCGACGTCAGCGACGCTGCCCTCGCCAAGGTGCTCGAGGTCCGGTCCGAAGAGAATGACTCCGAGGACCTTGCTCTGCGGATCTCGGTGACCGGGGTCTCCGGCGTCGAGTACGCCTACGACCTGGCCTTCGTTCCGGTCGAGGACGCCGACGACGGTGACCACTCCTACTGCATCGGCGGCCTGACGGTGCTCGTGCCATCGGAAAGCCGTGACAGGTTGGCTGGGGCAACCCTCGACTTGCCCAGCAACGAAGGGCAGGGCGGTCTGGTGATCCGCAACCCGAACCGTCCGAATCCTCTGGGCGATCTTGGTGACCTCGAGTTGACCGGGGAGGTGGCCGAGCGGGTCACCCAGCTGCTGGACCAGCGGATCAACCCCGCTCTGGCCTCCCATGGAGGTTTCGCGTCACTGGTCGGGGTGGACGACGCCACCGTGTATGTCAGCATGGGTGGAGGCTGCCAGGGTTGTGCGATGAGCCAGGCAACGCTCACCGAGGGGATCCGGGCCTCGATCCTCGAGGCAATTCCCGAGGTGACCGAGGTGGTGGACGCTACCGACCACTCGGCAGGGGAGAACCCCTTCTACGCCTGATCGCCCGGCCCGCTGTCTCTGCGGGACCTGGTCAACTCAGGCGGTTCCGTGCCGCGGTGGCCACTCCTGCCGGGTCCAGCCCGAATGAGGCTAGGAGGTCGTCGGGTCGCCCGTGCCGGTGGTGGCCGAGCGGGACACCCAGGACCACTACCCGGCAGTCGGGCGCGGTGTCGGCCAGTGCGTCCCGCACTGCGCTGCCGAACCCGCCCTCCCGGAAGCCGTCCTCGACGGTTACCACCAGAGGGTGACGACCGGCATCGTCGAGCATCGTCGAATCCAGTGGTCGGACGACCCTGGGGTCCCAGACGGTGGTTCGGTGGCCCTCGGCCTCGAGGATTCCGGCTGCGCCCACTGCGGTGGCCAGCATCTTCCCGACCCCCAGCAGGCAGACCTCCCCGGGGCCCGACGCCGCGGTGACCCGCCGAGCGGCTAGGCCCCGTCCAACCTCGTCCCAGCCGACCTGGGGGGCCTTGGTCTTCGGCCATCTGATGGCGGCCGGTCCTTCGGTGAGGGCCAGGGCGTCCTCAAGCATCTGCTGGAGTTCCTGGTAAGAGGACGGGGCGAAGATGGTCATGCCGGGCACTTTGGACAGCAGCACCATGTCGAGTAGGCCATGGTGGGAGGGACCGTCGTCCCCGGTCACGCCGGCCCGGTCGACACAGAACAGCACCGGAAGCCGGTGAAGGCTGACGTCGAGGTTGGTCTGGTCGATGGCCCGGGTGAGAAAGGTCGAGTAGATGGCGACGACTGGGCGCAGGCCACCCATGGCCATGCCAGCTGCCGCGGTCACCGCGTGCTGTTCGGCGATCCCGACGTCGAAGCAGCGGTCCGGGAATCGTTCGCGGAAGGGGAGCAAACCGGTCGAGTCGGGCATGGCCGCCGTGATGGCGACGAGTTCGGGCCGGGACTCTGCCGCCTTGACCAGTGACTCCGTGAAGGCCTCGGTGTAACTGCCGGGCTTCACTCCTGAGGTGTCGTGCATGTGTTTGATCGGATCGCGCTCGGCCGGCTCGTAGCCCCGGCCTTTCTGGGTGAGCACATGGACTACCACTGGGCCGGCGAACCGGGCCGCGTTGGCCAGAGCCTCCTCCACCTCGGCCACGTCGTGGCCGTCGAACGGACCCAGGTAGGTGACGCCCAGAGCCTCGAAGAATGCCGTCGGTTCGAACATCTCCCGGAGGGCCGCCTTCGTCGCACTGATCCCGCGTTCGAGAAGCTCGCCAACCCAGGGCATGCCCTCGGCAAGTTTCTCCAGGCGTCTCTGTCGGCGCATGTAGATCGGGTTGGACCGGATGCGGATCAGGCTCTCCGAGAGCCGGCTCACCGTCGGGGCGTAGGACCGGCCGTTGTCGTTGAGGACGACCGTGACTCGGTAGCCACCGTGGCCGAGGTTGTTGAGGCCTTCGAAGGCCAATCCTCCGGTCAGGGAGCCGTCGCCGATGACCGCGACTATCCGGCGGTCATCGTTGCGGGCGGCACCGGCTACTGCCAGTCCGTGGGCGTAGGACAACACGGTTGAGGCGTGGGAGTTCTCGATCCAGTCGTGTGGGGACTCGTCCTGCGACGGGTATCCGGAGATCCCGTCGGGCTGCCGGAGCCGGGCGAAGTCCCGGTAGCGGCCGGTGAGGAGCTTGTGGACGTAGGTCTGGTGGCCGGTGTCCCACAGAATCACGTCACGGGGACTATCGAATGCTCGGTGGATGGCGATCGTTAACTCGACCACGCCCAGGTTCGACCCGAGGTGGCCGCCCGTGCGGTCCACCGTCTCGACGATGAATGACCGGATCTCCTTGGTGAGAGAGTGCAGTTCGTCGGGGCCGAGATGGCGTAGGTCTCCGGGGGTATGGATGGATTCGAGGAGCAACGTGGGGATCCCTCCCGGGGGTGTCTCGGTGCTGAACCGTAGCGGTCGTTCCGGGTGAACGGGCAGCGGCAACCGGGTGCGGGCGGTCAGCGCGAGGCGGCGGGAGCGGTCGTCGGGAGTCGCAATCGTGCTATCGCCTGGTCGGTCACCAGGTAGCCGGCGGCCACCAGAACGACGCCTGCCGCCGCGTCCAGCCAGTAGTGGTTGGCGGTGACCACCACCGCGAACAGCGTGGCCACGGGGTAAGCGGCGATCAGCCCCCGGGTCCAGTGACGCCACAGCACAGGCCCCAGTGCCACGACGCACCAGGTGGCCCAAGCGAAGTGCAAGCTGGGCATGGCGGCGAACTGGTTGGTGACCTCCTGCATGGTGCCCGAGTCGAAAGACCAGAACCCGCCGATATCGGACACGGTGTCCACGAACGGGTAGGCACCGGGCCGGCAGGCCCCGTATTGGCCACAATCTGAGAGCAGACGGGGCGGCATGAGCGGGAACAAGGCGAAGCCCGCCAGCGCCAGGCCGGTGGTGCTCAGGAAGGCTGTGCGCTGGCGGGCGTATCGGTGGGGGAACCGACGGTAGAGCCAGACCAGGGCGAAGATGGTTACCCCAAAGTGGAAACTGCCGTAGAAGTGGTTCCAGACGCTAAGGAACACCTCCTGATCGACGAACCACCCCTGGACCCGCAGTTCCCAGAACGTTCCCAGGCTCCGCTCGATGTCCATGATCCTCTCGGCGTTCCGGTATGCCCGGTCGGGGTCGACAGCCGCCGAACCGAACCGGTTCCGGACAATCGTGTAGACGATGTAAAAGGTCAGCAGGAGCGCCACCTCGGTCCCCCACACTCTGGTACGCGGGGCCCTCGCTCTGATGGGAGCGCGCTGCTCGGTGGTGAGGGCTTCCATGCTCACGAATTGGTGGAGTCGGTCCCGTTCGCGGAGCGGAGCCGTCCGAGGAACGCCTCGGTGTCGACGACCACCCGGATGATGGTGGCCGAGGCCAACAGCGGTCCGTCGGCTCCCTCGCCTCGGGCCTCGGCGCTGAAGGCAAGCCGTCGGCCGTCGACCTGGTCCAGCTCGACATGGGCCACCACCTCCGACCCCGGGGCGCTGGGCGCCAAGTGGTCGACGTGGATCCGCATTCCCACCGACGTCTGGCCGGGATCGAGTGCGCCCTCCAGCGCCGCCAGGGTGGCCTCCTCAAGCAGGGCCACGATACGGGGCGTGGCCAGCGCAGGAACCTCGCCCGAGCCGAAGGCGATGGAAAGGTCGGCCTCGGTCACCGTCATCGAGGCTGTACCGCGACGTCCCGGCTGGATGGTCACGTCTGTACGATACGCATTCGCTCGGGTGGCCCGGAAATCCGCCGGGCA
>JAKUSA010000108.1 GCA_022449565.1 Acidimicrobiales bacterium | reverse complement strand
GACCGCCCACCGACACGGTGGAGGCGGCCATGAGCAGACCGAGCATGAGGGCACCGCCGTCCCCCATGAAGATCCGGGCCGGGTGAACGTTGTGGGGCAGGAAGCCGACGCAGATCCCGGCGACCAGAACGGCGATCAGTGCGCCCGGATTGCCCTCGAAAAGCAGTCCCTCGTTGCCGAGCCGTACCGCGTACAGCACAAAGGTGGTCGCCGCGATAGCCACAATCCCTGTCGCCAGACCGTCCAGGCCGTCGATCAGGTTCAGGGCATTGGCTAGGAGCACCACCCAGAGCACGGTGGCCAGCGCGGAGAGGTCGGGCGAGAGGAGTACCACGTCGACAAACGGAATCCGCAACACGACCAGCGAAACACCGACGAGCGAGAGGGTGCTTCCGGCGAGCACCATCCCGGCAAGTTTGGCCGGAGCCGACACGGGGCGAATGTCGTCCACGACGCCTACTGCGCACATGATCGTGGCGGCGACTAGGACGCCGAGCATCTCGGAGCGGGTGGCGAACACGGCATCAAAGTCGCCGATCAGCCAGGCGACCAGGGCACCTACGAGGAGGCCAACCAACATGGCCGGCCCACCGATGCTGGGAGTGGGCGAGTCGTGGACGTCCCGGTCCTCCGGGACGGTTAGGAGCCCCGAACGCTCTGCGAACTGGCGGGCTAGAGAGGTGGTTATGCCGGTGGCCACGGCGGCCGCGCCGCCGACCACCAGGTAGGCCAGAACGCTCGGCACCTGGCCCTAGTCGCCGTAGGGGGTGAACCGACTGCAGAGCTCGGCCACCTCGGCTCGAACCGCGTCGACTACCGAGTCGTCGTCGCGACCTTTCAGGGTGCGCACAATCAACTCGGCGATCCGCTCCATCTCTGGTTCGGCCATCCCTTGGGTTGTAGTGGACGGGGTACCGATCCGGACGCCGCTGGTCACAAACGGCGAACGGGGGTCATCGGGCACGGTGTTCTTGTTGAGGGTAATGCCGGCCCGGTCCAGCACCGTCTGGGCCTCGGCGCCCGTCAGGTCCTCATCGAAGGTCCTCAGGTCGACCAGCAGTAGGTGGTTGTCGGTGCCACCCGAGACGAGCCGGAAGCCATGGCCGGATAGGGCCTCGGCCAGGGCCCGGGCGTTGGCCACGATCTGGCGTGCGTAGGCGGCGAACGACGGGTCGGCGGCCTCCCGGAAGGCCACCGCCTTCGCGGCGATGTGGTGTTCCAGCGGTCCGCCCTGGAGACCAGGGAAGACCGCCTTGTCAATAGCGGTCGCGTACTCGGCGGTCGAGAGGATGCAAGCGCCCCGGGGACCGCGCAGGGTCTTGTGGGTGGTGAAGGTGACGATGTCGCAGTAGGGCACCGGGTTGGGGTGGACGCCGCCCGCGATGAGCCCGGCGATGTGGGCGGCGTCGAACATGAGCAGGGCTCCGACCTCCTCGGCGATCTCCCGAAGCGGAGCCGGTTCGATGATCCGGGGGTAGGCCGTGGCCCCCGCAACGATCAGCTTCGGGTGGTGGGCCTGCGCCTGGTCGCGAACTTCGTCCATGTCGATCCGCTCGTCGCTGGGCGTCACGCCGTAGGACACGAAGTCGTAGAGGCGCCCGCTGAAGTTGACTGGCGAGCCGTGGGTGAGGTGACCACCCTGGTCGAGTCTCATGCCCAGCACCGTGTCGCCGGGTTCCAGCACCGCTAGATAGGCGGCCATGTTGGCGTTGGCACCGGCATGGGGTTGCACGTTGGCGTGATCCGCGCCGAACAAAGCCTTGACCCTCTCGCGAGCCAGGTCCTCGGCCTCGTCGACGTGCACGTTGCCGCCGTAGTAGCGCTTGCCCGGGTAACCCTCGGCGTACTTGTTGGTTAGCACCGAGCCGGAGGCCGCCAGGACCGCCGGAGAGGCGAAGTTCTCGGAGGCAATGAGCTGCAGGGTGGTGTTCTGACGGGTCTGTTCCCGATCGATGACCGCGAACAACTCGTCGTCGGGTGAGCCCGGCCATCCCATCGCCGCCCCTCCTCCTCGGGTTGCCTTTGGTGGTTTCCGGAGGCTACCGGGCCGTCGCCTCCCTATCCTTGCGCTATGGACAAACCCCTCTCGATCGCCCCGGCCACCGGACGGCTGGGGGTCCTCACCCCCGGGTTGGGGGCCGTGGCATCCACCTTCATCGCCGGGGTGATCGCCGCACGGAACGGCCTGGCCGTCCCGATCGGCTCAGTGACCCAAATGGCCCACATCCGGCTCGGCCAACGTGACGAAGACCGAAACCCGCTGATCCGGGACTTCGTGCCCCTGGCCGGGCTGGACGACCTGGTGTTCGGCGGCTGGGATCCGATCTCGGCCAACGTCCTGGAAGCTGCTCGGACCTGCGGTGTGCTCGAGGAGCGTGACCTCGCCCCCCTCTCGGCGGAACTGGAGGGGATCGTGGCCATGGACGCCGTCTTCGACCAACGCTGGGTCAAGAAGCTCGACGGGGCCCGGGTAAAGCCTGCGACCTCCAAGTGGGACCAGGCCCAGGCGCTGGTCGAGGACATCGAACGGTTCCGGAGCGAGAACGACTGCGAGCGACTGGTGATGGTGTGGTGTGGATCCACCGAGGCCTACCAGGAGCCGAGCGCCGTCCACGCCAGTGTCGAGTCGTTCGAAACGGGGCTGCGCAGCGGAGACGAGAACATCTCCCCCAGCCAGATCTACGCCTATGCCGCCTTGGTCAGCGACGTGCCCTTCGCCAACGGGGCGCCGAACCTGGCTGTTGACTTGCCATGCATGCTCGAGTTGGCAGCCCTGCGCGGGGTTCCGATAGCCGGGAAGGACTTCAAGACCGGCCAGACGCTGATGAAGACGCTGCTGGCCCCAGGGTTGAAGGCTCGCATGCTGGGCCTGCGGGGCTGGTACTCGACCAACATCCTGGGCAATCGGGACGGCGAGGTGCTCGACGACCCGGAGAACTTCAAGACCAAGGAGGTCTCCAAACTCGGGGTTCTCGACACGATCCTCCAGCCCGAGGCCTACCCGGACCTATACGGGAACATCGACCATGTTGTACGGATCAACTACTACCCGCCACGGGGCGACAACAAGGAGGGGTGGGACAACATCGACATCTTCGGGTGGCTGGGTTACCCGATGCAGCTCAAGGTGAACTTCCTCTGCCGGGATTCGATCCTGGCCGCACCGATCGTGCTGGACCTGGCCCTGTTCCTAGACCTGTCGGCCCGGGCCGGACAGTCCGGCGTGCAGGAGTGGCTGTCGTTCTACCTCAAGGCCCCACAGGCGGCGACCGAGGCGGGGCCCGAACACGACCTGTTCATCCAGCAGACCAAGTTGAAGAACACACTCCGGGAATGGATGGGTGAGAAACCAGTCACCCACTCGGAGGCCGGTTGACCGGTCAACGACTCAGATCCGAGCGTCGCGACCTGACCAGTACTCGTCCTTGAGTAGCCGCTTGTAGAGCTTGCCAGTGGGGTGACGGGGTAGTTCATCCCGGAAGTCCACGGTACGGGGGCACTTCACGTCGGCCAGGTGGGACCGGCAGTAGGCGATCAGTTCCCGTTCCAGGTCGGCACCAGCGGCCGACGGTTCGACCAACTGCACCACCGCCTTGACCTCCTCGCCGAAGTCGTCGTTGGGGACCCCGATGACAGCCACGTCGAAGACCGCCGGGTGCATGGTGAGGATGTTCTCGGTCTCCTGGGGGTAAATGTTCACCCCGCCGGAGATGATCATGTACGCCTTACGGTCGGTCAGGTAGAGGAACCCGTCCTCGTCGAGCCGCCCGACATCGCCCAGGGTGCTCAGGTCGTCGCCGAGGCGGGAGGCAGCTGTCTTCTCCGGGTCGTTGTGGTACTCGACCTTGATGTCCGAGCGGAAGTAGATGTCGCCCTCCTCGCCGGCCGGGAGCTCGTTGCCCTCGTCGTCGACGATGACCACCTCGCCCATCAACGCCCTGCCGACCGTGCCCGGGTGGGCCAGCCAGTCCTCGGAGTTCGTGAACGTGAGGCCGGTTCCCTCGGTGCCGGCGTAGTACTCGTAGAGAACCGGACCCCACCAGTCGATCATCTGACGCTTCACGTCGACCGGGCAGGGGGCGGCGGCGTGGATAGCAGCCCGCAGCGTCGACACGTCGTACCGGGCGCGGACTTTGTCGTCGAGCTTGAGCATCCGCACGAACATGGTCGGCACCCACTGGCTGTCGGTGACGCCGTGGCGCTCGATCAGAGCCAGAGACTCCTCGGGATCGAACTTCTCCATCACGATGATGGTGGTGCCGAGGCCCAGGTAGCCCATGCAGAATCGCAGCGGCGCCGAATGATAGAGCGGAGCCGGCGAGAGGTAGGTGCCTCCCGGCAGCGAGCCGAACAAGAACTGCGCCATCGCCGAGATCGACCCGCCCGTGCCGAGCGGCTCGGGGACCAGCGTCCGCTTGACCCCCTTCGGCTGGCCGGTGGTGCCCGACGAGTAGAGCATGTCGGTGCCGCTCTTCCAGTCGGGATCGGCCCCGGAGGACTGGGCGGCGACGGCGTCCTCGAAGGGTGCGTGGTCGGGCAGTTCGCCCCCGATCGAGAAGCGGGCCTCGACGTTCGGCGTTGCAGCGGTGACCTCGGCCAGCACATCTTCTTTGTAGGGGGAGGTGACGAAAACCCGGGCACCACAGTCATCGACGATGTAAGCCAGTTCATCGGCAGTCAGCCGCGAAGACACCGCCGTGTAGCGGAGGCCGGCGTAATGGGCGCCCCAGGCCAGCGGCAGGAACTCGATCCGGTTCTCGAGGCAGAAGGCCATGTGGTCTCCAAACCCGAGCCCGAGGCTGCGGAACAGGTTGGCAATGCGACAGGCCTGCTCGTGGAGTTCGGCGAAGGTCATCGTCTCGCCCGAGCCGGCCATGACGATGGCGGAACGGTCGGGGTTCTCGGCGGCCCAGTGGCCCGGGTACTCAGTCACTTGCGGTGCGGCGGCGGGAACGGCGTCGCTCATAGCGTCGGACCGTACCGCTGGGTCGCAGATGGGGCCGAGGTGGAGCAAGTCGAGGTGGGCATCACAGGTGGTGTCTACTCTCGGTTCACACATGACGACGACCTTCACCTTCACCGCCTACGGGCCACCGGCCACCGCCGCGCTCGCCGACGCCATCGCCGCGGCCAAGGGCGACAACCTGCTGGCTCCCGTCACCGTTGT
>JAKUSA010000107.1 GCA_022449565.1 Acidimicrobiales bacterium | reverse complement strand
ACCAAGGCCGGCCGGGAGACTGAGGCGGCGGCGGAGATCTCCGCGGTGGTCCGAGCGGTTGCCCCCGGGGTAGATGTGCTGACTGTCGAAGTAGGGGAGGCCGCCGGGGGTATCGACGGGGTGGAGGCCCTTATCCGGCCCGGGCTGACCGTCGCCCTGCTCGGCGAGTCAGGTGCCGGCAAATCGACGCTGGTCAACGCGCTGGTCGGAGAGGAGGTGCTGGCCACCGGCGAGGTCCGTTCCGGCGACCGGAAGGGACGCCACACCACGGTCAGTCGCGAGTTGCTCCTCTGTCCGACCGGTGGGTTGCTCGTGGACACACCCGGTCTCAGGTCGGTCGGTTTGTGGGGCGCCGAGGAGGCGCTGAACCGGGTGTTCGGCGACCTGGAGGAACTCTCAGCCCGATGCCGTTTCGCCGACTGCGTCCACGACACGGAACCAGACTGTGCCGTGCTGGCTGACGGGCGGGTCGCGAAGCGTCGCCTAGACCGCTACCTGTTGCTACGGCGGGAGTTGGCCGACCAGCGCGAACGAGAGGTCGAGCGTCGCCGCGGCGAACGGGGTCATCGCCGTTGAGTGGTTACCGTTCGTCGTTGGGCCCGGTCGAAGGATTCTCGGCCACCACTTCGCTTAGGACGCGCCTGTCCAGTTTGTGGGCGCTGTTAAGGGGCAGGGCATCTACCACCAGCAGGTCCGCGGGCACCTTGTAGGCGGCCAGGGCAGCCCGGCTAACCCGGACCAGGTCGTCCAAAGTCGGGGGGTGGTCCGGGTGGGTAGGCACGACGACGGCCACCCCGACCTGGCCCATGACCGGGTCGGGTCGGGGGACGACCGCCACCTCGGCCACCCCGTCATGCGCGCTGATGACAGCCTCGACCTCCTGGGGGTGGACGTTGTAGCCCCCCCGGATGTACATGTCGTCCACCCGTCCGGCCAATCGGTAGCAGCCCTGGTCGTCCACCCGGGCCCGGTCGCCGGTGCGTAACCACCCGTCGACCAGAGTGGCCGCGGTGGCCTCCGGGTCGTGGCGGTAACTGACCATGGACGATGGGGTCCTAAGCCACAGTTCTCCGACCTCGCCGGGTTCGACGGGCCGCCCCTCGTCGTCCCGCACATCGGCGTCCACTCCCGGTCGGGGTCGGCCCACTGTGTGGAGCGCCTCCTCGTCGTTGGCGTCGAGGGCAGTGGCCAGGCCGATCCCCCCAGACTCGGTGGAGGAGTAACGGTTGGAATAGGGAGCTCCGAACTTTCTCCGGGCAGCGGTGACCAGGTCGGGTGGGGAG
The DNA here is from genome assembly GCA_022449565.1 of Acidimicrobiales bacterium. Taxonomy (GTDB): domain Bacteria; phylum Actinomycetota; class Acidimicrobiia; order Acidimicrobiales; family MedAcidi-G1; genus JAKUSA01. The sequence goes on along the minus strand of JAKUSA010000107.1, from coordinate 3,906 downwards.
GGCCCACCGCCCACCACGATCGCTTGGACGCAGTCAAAGTCGTGGTCGTCGAAGGACGGGTCGTCCAGCATGAGGGCCACCTGGGCGGCCACACCGGTGATCGCGGGAATGCGGAAGCGGTCGACAAGGTCTAGGACGTCGCCGGCCTTCCAACGGTCAAGCAGGTGCAGGGTGGTGCCGGCGGCCAGTTGCCAGCCCAGTTTGGTCATCGCTCCGACATGGGCTAGGGCGGTCCCGGGAATCAAGTGCCCGCCCTCCCCCCAGGCTCCTCCCCGATCCATCTCGGCGATGGCCTCCAGCTGGCGATTGGCGAACAGGGCCCCCTTGGGGTCGCCGGTGGAGCCGGAGGTGAAGCAGATGCACACTGGCCGGTCCGGGTCGGTGGGGAGTCGATCCGGCCGTTGGCCCGGCTTTCGGTAGTCGGCCAGCGCGTGGCTGGCCGAATCGGAGCCCGAGACCAAGTCGACCTCCAAGTGGTCGGGGATCCCGCCGACCAGGTCGTCGGTGGCCAGTACCAGGTCCGGCGCGAGGGTTTGGGCCAGCACGGTCCGTTCACCGGCCCCCAGGCGAGGGTTAGCACCAGCGGTAATCGCGCCCAACTTGGCGGCCGCCAGGTATGCCACCAGGTAGGGCAGCCCCGAGGGGAGGGACAGCAGAAGGACCGAGCCCTCGGCAAGACCCCGATGGGCGAGTCCCACCGCCACCTCGTCGGAGACCTGATCCAGGTCGGCGTAGCCGATCGGCGGTCCGGTCGGGGATTCGACGGCCGGGCGGTCGGCGTAGCGGCGGCCGGCGTCGGCGAGGATCCCCGGGAGCACGGCCGGAGGGTACCGGTCCGGCCGGACCGAGTCGGCTGTCGCCGGAATGGGGCCGTTGATGCCCTGACCCGTAGCATTGGCCCCTGTGGTGTCGTGTGATGGGGGATCGTGTGTGGGCGAGGTGCTAACCATGCCCGACCAAGGGATGCGGGTAGGCCATGCCACGGGTTGACGCGGTCGACCGGTTTACCGGTGAGGCGGAGGCCTCGGGTCTCGACATCGAGGTCCAGCGCTACCCCGACGGTACCCGTACCGCGGCTGACGCCGCCGCGGCGGTGGGCTGCAAGATCGACCAGATCGTCAAGTCCCTGGTCTTCATGGCCGACGTGCGCCCGGTGCTCGTGTTGTGCTCGGGAGCCCGTCGAGTCGACGAGGACCGGTTGGCCGGGCACCTTGGCACCGAGATCCGGATTGCCGGGGCCAGCGAAGTACGGGCGGCCACCGGGTACGCCATCGGTGGCACGCCACCCCTAGGCCATACCGTGCCACTGCGGACCGTGGTTGATCCGCACCTACTGGAGTACGACGAGGTGTGGGCGGCTGCCGGGACGCCCGACTCCATCTTCGCCGTTGACCCCCGGGCGTTGGTGAAGGCGACCAGCGGCGCCGTGGTGGCCATCACCCGCTGACCGGCGGCCTCCCCGACCATCGCACGTCCGGCAAGAGGCCCTGCACCGTCGGATCCGGTCACCTACTCTGAGCCTGTGCGCTGGGCCGGGTTTTTCACCGAACACCCGGCCAGCGTCGGCGAGACCTATCTCGAGCACCAGCGCCGGGCCTTCCGTGTGGCCCGGCGACTCTTAGTCGCCGCGGCGGCCGCGGTGGTCCACGCCCTAGTCCCGGCCCTCCTTACGACCCAGGCCAGTGACAGGGTCGCCGAAATCCACGACGAGATCCACGACCTGTCGCGTCGCGGGACGGGGTGAGCCGGAGCGGGGCGCCGCTGCTCGTCGAGGTCACCCGGGGCGACAGCGTCGAAAGTTGGCACGAGGTCGACGCGGTGGTAGTTGGGACTGACGGAACCGTCGTCGACTCCTGGGGGGATACGGCCCGTCGGGTCCTGCCCCGCTCCGCCCTCAAGCCGATCCAGGCGATCCCTTTGGTGGCCACCGGTGCCGCCGATTCCTTCGCCCTGACCAAGGTCGAGTTGGCACTGACTTGCGCCAGCCACGACGGTGAACCAGCCCACGTGGAGGCGGTAGCTAGCTGGTTGGAGCGGGTCGGGGTTCCGGTCGGAGAGCTGGCGTGTGGTGCGCACCGTCCGATCTCCGAGGCGGCGGCAATCGGTCTAGCCGAGGCTGGTCAGCGGTATACGGCGCTCCACAACAACTGCTCAGGCAAGCACGCAGGGTTTCTGACCCTGTGCCGGCACCTCGACCTTTCCACCGACCGATACTGCGACCCGTCCCACCAGTTGCAGCGCAACCATGTGAGTCCGGTCATCGAGGAACGGTGCGGAATCGACCTCGCGGGCCAGGAGCCCGCCGTGGACGGGTGCGGAATCCCCGCGTGGGGAGTTCCTTTGGAGCGGCTCGCCGCAGGATGGGCCACCCTGGGGATAGGGCGGCCCCACTCCCCTGAGGGGCGTCTGCTCGATGCGATGCGGTCGGAACCGTTCTTCGTGGCAGGGCAGGACCGAGCCTGTACCCGAATGATCAAGGGATCGACAGGGGGCACCGTGGTGAAGACGGGCGCCGAGGGCGTGTTCTGTGCCGTGGTGCCCGACGACGGGGTCGGGGTGGCCCTCAAGGTGCGGGACGGTGCCGGACGGGGGTCGTCGGTGGCCCTGGCCTGGGTCCTCACACGATTCGGCCGACTCCCAGCGGCCGGCGAGGAGGTAGTGGTTAACCATGCGGGCCTACCCGTCGGGGTGACCAGGGTGGTTGGTTGACCGACCTGGGTATGAGGGACGGTCGGACTGACCGGTGGCTGGTCGCCACGCCCTAGGGTGCCGGCCGGAAGTGGGAACCCGGAGGGACGGACCATGGGGAGTTGTGACGGACGGGTGGCGATCGTCACCGGCGCGGGGCGCGGACTAGGTCGGGCCCATGCCCTGGCCTTAGCCGCTGAGGGCGCCCGGGTGGTGGTCAACGACCTGGGGGTGTCCCGAGAGGGTGAGGGGGAGGGATCGGTTCCGGCCGACGAGGTGGTAGCTGAGATCCGCGACCTCGGCGGGGAGGCGGTGGCCGACGGGGCGGACGTGGCCGACTGGGACCAGGCCGCGTCCATGGTCGCTCGAGCCATCGACACCTGGGGCCGACTCGACACCCTGGTGTGTAACGCGGGCTTCCTGCGCGACCGGATGCTGGCCACCATGAGTGAGGATGACTGGGACGCGGTGGTCCGCGTTCACCTCAAGGGCCACTTCGCGCCAGCTCGTCACGCCATTGCCCACTGGCGGGAGCGAACCAAGGTTGGCGAGGAGGTAGCAGCCCGGGTGGTGATGACCTCCTCGGGCGCCGGTCTGCTGGGCAGCATCGGTCAGGGCAACTACGCGGCAGCTAAGGCGGGGATCGCCCTGCTAGTCGTTCAGGCCTCGGCCGAGTGGGGTCGCTACGGAGTCCTGGTCAACGGAGTAGCCCCCGACGCCCGGACCCGCATGACCGGGGGGGTTATCTACGATGCCGAGGCACCGGAGGGCTGGGACGAGAAGGATCCGGCCAACGTCTCCCCACTGGTGGTGTGGCTTGGTAGCGGGGACTGTGACGTGACCGGGCGGATGTTCGAGGTGGGTGGTGGACGTCTCAGCGTCTGTGACGGTTGGCAGCACGGACCCGAGATAGGTGTCGGACAGCGTCGTTTTGAGGTTGCTGAGATAGCTGGTGCGGTGCACACCTCCATCGACGCGGCGCCCGCGCCAGCACCGGTTTACGGCGCCGAGGGCTGATCGCCTACTGCGACGGTCAAGTGGCCGGGGAGGTCGGGAACCTCTCGGATTCGGCCTCCGAGGAAGGGGCTCGGTCGAGGGCCCGGTGCGCCTCCGCGCTGCTGTGTTGACCCTCTGGCAGCGCTCCTCCAGAGGGTCGGAGTGGAGGGGTTCGTCGACAACGAACGTGCCCCGCCCGCCGCGGCCTTCCGTCACCCCATC
>JAKUSA010000106.1 GCA_022449565.1 Acidimicrobiales bacterium | reverse complement strand
GGCGCCCATGGCGGTCGACGATCTCGGCCACCATGCCGGCCACCGCTTCCTCGTCGGTGACGTCTACCTCCCAGACCACAGAAATCTGTCCGAGGTGTCCATCTGGACCGCTAGCGCCCGTGGATTCAGGCCTGTGTGTCTGTCGGGTATGCCTGTGTCCGTCTGGTGGTGTGCATTCTGTGCAATGAAATGTGCAACGCGTAGAGCCGACCAGAAGGGCCCAGTGGCGGTGCTGGAAGCCGCCGGGTTCGAGGTGGTCGAAGACCAGGAAGCCATCGATCGACTCCTGGTCTTCGACCCGACCGTTTCCTGAACTGCTCTCTGAATAGTTCTGACCGGTATCGGATTGAGGTCAGGCCATCATGGTTTCCCTCATGGCGAGGCGTCCGTCGGCTTCCGACCGCGCTCCCGGCGCCAGGGTTTGCCTGATGGGCCGTCAGATCGGAGGATGGGGCCATGACCACCGGGACGTTCCCCACCGACGTGGCGGCCGTCGACACCATGATGGGCACCCGGGCCGGGCCCAATGCCAAGCTGAACTACGCCAACCTGACCGGGATCAGGGACGCCGACTCGAAGTCCATGAACTTCCCGGCCCAGTACATGTTCAAGGACGTTCCGTTCTCGGACCAGGCACGGGACAGCGACGGTGAGCTGCAAGACCCACCGCAGGGAGCTGACCTGTGCCTCCCGTTCATGGACCGCAACAACGTGCAGCTGGCCATGGTCGGCATCGGGCCTGACAAGAGTGAGGGACGGGCCATGGTCGAGCAGCACCCGGACCGCTTCATTCCCAGCCACGAGCCCGATCCCAACGACGGTCCGGAGTCGATCCGCACTATCCGCCGGCTCCATCGGGACGCCGGACTGAGGGCGGTCACCGCCTTCCCTGCAGGTCGGGATCCGCAGGTGCCGATCGACGACCCGAAGATGTACGCCATCTACGAGTTGTGTTGCGAGCTGAACCTCCCGGTCTTCTGCTGTGCCGGCATCCCTGGCCCGCGGGTGCCGTTCGCCCCTCAACGGGTGGAGCTGATCGACCAGGTCATGTACGACTTTCCGGACCTGACCTTCGTGACCCGTCACGGTTGCGAGCCATGGGTGGACCTCGTCGTCAAGCTGATGTTGAAGTGGCCCAACCTCTACTACTCGACCTCGGCCTTCGCCCCCAAGCACTACCCGAAGGCCATCATCGACTACGCCAACACCCGGGGCGCCGACAAGATCCTCTACGCCGGCTACTTCCCCATGGGCCTCTCGCTGGATCGGATCTTCACCGAACTACGCGACGTGCCATTCAAAGCCGAAGTGTGGCCGAAGTTCCTTCGGGAGAACGCAATCCAAGTCCTCGGGCTCGACGCCTGACACGGCGACCGGGCTTGGGCCGACCGGTGACCCAGTCGGCTTAGTTCTCTCGGGGCCCCACCGCTCCCGAGGCCCGTAGTTCGGCGATGCGCTCGGGCGACAGGCCCAGCTCAGCCAGGACCTCGTCGGTCTGCTCTCCGACCTGGGGCGCCATAGTCGGTGTGGGCGGTAGTTCGCCCTCCAGATAGATAGGCAGAGGTAGTTGCTCAGCGCCGACATCTTCGATGCGGTCGAGGATGAGTCCAGCCTCGGTCATCCCGGACCACGTCTGGGGCTGCATCTTCGACGACGAGACCGGCCTGAAGAACCGGGATGTCATCGGCATGGACCAGATCTGCTTCGAGGTGGACTTCCCCCACGCCGACACGACATACCCCCATACGTTGGACGTGGCCACGAAGATCTGCCGGGAAGCCGGCCTCAACGACGACGAGGTCTACAAGCTGATGCGGGGCAACGCCATCAAGGCGTTCGGCCTAGAGCGCTTCGGCATCACCGAGTAGACGAGCAACCAGAGCCGGAAGCGAACCGCTGCTTGGGAGGTAACGGGTTCAGGGTCGGGTGAAGGCCGGGCTGAAGGCGTCCTTCGGAACTTCATCCAGGGGCGTGGCCACCTCGTCGACCGACGGACCGATGCGCTCGGCCAGCGGCACCAAGGCGTCAAGGTCGATGCGGTACACCTCGGCAGCGTTCTCGGCAAAGACCTTCCGCAGGTCGGCCTCGTCCCAACCGCTGAACGAACGGCGGAGGTGATCCCGGTTGTAGGGGAACGTGCTCTCGTTGTGGGGGTAGTCGCTCCCCCACATCATCCGGTCGATACCAACCTTCTTCATGGCGTCAGCCTCCGACGGGCTCGGGAAACTGGCCCCTATCCAGACGTTGCGGGCGAAGTACTCGCTGGGCCTGTCAGGCAGCACGAGGTCGGCGGAGAATCCCAGCTCACCGACCCGACCCGAAGCCATCTGGGCGTGGTAACCATCCATGCGGCGCAGGTCCTCGATCACCCAGGCCACACCCTGTTCGGTCATGACATAGCGCAGTTCAGGGAACCGTTCGAAAACTCCCGACATCACCAAATGCGACAGGTTGCGGTGGGCGAAGAACGGCACTTCCAGCAGGAACATCAGGCTGGCCGCAGGCGCCTCTCCGTAGTTGGGGTTGCCCGACCCGCCGTGCTGGGTGATCGTCAGGTCAAGATCGCGGACGACCGCCCACAGCCGGTCGTAGACCGGGTCGTAGAGGCCGGGCAGGCCGGAGTCGGGTGGCACGGCGGGGAGCATGAAGCTGCTGTGACCGTTCTCGGCGGCCAGCTCGAGGTCGGCGATGGTGTCGTCCAGGTCGAACAGGAACACCTGCGGTAGACCGCAGCGGCGCTCCGGGTGGGCGGAACAGAAGTCGACCAGCCAGCGGTTGTGGGTGCGGATTCCCTCGAGGCGTCGCTCATAGTCGGCCCGGTTGGTCGGCGGGTAGGTAATGAGCGCACCAGTCGGGAAGAACGGTGGCACGGTGTTCGGGAAGACGATCTCCGCGGCCACTCCCTCGGCATCGAGGTCGCCGTTGCGGCGCTCATCGTCCCAGTTGCGGGACCGGCCGTCGTCCTGCAGGTCGGGGAACGGGTTCCGGTAAGCGCCTCGCCACTCCGCGAAGGCCTCCCGGTGTGACGGAGAGAGATATTCCTCGTAGGCCTTCATGTTGCCGCCGGCGTGGCAGTCCGACGAGATCAGGGTGTAGGGGGTGGCTGTACCGGTAGAGGTCATGGCTGTCTTCTCCCCAGCAGGAAAGCCAGAAGGGTCTCCTCAGCTACTTGACGAATGGGCCTGCTCACGACGTGAAGGCACCGCCGTTCAGGCCGATCGTCTGGCCGGTGATCCAGCCGGCCTCGTCCGATGCCAGCCACAGGCAGGCTGCACCGACATCGTCGGGTGATCCCAGCCTGCCGACGGGGATCGTCTTGGTGAGGGCGGCAGCCGTCTCGGCCCGGACCGAGTCCATGATCCCTAGGGCCACCGAGTTCGCCGTGATGCCGTCTCGTCCGTGTTCGAGGGCCAGGCTCCGCATGAGGCTCAGCGAGCCGCCCTTGCCCACCGAGTACGGGGCGAAGCCGATGCCGACCCCGTGGGTTCCGGCGGCTGACGAGATGGTGATGATCCGGCCGTGGCCCCGCTCGACCATGCCGGGCAGCACCGCGTGGCAGCAGTGCAGCACTCCCTGCAGGTTGACCTCCATCGGTCCCCGCCAGTCGTCCGGGTCGGTGTCAGCGAATTTCTTCGGGAGCATGGCCTCGGCCCCGCCGTTGCCTGCGTTGTTGACCAGCACGTCGATGGGACCCGCCTCGGCGACCGCCGCGTCGATGGCGGCCCGGTCGGTCACGTCGAACGCCACGGCCACGGCGGCGTGGCTGTCGGCCACGAGGGCCTCGACGACCTCCTCGGCCCGCTCGGAACGAAGGTCGTTGACCAGCACGGTGGCGCCGGCCGCCCCCAGTGCCCGGGCGATGCCCGCACCGATGTTCTGTCCGGCTCCTGTCACCAGAGCGGTGCGTCCCGTGAGGTCGAACATGCCCGGACACTAGGGGCCTCCATTGGGGCGGTGGAATGCGGGCGGATTACCGTCATCGGTATGTTGAGGCGATTCGAGGGCCGTGTCGTCCTGGTGACCGGTGCCAGCCGGGGCATCGGCGCAGCCGCCGCCACCCGCCTGGCCGCCGAAGGCGCCGACGTCGCCATCGTGGCGAGGACCCTGGACCACCACCCGACCCTGCCGGGCAGCCTCACCGAGACCGCCGAGCGGATCAGGGCGTTCGGCGTGCGGGCCGTCGTCGTCGTAGCCGACCTGACCGATCCCGAGGACCGGGACCGGATCGTCGACGAGGTGGTCGACGCCCTCGGCCCGATCGCGGTGCTCGTTAACAATGCGGCTGCGAACATCGGGGGATCCATCCTGGACTTCCCGGCGAAGAGGGTGCGCCTGTCCATGGAGGCCAACGTGGTCGCCCCCCTCGAGCTGGCCCAGCGGGTGGTGCCCGGCATGGTCGACCGGGGCGAGGGCTGGATCGTGAACGTGTCGAGTGCCACCGCGAACCTGCACGGTGGCGCCCCGTTCAACGTCACCGAGACGTCCAAGATGCTCGCCGTCTACGGAGCGTCGAAGGCGGCGCTGAACCGGATCACCGACGGCCTGGCCGTGCAGCTCCACGGCACCGGCGTGAGGGTCAACGCCGTCCAGCCCCGGGCTGCCGTGCTGTCCGAGGGTGGGGCAGCGATCGCCGGTACCCACCTACGACCCGATCAGGTCGAGTCCATGGAGGCCATGGTCGAGGGCCTGGTGGCCCTGTGTGACTGCGGTCCGGACCACACCGGCCACATCGAGGACAGCCTCGGGATCATCGAACGCCTCGGCCTGGTCGTCCAGCACCTCGATGCCTCCGGCCCATTCCCCGGCGGCATCCTGCCGCTCGTCGACTGACCGGGACGCCACCCCGGCACCGATCCCCTAGGTGCTGGTGGATTCGCGGATCAGGCCTTCCAGCCAGTCCCGGGAGATCATCCCCGCCTTCGAGTCCATGATCGCTCAGTCGGGACCGATGAAGAAGGGCGTCGGGGTCGACACCACGCCGAAGTCGAGGCTGGCGCTGCCGTCACGGTCCATCAGGAACGGGTAGGTGAGGCCGTGGCGGGAGATGAAGTCCGTGATCACCTGGTCGCTCTCCCGGACGCTCACCGAGAGCACCGTGAAGCCCTCGTCCCTGTGGTTGTCGTAGGCCGCCCGCAACTCGGGGGCACTGGCGGTGCAGACCGGTCAATAACTGTGCATGAACGTGACGGCGACCGGCC
>JAKUSA010000105.1 GCA_022449565.1 Acidimicrobiales bacterium | reverse complement strand
CGGTCCCGTATGGCTGCCCAAGATCGGCCGGTGCGACTGCGAGCCAGATTGGCGGCTAACAACGAGAGCACTACCAGGAACCCCAACAGCAGCAGGTAGGTCTTCTGGTTGTTCCCGATATCGAACCAGAGCCAGTGACCCTTTCGACTGAAGTCGACGAGGGGAGTCTCCTCCTTCCAGAACCGCAGTTCGAGACGCGGCCACTTCCGCCCCAACTGGGGTGGCCCGGCGATCTCCGGGAACACCCGTGACAGGTGTATGCCAATAAACACCAGGCCGATGGTGGCGATGCCCAGGTAGAGGCCTCTAACCCGTACCGCGGCCGGCGCCACCAGGACACCGACTGCCGCGGCGACCAGGCCGGCGGCCGGCAACCAGATCCACATGGGTAGACCCCAACCCCAGAGGCGCGACGTGGAGGCGCCTCCAACGAGCACCGCGGTGGAGGCGCCGACCCCCATGAAGAAGGCGTGGCCGAGTGAGACCTGTCCGGCCACCCCAGAGAGCAGGTTCAGTCCGACCGCGGCGATGGCGAAAATAAGCATGCGGTTGACGGGCCGCAGCCAGGAGTTGTCGCCAAGGAAACGCACCAAGGGAAGGTCGTTGATCACCGGCAGGTCAAACGGCATCAGGACCAGGACGACCAGAAACAGGCCGACCATTACCTTCTGAATGGTGGTCGGGAAGAGGGCCGTCTCGGTGGTGTAGGAGGTGTAGAGCTTCGGTCGACCCCTCATCGTTTCCACCTCGGCTGGTACCGGGTGACTCCCGGGATCCGTAGGGTCATACCCGCCTGATCTCCTTAGTGCCGAACAGGCCGTAGGGCCGGACCAGCAGGCCGAGCAGCATCACCAGGTACGGGACCACCACTTGGTAGCCGACGCCTAGCACGTTGGTGTAGGACGACAGGTACTGGCCGGCCATGATCTCGACCAGTCCGATGATCAGCCCTCCCAGGAGTGCGCCGACCACCGAGTCGAGACCCCCGAGGATCACCGCTGGAAGGGCCCGGAACACGAAGAACGCCCCGTCAACACTGGCCACCCCGGCGGCCGGCCATGGCGGCATCGACGCGAAGACACCAGCCACGGCGGCCAGCCCGGCACCGGATGCCCAGGCGATCGCGAAGGCCCGGTGCACGTTGATGCCCTGGGCCATCGCCGCCTCCTGGTCGAACGATGTGGCCCGCATGGCGATGCCCTGCCTGGTCTTGAAGAACATCCACGTGCCGGCGAACGCGACCAGGGCCGCAAGAAGGGCCGCCACGTAGGACCAGGGGATCCAAGCCCCGCCGATCATGAAGGTCCGGGCCCCCCAGGGGATGCCAAGAATCCGCGCCTCGATGTACACCGCGTCGAACGAGACCGTCCGCAGGACGACCTCCAGGGCCAGGGTGATCATGGCCATCGAAAAAAGTGGTTCGCCGATCATCGGCCGGATGGCCAGGCGTTCGATGACCATGCCCAGACCCGCTGTGACGGCGACAGCCACCAGCAGGGCCATGAACCAATGGACCCATGTCGGACCGCCCATGAACCGTCCCGGAATGTCCCAGTCGATGAACACCATGGACATGAACCAGGTGCCGGTCAGGGCCAGGGCACCCTGGGAGAAGTTGAGGGTCTGGGTGGTCTTGTAGATCAGGACGAACCCGAGGGCCAACAACGCGTAGAGGGACCCGAGGGCCAGGGCCTTGGCGAGAGTCTGAACAAAGATGTCCAAGCCCGAAGCACCGGCCAAGGCCACCACCCCTGGCTGGAGCCCCAGACCGGTCATGCGTACATGTCCTCCACGAGGTCGGTGAACATGGCCACCATGGCGTCCCGCTTCAATTTCTGCGTGGCTGTGAGCTCGCCGTCCTCGTGGTCTAGCTCCTTGGGGATCATCCGGAACTTTCTGATCGACTCGACCCGGGCGAACTTCTCGTTGGTTTCGTTCACCACATCCCGGATCAACTCCAGAACCTCGGGCTTTTCGGAAAGGTCGCGGTAGGTGGTGTAGGGGATGTTGCGCCGCAGGGCCCAGTTGCCCACCGTGTCGAATTCGATACCGATCAGCGCGCTGAGGAACTTCCGCTGGTCGCCGATAACCATGGCCTCCCGCACATAAGGCGATGTTTTGAGACTGTTCTCGATCTCCGAGGGCGAAATGTTCTTCCCGCCGGAGGTGATGATGATGTCCTTGATTCGGTCGATGATCCGCACGTAGGTGCCGTCGACCCATTCGCCAACGTCTCCGGTCTTGAGCCAGCCGTCTTCGGTGAACGTCTCGGCTGTCCTTTCCGGCTTGTTCCAGTAGCCGACGAACACGCCGTCGTGTTTGGTCTGGATCTCTCCGGTCTCCTCGTCAATCCGGAACCCAATGCCCGGGTGGGGTTCGCCGACCGTGCCAAGAATCATCCGCCCTGGCATATTCCAGGTGGCTACGGCCGAGTTTTCTGTCATCCCGTAGCCCTCGTAGGCCGGAACCCCGATTCCGATGAAGAACTCGAGCACTTCGGGAGCGATGGGAGCGGCACCGGAGCCGGCAAACCAGCACCGGCGCAGCCCGACCCGCTCCTGTAGGGCACGGAAGACAAGGGGAAAGCCAATCAGGTTGAGCAGGCGGCTCTTGGCGGTGTGGGATCCGCCATTGGCGATCTTTTCCCTACCGATGACCCTGGCCAGGGCAAGTCCGAAACGCAACCAGAGCCGCTTGAACGGTGAGGAGTCACCCCCTTTGATCGTGACAGTGGCGTGCATCTTTTCCCAGATACGGGGTACGGCGAAGAAGAGGGTGGGCTGGATCTCCCGAAGGTTTTCGGTGACGGTCTCGATCGACTCCGCGAAGTTGAGTTGGACGCTCCGGGACACGAGATGCCAGGTAGAAAAGACCCGTTCTGCCACATGACAGAGCGGTAGATACGTGAGTACGACATCATCGGGTCCGACGGATCCCCCACGGACACTTTCCGGCAGCACGATCTTTTCAATGGCGTACGACACATTGCTGTTGGTCAGCATCGCCCCCTTCGGAGGGCCTGTGGTACCTGAGGTATATACGAGGGTCATGACATCGTCCGGCTGGGCCTCGTTCATCAGACGGTCCACGGCGCCCGGGTCGGCAGCCCGGTGCTCCCGCCCCATGGCCAGGAAGTCATCCCAGTAGAGGAGCCGCTCGTCTTCGTAGGCCCGCACACCTCGAGGCTCGCAATAGAGGACACGGACCAGCCGGTCAAGCTTGGAGGGTTCGATGTCAAGCACGCGGTCGACTTGTTCCTGGTCCTCGGCCAGGTGCACGGTGGACCCCGAGTCGGTAAGGAGGTATTCGACCTCGGCGGTGGGGTTGGTGGGGTAAAGGCCAACAGTGATGCCCCGGATAGCCACCGTGGCCAGGTCCAAGATGATCCACTCAGGGCGATCCTCGGACTGGATGGACACCCGGTCGGCAGGTTCCACTCCGAGGGCCAGCAGGCCATGGGCCGCGTCGAGGACCAGCCCCCATGTCCGTTCCCATGTGTATTCCTGCCAGATACCGAAGTCCTTCTCCCGCATGGCCACCTGGCTTGGCGTTCGCCGGGCCCAGTCCCTGGCCATCGAGGTGACGGTCACCGTGCCCTCTGGGGTCGCGGCAGCGATCGGTTCCTCAAGCGTCGCAGTCATAAACACCTCCCTCACCCGGAGCCACCCCACCGCCATGGAACCCGGTGTTAGCGAGGCACGAACCTACTCCGGGCACCTCGGAACCTGCCGGGTCGGAGGACCAGGACCGTCGCTAAGGTGCCAGCGGTGGCACCCGACGCAAACCCTCCGGTCCTTAGCGTCTCGCAACTCGGCGAGTTGGTCCGAGAGGGACTCCGCACGCTCTTCGGCGATTTCCTCTGGGTGGAGGGCCAGGTCTCTAACCTGCACGCCGCCCGCTCGGGCCACCTCTACTTCGACCTGGTAGAGCCGTCCGACGAGCCGGGCCGGGCTCCGGCAGCCATTTTCAACGTGGCGTTGTGGCGGGGAGCAAGGACCGAGGTGGAGCGCACCCTGGCCGAGGCGGGAGGTCTGGCACTGGCCGACGACCTCCTCATCCGAATACGAGCCCGTCTGGAGTTCTACGCCCCACGGGGCCGGTTGCAATTGATCATGGACGGGATCGATCCCGGGTTCACCCTTGGTCGCCTGGCCGTCGAACGGGAACGGCTATTGCGGGCCCTGGCCGAGGCGGGCCTGCTGGACCGAAATGCCGGCCTCCCGGTGCCCGAGCCGCCGCTCCGGGTGGGTCTAGTGACCAGTGTCGGGTCGGCCGCCCACGCCGACTTCTCCACGGAGTTGGGCCACAGCGGCCTGGCCTTCACCGTTTTGGAGCGCGACACCCGAGTCCAAGGCGAGAGGGTGGCCGACGACATCGCCGAGGGGCTGCGCGTGGTGGCCTCCCACCAGCCCGACGTCATCGCCCTGGTGCGGGGGGGAGGTTCGGCTGCCGACCTGGTGGCCTTCGACGCCGAGGTGGTCGCCCGGACTATCGCCGAACTGGGTATCCCTGTGTGGACCGGCATCGGCCACGAAGTCGACCGGAGCATCGCCGACGAAGTGGCCCACACGGCATTCAAGACCCCTACGGCCTGTGCGGCGGCCCTCGTGGAACGGGGGCGAGCCTTCGCCAGCCTCGTAGAGGTGATGCGGTCGGAGATCGTCGACCGGGCCCGATGGGTAATCGAACACTCCGGTCAACGACAGGCCGACCTGGCCGGGCGCACCGCGCGCGCGGCCCGGACCGCTCTCGCCCGGCACGAAGAACGCCTGGCCGGCATAACCGGCCGGCTACGAGCCCTGGACCCGGAGCGCGTCCTGGCCCGCGGCTGGTCGATCACCCGGTTGGACGACGGCCGGCTGCGCAGGTCGGTAGGTGAGGCGGGCCCCGGCGACCATCTGGCCACCCTGGTAGCCGACGGTACGGTGGCCAGCACGGTGGACGGGGTACCGCTATGAGCGACGAGGAAGCTGAAATCGGGCCGGGCGAACCGGTCGGGGATGGCGCGGCGCTCGAGGAACTACAGGAGATCCTCTCCAAGTTGGAATCC
>JAKUSA010000104.1 GCA_022449565.1 Acidimicrobiales bacterium | reverse complement strand
TCTCTGAGACCCAGGCTGATGGTTCGGTCACCGGCATCGACGCCGACTTCTGACGTGCAGTGGCCGCCGCCGTCCTCGGCGACGCAGGTGCGGTCCACTTCGTGGCCCTGACGGCCACCGCCCGCTTCACCGCCGTTCAGACCGGCGACGTGGACGTGCTCATGCGTAACACCACGTGGACGCAGAGCCGTGACAGCTCTGTGGGCATGGACTTCGGTCCCACCACCTACTACGACGGCCAGCAGTTGATGGCCCGAGTCAGCGATGGCTTCTCGGGTTCCAGCCAGGTCGCCGACATCGACGGCTCTGTCGTCTGCACCAACGTTGGAACGACCACGGAGAAGAACATCGCCGAGGCCGCCCTACTGGCCGGTGCCGAGATCAAGTTGCTCGGCTTCGAGACGAGCGACGAGGTGTACGAGACGTTCATCGCCGGTGGCTGTGACATCACCACCACCGATGGTTCAGCGCTCGTGGGCCGCAAGGCCAAGCAGATGCCCGCCGATCAGGAGTGGGTGATCTTCCCGGCTACTCCGATCTCCAAGGAGCCGCTCGGCCCGACCTACGGCCAGAACGACTCGGCCTGGGCCGATGCCGTCAACTGGACCGTGTACGCCATGATCATCATGGACGAGTACGGCGTCACCTCCGCCAACGTCGACGCCACGTGCGCCACGGCCGAGGCCGAGGTCGCACGCCTGTGTGGCGGCGATGGTGAACTCCAGACCGCCATGGGTCTGTCCGCCGACGCCTTCCACCAGGTGATCAAGCAGGTCGGAAGCTACGGCGAGGTCTACGACCGCAACCTGAACCCGGTCGGCCTGTACCGCGAGGGCAGCGCCAACGCCGGATGGCTGGACGGGGGCCTGATCTACTCCCCGCCGGCCCGCTAAGTAGGCGAACCGACGTAATCGATGATCCCGGGGTTCGGGGGCGCCAGCTCCCGGGCCCCGGGATCGTTCGCGTAATGGGCCGCTACGGTCCGCGGATACTGTCCACCGTCTGAGACTCTTTCCAGAGATGTCTTCCTAATCCTCCAGCCCACGATCTGAGCCAAAGTCAACGATGACGGATACCACCACCCAAGAGCGGGTATCCCAGCGAGTGCCGCTGTGGCGAGACGTCATCGTCCTCAAGTGGGTGACACAGGTCTTCCTGCTGTTCGTGGTACTCAGCGCCATGTGGTTCCTGGCCAATCAGGCCGGGGACAACCTTCGGGCACGGAACATCAACACCGACTTCGACTTCCTTCAACGCCCCGTCGACATTCAGATCAGTGAGGGAATCGACACCCACCCCGACACGGGTGGACGGGCCCTCTGGGCCGCCATGGTCAACACCCTGCGTCTGTCCATTGCCGGCATTTTCTTTGCCACGATCGTGGGCGTGATCGTCGGCCTGGCCCGCCTGTCCGACAACTGGCTGGTACGCCGCATCGGCTCCGGGTATGTCGAGACGTTGCGGAACATTCCGCTGCTGGTGCAGATGATCTTCTACTACTCGGCTATGACAGCCGCGTTTCCCAGGCTCGGCCTCGAAACCGGCCCCATCAACGGCTGGCTCCACGTCTCCAACAAGGGCATCTCGATGCCCCGCGTCCACATCGCCGACGGTTTCTACCAGTGGGCGGTCGTCGTTCTCATTGGTGCAGCGGCCGCCCACTTCGTCCGCCGTCACCGTCAACGGATCCAGGACGAAACCGGTGCCAACACCTCGCCGATCCTGTGGGCGCTCGGAACGATCGGCCTGTTCGGGCTGGTCGGCTTGTTCATCCACCCTGCGTTCTTCTGGCTGGGCTCAGTCTTCGGCGCCATTGCCGACCTACTCGACTCGCTTCCCAACGCTGTCCCACAACTGCTGTTCTCCGCCATCGCTGTCGGCGGCGCCACCGTTTGGATCCGCCGTTTCGTTTCCGACCACCGCAGTGTCCGCGGGCACCTGTCGCTCACCGACGACGACTGGTTCCGGATTGCCTTTACCGCCGTGGCCTCACTGGTGATCGTGTTCGTCGTGGTCCGCTGGACCGGCCTTTCGTCGTGGGTCCTGAACAGTGGCCGCGACCTGTTCGGAGTCATGGAGGCGAAGTTCAACGTCGACGGTGCGGCCCGCCCGTTCGACGCCATGCGCCCCGACATCGTCCAGAAGAGCAAGTTCCCGAACTACGGGAAAAACGGCCTGACCATGTCGATCGGCTTCGCCTCGGTGTTCTTCGCTGTCGTGTTATACACGTCTGCCTTCATCGGCGAAAACGTCCGAGGCGGCATCCTGGCCGTGCCCAAGGGCCAAACCGAGGCGGCCAAAGCCGTCGGCCTCCGCCGCGGACAGATCCTCCGCCACGTGGTGCTCCCCCAGGCCCTCCGGGTCATCCTGCCCCCGACCGGCAACCAGTACTTGAACCTGCTCAAGAACACCTCGCTGGCCGTCGCCGTCGGCATGAGCGACATGGTCCAGGTCGGCACCACGGTGTTCAACCAGACCGGCCGGACCCTGCCCGTGGTGGCCATCTGGATGCTCTTCTACCTGAGCTGTTCGTTGACCATCTCGGTGGTCGTCAACTGGTTCAACGTCCGAATGAAACTGGTGGAGCGGTAGATGTCGGAGATCTCGAGTCATGTCTCGACGCCTTCCATGGTCGTAGCGACGGCAAATGTGCCTTGGGCCGCGCCGCCCGAAATCCCGAAGCTGCCGCCGCGTGAGTGGGTGAAGGAGAACCTCTTCTCGAGCCCCTTCAACTCCGTGCTGACCGTCGTCACCACGATCATCCTGTTGGCTGTCTTCCGGGGCTTCCTGTCGTTCATCTTCAATCCGGTCCGCCAGTGGGACGGTACGGCCACCAACATGCAGCTGTTCATGACCCGGGCCTACCCCGATGAGCAGTACATCCGCGTCTGGTTCTGCGTCGCTGTCATCCTGATCCTCACGGGCATGTCGATGGCTGTATGGCAGGCCGGCTCGACGGTGCCGGTGGCGGGGCTCGGACGCAAGCTCCTGGCCACCGGCGCCCTCCTCGCCCTCCTCGCCCTTCTCGCTCCGTTCAGCGCCTCGGCCACCGTCCAGTGGCTGGCCGCCGCGCTGGCTGTGGCTGCCGTCGGCGAGGCCGCCCGTCGCTTCGCCGGCAGAGGCGAAGACGAACAAATGGTCAGTTCGCTGACGGTGTTGGTGGTCACTCTGGCCGGGCTGGTGGCCTCGTTGTGGGTGGTCCCCTACGGCCACCACACCTACATCGCGAAGCGCGTACCGAGGGTGTTGGCCGAACCGGGCACGGTGGCGCTGACCACCAAGTTGCCGTGGACGATCATGCTGCTCATCGTCGTGGCGGCGTACTTCGCGGGACGTCTGATGCGGGATCGCCTGCCGATCAATCCGACCCGGGTCACCCTCCTGGTGCTGTGGCTCCTAGCGCCGCCCGTGCTCGTCTACCTGGTGCTGCGGGACCCGTCTTTCGACATGGGCCACGTGGTCGGCACCGACCTGCCGATCTTCGCCGCCTACGCAGTCGGCGGAGCTGCTCTGCTCTCGTGGCTCACCCGCCCGTCGACAGGCGAGATCGGTCGAATCGTCGCCGTGCTGATCCTGGTGGTCGGCTTCTGCACGTTCCTGACTCCAATGCGACAGGTCGTGCGACTCGACATGCTCATGCTGGCCATCTTCGCCCTGGCGGCACCGACTTTCGGCGGCGGACCCCGGGCTCGGAAGCGCTACATCTTCGGCTGGTTGGGCGTACTGGGCGTGATGTCGTGGCTGATCACGTCAATCAACACCCCGTCGACCGTCACGGTCCCGGGGGGCTTCTTCATCGGTGGCTTCTCGATCACCCTGATGGTGGCCATCTTCACCATCGTGTTCTCGTTCCCCCTGGGAATTGCCCTGGCCTTGGCTCGCACGTCGAGCATGCCCATCTTCCGGCAGTTGGCGACCGGGTTCATCGAGGTTGTGCGGGGCGTACCGCTGATCACGATCCTGATCTTCTTCTCGATCATGGTGCCGCTCTTCCTTCCCAGGGGGATGCACCTAGGCGAAGTCACCGCCTGCGTCATCGGCTACGTCCTGTTCTCATCGGCCTACCTGGCCGAGAACGTACGGGGTGGCCTGCAGTCGGTGACCCGGGGGCAGCACGAGGCAGCCGAGGCGGTCGGCATGACCACGGCCCAGAAGACGATCTTCATCGTCCTACCCCAGGCGCTACGAGTTTCCATCCCACCGTTGGTGGGGCACTGCATAGGGGTGTTCAAGGAGACCTCGCTGCTGGCCATCATCGGGGTGTTCGACATTCTCTACATCGGCCGGATCGTGATTCCCGGCCAGACCGAGTTCATGGGCAGCACCAGGGAGAACGTCCTCTTCGTGTCCGTGATCTACTGGATCTTCGCTTACCAGATGTCCAAGGCCAGCCAGCGCCTCGAGCGGCGCACCGGGC
This sequence comes from Acidimicrobiales bacterium, assembly GCA_022449565.1. GTDB lineage: Bacteria > Actinomycetota > Acidimicrobiia > Acidimicrobiales > MedAcidi-G1 > JAKUSA01. Next base: position 909 of record JAKUSA010000104.1, on the reverse strand, counting down.
TGGGCGAGCGCTAGCGGCCTCTCTCGAGGCCTATGAGGTGATGTCATGACCGATGCAACACCGGCCGAGCCGACCGGCGGCCAGACCCGGGACCTGTCACGCGCCCGCGACATGATCGTGTGCGAGGACGTGTCGAAGTGGTACGGCGACTTCCGGGCCCTCGACAAGGTCTCGGCGACCATCAAGGAGCAGGAGGTCGTGGTGGTCCTCGGCCCCTCGGGCGGGGGCAAGTCCACATGGATCCGTTGCATCAACCGCCTCGAGATCCACCAGGAGGGCCGCATCGTCGTCGACGACGTCGAACTCACCAACGACCTGCGCAACATCGAGCAGGTGCGCTCCGAGGTCGGCATGGTGTTCCAGCAGTTCAACCTGTTCCCCCACCTCCGGGTCATCGACAACGTCTCGCTGGCACCGATCTGGGTCCGCAAGAAGCCCCGCGCCGAGGCGGAGGAGCAGGCCATGGCGCTCCTCGAGCGGGTCGGTATCCCCGAACAGGCGCACAAGTACCCCGGGCAACTCTCCGGCGGCCAGCAGCAGCGCGTGGCCATCGCCAGGGCACTGGCCATGGAGCCCCGGATCATGTTGTTCGACGAGGTGACGTCTGCGCTAGACCCGGAAATGGTGAAGGAGGTGCTCGACATCATGAAGACCCTGGCTCGGTCGGGCATGACCATGATGGTGGTCACGCACGAGATGGGCTTCGCCAAGGAGGTGGCCGACCGGATCATGTTCATGGAGGAGGGCCAGATCGTCGAGGTCGGCACCCCCGAGCACTTCTTCACCAACCCGACCGAGGAGCGCACCAAGCTGTTCCTGTCGCAGATCCTCTAGGAACCGCACCGGATCGGTGACAAGCGGAACGGTGCTGGGCTAAGTCACCACTATCGGTTGTGGATTAGGCGGGTG
>JAKUSA010000103.1 GCA_022449565.1 Acidimicrobiales bacterium | reverse complement strand
ATCCGGCGGCTCGACGCACGGTCATCGTGGCCGACCCGGAGAATCTGGGACGCAACATGGGGCGCCTCGGGGCCTTCGACGTGGCCGGCTTCGTCGTGGGCCCGGCAGTGGCGGCGCTCCTACACGCCCTCGGCGGGTTCCGCACCCCGTTCTGGACCATGGCGGCTCTGTTGGCTCTCCTGGTACCCACCGCCTGGCGGGCCCGCCCGGACACCGCGGCTCGGGACATCGAGCGCCGGCGGCCCACCGACCTGTTACGCAATCGCCGACTGGTCGGGGCCTTCTTCGTGGTGGCCTCGTACTTCGTGTTCATCGGGGCCTTCGAATCGATCTGGGTCCTCGAGATGGACCACCGGGGGGCCGAGCAGTGGCAGATCGGAGCGGCTGTCACTGTGGTCGCCCTGCCCATCGCCGTCCTATCACCCTGGGGGGGAGTGCTGGCTCAGCGTTACGGCGCCCGCCGTTGGGCTATGGGCGTGTTAACTACTTGCGCCGTGTTCTCGGCCTCCTTCGGCCTAGTGGAGGGCTTGGTGGCGTTGGTGGCACTGACCGCCGCCTGCTCGTGCGCCGAGGGCATCGGGTTTCCCTCCACCCCGATGTTGGTGTCGGCCGCCGTACCTGAGGACCGCCAGGCGGCAGCCCAGGGTCTGGCCAGCGCCGTAGAGGTGGGCACCGCGGCGGTGGCCTCGCTGGGTTTGGCGGCCATCTACGACACCTCCGGGGACACCGTGGCCTGGGCGGTCACCGCGGTGACCATGGCGGTACTTCTAGTCGTCGGGTGGGTGCTGACCCGACCACCGGATCGCCAACCCGTGCGGCCTGGCGTACCCTCCGAACCGATCAGGAGGATGTTCGAATGACCGATACCCACCACCCGCTGCTGCACGCCTTCGCGCCCCCGGCCAAGGCTGAAGCCGACTTCGTGAACATCGTCCGGGGTGAGGGATCGCTGCTCTGGGACGACGCCGGTAACGAGTACGTGGACGGGCTGGCCAGCCTCTGGTATTGCCAGGTGGGGCACGGACGGACCGAGATCGTCGACGCGGTGGCCGAGCAGATGCGACGTCTCGAGGCCTACAACATCTTCGACCCATTCACCAACGAACCGGCGGCCCAGGCGGCTGCCATGATCGTCGAACGGTCCCCCCACCCTGACGGACGGGTGTTCCTCGGCTGCTCGGGTTCCGAGGCCGTCGACACCGTCCTGAAGATGGTCCGCCAGTTCCACCAGTTGGCCGGCGACGCCGAAAGGCAGGTGGTAGTGCGGCGCACCCACGGCTACCACGGCACCAACTTCGGGGGCACCAGCGCCCAAGGGATCGCCCCCAACCGGGAGGGGTGGGGCGACCTGGTCCCCCACTTCGAAGAGATCCCCAACGACGACCTGGAGGCGGCAGCCACCCTGTTCGCCGACCGGGGCGACCGCATCGCCGCGGTGATCTCTGAACCGATCCAGGGTGCAGGCGGGGTCCACCTGCCGCCCGACGGCTACCTGGAAGGGCTGCGCCGACTCTGCGACGACCACGGAGCGCTTCTGGTATTCGACGAGGTCATCTCCGGGTTCGGCCGCACCGGCCAGTGGTTCGGTGCCCAGCACTTCGGCGTCACCCCCGACCTGATCACCTTCGCTAAGGGCGTCACCTCGGGTTACCTGCCCCTGTCCGGGGTGATCGCCTCACGACGGGTCTGCGAAGCCTTTGAGGAGCCGGGCTTCGTCTTCCGCACCGGCTACACCTACTCGGGCCATCCGGCCTCGTGCGCGGCAGGGATCGCCAACTTGGAGTTGATGGACGCCGAGGGCCTCGTCGAACGGGCAAACCACGTCGGCGGACGGATTCGATCCGGGTTAGAGGCGCTCCAGGCCGACGGGCTGATCGAGTCGTGGCGAGGTACCGGGGCGGTCTACGCCGCTGAACTGGGTCGGGACTCGATCCCGGTCCGGAACGAGATGATGGCCAACGGGGTGATTGTTCGACCCATTGGCACCTGCCTGGCCATCTGCCCTCCGCTAATCATCAGCGACGACGAGGTGGGCCGGGTTCTCGACACCATGGCCGAGGCGCTCCGCTAGCCCACCCGGGACCGGATGGCCACCTTGGCTCCGGCCGATCAGGCGCCCATCTCGACCATGGCCTCGGTGAGGGCCTGGCGCAGGATGGCGTTGATCTCCTCGAACTGGTCCGGTCCGGCGATCAGCGGCGGCGAGAGCTGGATTACCGGCTCCCCGCGGTCGTCGGCCCGACAGATCAGGCCCAACTCCAGGAGCCGATTGGACAGGAACCCCCGCAGCAGGTGTTCGCGTTCCTCCGCGCTGAACGAGACCCGTCCCTCACGTTCCCTGACGAGTTCGATGCCATAGAAGTAACCGGCGCCCCGCACGTCACCGACGATCGGGAGGTCGGCCAAGTCGTCGAGAGCGGCCCGGAATGCGTTCTCGTTGGCCTGGACGTGGCCGACAACGTCCTCGGACTCGAAAACGGCCAGGTTGGCTAGGGCCACCGCGCAGCTGACCGGATGGCCGGCAAAAGTGATGCCGTGAAGGAAAGTCTCTCCAGTGCCGACGAACGGCTCGGCAACCCGGTCGCTCACCAACAGGGCACCGAGCGGCGCGTAGCCCGAGGTCAGCCCCTTGGCCGTGGTGATCATGTCGGGCTGATACCCGTAGCGCTGACAGCCGAACATGTGGCCGATCCGCCCGTAAGCGCAGATCACCTCGTCGGAAACCAGCAGCACCCCGTGGCGGTCGCAAATTTCCCGCACCCGGTCGAAATATCCTGGGGGCGGCTCGAAACAGCCGCCGGCGTTCTGGACCGGTTCGAGAAACACGGCGGCCACCGTCTCCGGGCCCTCGGCCAGGATGGCCTCTTCGATGGCGTCGGCGGCGTGCAGGCTGCAGTGCGGCTCGTCCTGGCAGGTCGGGCAGCGGTAGTGATTCGTCTCAGGGACCTTGACCGCCCCGGGTACCAACGGTTCAAAGACTGTCTTGATCGACTCCAAGCCGGTGATCGATAGGGCCCCCATCGTGGTGCCGTGGTAGGCCAGGTTCCGGCTGACCACCTTGATGCGGTCGGGCTCTCCCCTCAACTTGAAGTACTGGCGGGCCAGCTTCCACGCCGACTCGACGGCGTCGGAGCCGCCAGTGGTGAAAAACACCCGGTTCAGGTCACCGGGGGCCAGTTCGGCCAGTTTCGCGGAGAGTTCGATCGCCGAGGGGTGGCCGTAGGTCCATATCGGGAAAAACCCGAGGGTTGCCGCTTGGTCGCCGGCCGCCCGGGCCAACTCGGACCGCCCGTGACCGAGTTGGCTCACAAAGAGCCCGGCCAGTCCGTCCAGATAACGGTTGCCCTCGGTATCCCACACGTAGCAGCCGTCGCCCCGCTCGATCACCCGAGTGCCGTCGACGTCGTTGCCGAGCACGCTGAAGTGGCCCCACAGGTGTCGTTCGGCTAGAGCGGCCAGGCGCTCGTGTTCAGTCGTCAAACTGGGATCCTCCAGTCCCGGTCTGGGCCGGAACCGACCGACGCCGGGGTCCCCGACCACGCTGGGCGGTCGGGGACCCGGGTCGTCGGTGCGGAGATCAGGTCAGCCGCGAGCCCGGGTCAGGGCGTCGGTGAAGTTGATCTCGTAATCACCGGTGTCCTCGATGAACTCCAGGCGCTCCATGAGTGCCGGGTCTGGGTAGATGATCGTGTTCTCGAGCACCTCTGCGTCAATAAACGCCTCAGACGCCGCGTTGGGGCTCGCGTACCAGTTGTAGTTGGTGAGCTGGGCTCCGTTCTCCGCGTCGAGCAGGAAGTTCATCAACGCGAAGGCCGTGCACGGGTGCGGGGCGTCTGAGAGAACGGCCATGTTGTCCACCCAAATGGTGCCGCCCTCATCGGGCACGAAGTAGTCGTAGTCGCTCTCGCCCTCCTCGAAGGACCACAGGAAGTTGCCGCTGTAGCCGTGGCCGACGACCGACTCCCCGGTGACCAGGAGCTCGTCGTACTGGTCGGAGTCGAAGGCAGCCACCCGGCCGATGGCATCGGCAACCACCGCCTCGGCCTCCGCTAGTTCGTCAGCACTGGTCGAGTTGAGCGAATAGCCCAGGTACTTGAGTGCCGCGCCCATGGTCTCCCGCGGGTCGTCAAGCAGGGTGATAGCTCCCGAGAGCCCGTAAGTCTCGGCGGTCTCGGCGTCGAACAGCAGCGCCCACGAATGCGGGACGTCCTCCCCTGTCACCCCCAGGTCGACCCCGACTCCAGTGGTACCCCACTGGTAGGCCGCGCTGTACACAGCTCCCGGGTCGTAGGGCGGGTTGGCGAACTTGGGCGCAATGTTCGACTTGTTGGGCACCGCCGCAGCCTGGACCGGCTGGATCATGGCCTCCTCGATCAGGATCGAGACCATGTAGTCGGATGGGATGATCAGGTCGTAGCCCGACCCGCCGATCTCCACCTTGGCGAACATTTCCTCATTGGACGGATAGAAGTCTTCGGTGACCGTGACCCCGTGCGCCTCCTCGAAGGCGATAATCAGGTCCGGGTCCATGTACTCGGACCAGTTGAAGAAGGCCAGATCGCCGTCAACCTCCCCGGCCTTGCACTGCTTGAAGGCCGCTGCGCTTTCCTCGTCGTCACCGCACCCTGTGCCGACCACAGCGAGCACGCTTAATACCGCGACAAACCGAATCCACCTGGTCATGTCCGTCTACCCCTCCGATTGTGAACTAATGGCTCGCGAGACAATAAGGGAAAGGAGCACGAGAAGCATCGACGCGGCCAGCATGCTGGTCGATACGGCATTGACGAGCGGGCTGACCCCCCGGCGCAGCATGCCGAAGACGAACACCGGTAACGGGGTGGCTCCCACTGCTGAGACAAAGCTGGAAATAACGACGTCGTCCAACGACAGGGTCATGGCCAGCAGTGCACCGCCTGCCACTCCGGGAGTGATCTGCGGGAGGGTGACCCGCCGGAAAGCCTGCCAGCGAGTGGCGTAGAGGTCGGCGGCGGCTTCTTCCATGGTGGAGTCGAGGTTGGCCAGTCGGGCCCGGACCACAACCGATACGAACGAGATGTTGAAGGCCACATGGGAGAACACCAGCCGCTCGATGCCGGCGGTGAGGTCGACACCGGGAATGGCGTTGAACAGAGGGGCGGCCTCGCCGAAGAACACCAGCAGCATGACGGCCATGGTCACGTCGGGGATGATGATCGGGAGGTATAGGACGGCGTCGAAGGTCTTCTGGCCCCACCAGCGGAAGCGTTCAAGTGCCAGAGCAGCCATGGTGCCCAACACCACGGCGATCACCGTGGACAACAGGCCGACCTTGACCGAGACCCAGATCGACTGCTGGATCCCCTCATGCGCGATGAAGTCCCCCTACCCGGCCAGGGTGAGCGCCTCCC
>JAKUSA010000102.1 GCA_022449565.1 Acidimicrobiales bacterium | reverse complement strand
TCCACTGCTTGAACATCCGGTTGACCTCACCGATGTTGAAGTCGGGGTAGTCGGTGGCGTCAACCAGCTCCTGCGTGTAGTCGCCCTGGAAGTCGATCTCCTCGTAGACCGTCTCGAGTGACTCCTCTCGGTCCAGCCACCCCGCACTATGAGCAGCCATCTCCTCCGCGCAAGGAAGGGTGATCCGCCCCAGGATCACGTCGCGGGCATACCAAGCCTGCGCATCGAACATGTTGAACGTGTAGTACTGGTCATGCATCCCCAGGTAGAAGAGACGGGGGTTCGACTCCCACACGACGCCCTTGTACAGCCCCGGCACCCAGAGTCGGTTGCGGGTCCGCAGGCGCAGGTCGTCGGCCATGAAGGGGAAGTGGTGCAGGTAGCCGGTGCAGAGGATCACCGCGTCCACCTCCTTGGTGGACCCGTCATCGAAGTGGGCCGTCCTCCCGTCAACCTGGGTGAGGATCGACACCTCCTCCCAGTTGTCGGGCCAGTGGTAGCCCGTCCCGCCGCCACGCGAACTGATCGTCACCGTGCGGGCCCCGTACTTGTGGCACTGGGAGCCGATGTCTTCTGCCGAGTAACTGGCACCGATGATGAGGACGTCCTTACCGGTGAACTCCTGGGCGTCCCTGAAGTCGTGGGCGTGAAGGACCCTCCCGAGGAAGGACTCGAAGCCCGGGAAGTAGGGCACGTTGGGCACCGAGAAGTGGCCGCTGGCCACCACCACGTGGTCGAACTTCTCCGAGGAGACCCGGTCCTCGGACAGGTCGTGGCTGGTCACCGTGAACATGTTCGAACCGCTGTCGAAGGTGACCTCCCGGACGACTGTCCGGAACCGGATGAGGTGGCGCACGCCACTTTGCTCGACCCGGCCCTTGATGTAGTCCCAGAGGACCTCCCGCGGCGGATAGGAGGCGATGGGTTTTCCGAAGTGCTCCTCGAACGAGTAGTCGGCGAACTCCAGGCATTCCTTCGGACCGTTCGACCAGAGGTAGCGGTACATGGAGCCGTGCACCGGTTCGCCATACTCATCTAGCCCGGTTCGCCAGGTGTAGTTCCAGATCCCGCCCCAGTCCTCCTGCTTCTCGTAGCAGACCACCTCTGGGACCTCGACGCCCCTGGCTTTTGCGGAGGCAAAGGCTCGTAGTTGGGCCAGACCGCTCGGGCCGGCACCGATGACAGCGGTTCGCGTCATGTCGGTGGTCCTTGTCTGTGTGCTACTCGATTAGGCCGAGTTGACGCTTGCGCTTATCGGCCCACTCGGAGATCAAAATGTCAGAGGCCATGCCCATGCAGGCCACGCAGACACCGGCGATGATCGCCCGGCCACTGTCGATATTTGGCTGCGCCTCGATGAGTTCGCGGGCCAGCCCGGTGGTCTTGATCAATCCGGCAATCATCACCATGAACAGGCCGAACATGATCGTCTGGTTGATGCCCAGCATGATCTCCGGCACGGCCATGGGGAGCTTCACCTTCCACAGGGTCTGCCGTCTGCTGCACCCAGCCATCGTGGCCGCCTCGACTAGTGGCTCTGGCACATTCTGGATACCGAGGATGGTGTAGCGAATGGCCGGCACCGAAGCGGAAAGGACCACCGCGACGATGATGGCCGTTTCGGAAACGCCGAAGAACATGATGGCCGGGAACAGGTAGACGAACGACGGGAAGGTCTGGAAGAAGTCGAGAAGGACCTGCACCCCAGCATTGCGCCGCGCCGTTGTCGCGGCCCAGATTCCGAGGGGGACGCCGAAGACTACGGCCAGGAGCACGGCGAAGGTCAGCTGGTAGAAGTTCCACATGGCCTGCCACCAGAACCCCGTAAGGGAAATGAAAGCGATCATTCCCCCAGCCAGAAGGGCCGGTCGGCGGCCGTTGATCAGATAGCCGACCACCCCGAAGAGCAACACGAGCGCCACCCAGGGGATGGTCAGGTAGGCGTCCCGCATGGGTAGGAGGATCCAAGCCTCCAGGTGATCCCGGAAGGCAATGGTGTACTCACGGATATTTGCGGTTCCCCACCTCCTCCAGGTCTCCCAGTACTGCTCGTGGCCCCACATCCACGAGTTGGGAATGCGGTGGGCGGCATCCCAGAGTCGGGCGAGGATCAAACCACCGGCCACCACTGCTCCCGAGGCCAGGAGGTACGGGTGACGCTTCCAGAACGGCACGCCGTCGGCATGGTGGATTGGCTGAAGCCGGCCTAGCCCTTGGCTAAGGCGGTCGAGGGTGATCGCCATGACCACGATGGCGATTCCGATCTCCACGCCGGCACCGATGTGGAGTCCAGTGAGCCGGAAGAGGAGGTCCTGGCCGAGGCCGGCGGTGCCGACGAAGGACGCGATGACCACCATGGCCAGGCATTCCATGACCACCTGGTTGATTCCGACCAGGAGGGCGTGCCGGGCAGCGGGCAATTCGACCTTCCATAGCATCTGTCGGGGGGTACAGCCGCCCATGATCCCGGCCTCGCGGATCTCTGGTGCGATGCCCTGGATGCCAAGGATCGTCACTCGGGCCATTGGCGGAATGGCGTAGACGATGGTGGCGATGACCCCGGCCTTGTGCGACAGGCCGATGAACACCCCGATGGGGATCAGGAACGTGAAGTGAGGAAAGGCCTGGGTCAGGTTCATTATCGGGATCAGGAACTGTTCGACCCGGCGTCGCTTGGCCGCCACCAGTCCGATGATCCCCCCGATAAGGGCGGCGATGGGCACGGCGACCAGCACCGCGGAGAGGGTGATCATCGTCTTGTCCCAGCGGGTTTGCGCCCCGAGCTTCTCCGCCGGCTCGCCGATGAAGGCGGCATAGAGGATGAATCCGACCGAGAGGAGGGCGAGGCGCCAACCCCCCAGTTTCCATCCGGCCACACCAAAGAGACCGGCGATGACGATCCAGGGAAGGGCCGGAATGTGCCACGGCTCGTAGAGGCTCACCACCGCCGACCAGGCCACGAGTCCAGCCAGCACCGTCCACAGGGTGCTCCGGCGCTGCCAGGCCATCCAGGCTGCGGACCCCACCAGGAGGACGAAGATGAACAGCCAGGGCATGTTGGGGAGATGCCAGGGCCCGTAGCCGCTGATTAGGAGTCCTTCGGTGACGTCCAGGGGGAACTCCAACCATCGTGCGACCTGCCGGAAGAAGACCTTGACGTTGAACGATTCCTCGACGGTTTGCAGGCACACCCAACCGAAGGTGGCGACTGCCGCGGTCACCGCCGTCCAGGTGAATTCTCGGCCGCGCCACGCTCGGGCCGCCGAGCTAAGGCCAGCCGCCAGGAAGAGGTAGAGCCAGGGTGTGGTCGAGAGGTGTAGGAAGTCGAAGAGATCCGCGGACCACCCCACCCAGGCCAGGGCCATGGTGAGCGTGAGCCACCGCCCGCTTCGGTTGCGCCAGGCCATCCACCCGGCCGCCACGATGCCGGCCAGGAACAGCACCAACCACGGTCCCCGGGAGAGGTGCCAGGCGATGGCGAACTGGAACAGTTCCTCATAGCGGAGGTGGTCGAACCAGGTGTTTACCCACCCGGTGGCCCCATAACTGACGCTTGCGTAGCCGTCCCGCCCGGCAAAGTTGAACCAGTCAACCGTCCAGGTCCGCGGCACCCTGTACAACCACTCCAAGGCACCGGAATCCCCTTCGTACTTGCCGAGCCTGGACACGGAGCCGGCCCCGACCCGCCACCAGACGAACCACAGAATCAGAAATGGGCCCAGGGCGACGGCCGCCTTCTGGCGGCCCGAGAGTTGCTTCGCCGGGCCGCCGGGGGGCGCGGCGTCCGCGGTGTCGATCGCCTCGGACGTGGTCTGGTCGGTCATGACCTGCTGATCATTCAGCCTCGAAAAGGGCTTCGGTCACCTGCTCCGCGGTAATCGAACCGACGACCTCCCCGTCCTCGACCACGCGGAGGGTGCCCGGAGAACTGAGGATCTTACGGGCCACTGACGCCACGAAAACCTTCCCGTCGACCTCGCCCTCGGCGTCCGCCGAGGGCGGAGCCATCAGGGTGTGGACCCGGAGCAACTTCGCCCGGGAGACGTTCTTGGTGAAGGCAGCGACGTAGTCGGACCCCGGGTTGGTGATCAGTTCTTCAGCAGTGCCTAACTGGTCGATCACGCCGTCGCGCATAATGGCGATTCGATCGGCGAGCCTGATGGCCTCGTCGAAGTCGTGGGTAATGAAAACGATTGTCTTCTGGAGTGTGGACTGGAGTCGGAGGAACTCGTCCTGCATCTCCCGCCGAATGAGAGCATCGAGGGCGGAGAACGGCTCGTCAAGGAACCAGACGTCGGGTTCGACGGCCAGGGAGCGGCCGATGCCCACCCGCTGTTGCTGGCCGCCGGAGAGTTCCCTGGGGTAATAGTCACCGCGCCCATGCAGTCCGACCAGGTCGATGATCTCTAACGCTCTGGCGTTCCGGTCGGCGAGGTCGACGCCCTGGACCTCGAGAGGGAATGCCACGTTTTCAAGCACCGTCCGGTGCGGAAAGAGCGCGAAGTGTTGGAAGACCATCCCCATCTTGTGGCGGCGGATCTCCACCAGTTCCCGCTCGGATGCGGCGCGTAGGTCCTGTCCGTCGAAGTCAATCTCGCCGGCGGTCGCTTCGATGAGCCGCGACATGCACCGGACGAGCGTGGACTTCCCGGAGCCACTAAGGCCCATGAGGACCAGGATCTCACCCTCCTGGACATCTACCGTTGCGTCACGGACCGCCGGGATGTAGCCGGCGGCCGTGATGGCCTCGGTGTCCGGGACTCCCCCGTGGGCGGCCAGAAACTTCTCCGGATCCGAACCAAATAGTTTCCAGACGTTCCGGCAGCTGACCTTGGCTTCGCTCATCGGCGACCCTGACTCCCTTCACGTTGTCATCACGGTTCCGTATCGGGTGCGGCCACCGGTAGGGCAGCGGAACCGGCGGAGGGCGGCTGGGCCCCATACCGGGGCCGACACTAGGGCATGGAGGCCTCAGGTGTCGTTGACGGATCGTCATGATTCGCCACCTTCTACCGCGGTGTCTTTACGCGATCACCGCTGCCATTGCACGGGCAGGACTCAGGCCGATGGTCCTCGGGCATGGCAGGCGGCCAGGTGGGGAGCATCCTTGCCAACGGCTCCCAACTCGGGTTTCGATGCATCGCAGGCCCCGTTTTCCATCGCCGATGGTGCCCGCGGAAAGCCGAGCAGGTCTGCGGTGCCTACTGGCTCAACCATCTGCCTGGTCGTAATACTCCATTTGCGGCCCGGCTTTGGCAGTCCAGTGGGTCTGGTATTCGGATCGTCGGTGCTAGGACCTGATGTCTGAAAACAGCAAGTAGCCCGGGTGGGGCATCTGCCCCACCCGGGCCACTTAGCAACTGCTGACTAGGTCAGCGTTTCGTTCAGCGTGCCGTTTCGATCCATCCGGCGACGAGGTCTGCGTTGTCGGCCATCCAGCCCGTTGCGAGCTGTTG
>JAKUSA010000101.1 GCA_022449565.1 Acidimicrobiales bacterium | reverse complement strand
CCGAGGCCCGCCGAAACTGGCGCAGAAACGACTGGGGCTCCGTCGAGGCCATGTCGGCAGCGACGTCGATCACCCGCGCCCACCAAATCCTGCTCCGTCGTATCGACGGAACCTTGGAACCGCTCGGACTGAACTTCAGCCGCTTCGAGGCCTTGGCCCTGCTGCACTTCAGCAGAGCCGGGTCGCTGCCCTTGGGGAAGATCGGCGACCGTCTCCAGCTCCACCCGACAAGCGTCACCAACACCATCGACCGCTTAGAAGCCGATGGACTGGTGACCCGCCGACCCCACCCCAACGACCGCCGTACCACCCTGGCAGGGTTGACTTCCCGGGGCCGACGGCGGGTACAGGCAGCAGCCCGGGCCCTGGCCGAGGTGGACTTCGGACTTGATGGGATGCCCAGCCGGGACCTGAACAAGGTCGACGAGGCGCTCACGCCGCTACGGCGAAGCGCCGGTGACTTCTAGACCCCGGTGGTCAGCCGGCGGTGTCCACCGGGTCGGAGATGGCCTCCCAGGCCATCGAGTCATTACTCCACCGGGCGAGGGTCAGCGAGTCACGAGCATCGAACTTGCCCGGACCGAGCGACACGTAGGGCACCCCGGGGATTGAGAATGCGCCTATCGACGCCACTGCAGCCGCGAACGACTCGTTTGTCAGATCGGGTCCTGCTGCGGTGGCCACCGCCTCAAACAGGGCCAGGTATTGGCAGGAATTCGATAGGCCACTCCAGTAGTTGGTTTCGTCGGCGGCCAGTTCATTGTCGGCCTTGACTTCCAGTCCAAGGACAGCTTCGAACACCTCCAGGCAGTGGGCCATCGAGGGGTCGTCAGCGGACGGAAAGGCTCGGTTGGTGAGAATCGTCCCAGCGTCCTCTATACCTGGCGGTGGGTCATAGTTCCAGCGGCTCTCCGAGTCGCCGTTGTGAATCAATAGGTTGAACTCGTCGCCCAAGCTGAAGATGTATTCCTGGGAATAGACCCCTTCCCCGACCATCCATATGGTCGACACCCCTTCGGTTCGGGCCTTCTCTAGGACTACTTCCAAGAAAGCGATGGTGGCTGTCTCGTCACCGGTGTACTCGTTGGCGGTAACCACCGGGACTGAAACTCCTTCCGCTTCCAGCGCGGCGGCCACCGCCTCCATGATCGGCAATGACTCCACGTTGGCGCCGTAGATCAAGAACACACCTAGGCCGTCGAGCGATCCGGCCTCTCGTAACAGGTTCACGAACGCTTGGCCTCGTCGGGTCAACCCCATGTCGGGGGTGAGCCATGTGGCTCGGACCCGTTCCAACTGCTCTGGGGTGGGTTTGCCCCCCACCAGAATGGTTTCGTAGGTGTCGACGAAGCACTCGTTGACACTTTCTGCGCCCGGGCCGGCGAAGCCGTTAAATACGGCGAAGACCTCTTCGTCTTCGGTCAACTCCACGCAGGCCGCCTCGGCTGTAACGGGACCGACGGGTAGGAACAACCGGTGTACAAGGTCGACTCTTCGGCCAAGGATTCCGCCGCGGCTGTTTAGGTCGGCCACTAGTGCGTCGGCCGAGGACGCAAAGTTGGCGTAGGTGAGACTCAGGCCGAAGTCTCGGTTGAGTCGGTCGAAGTCGATCGAGGTGTACCCGATCTTGATGGCCTCGGCGGTCACCCCTCGGAAGGAGTCGGTGAGCACAATCGGCGCCTCGGTGGTGGTAGTCGGGGCAACCGTGGTCGTCGTCGTGGCTGGCTCGACGACATCGCCGCCGTCACCGCCACAGGCCCCGGCGAAGAGCAGTACGGCCAGGGCCATGCCGATCCGCTGCACGGTGGCTTGGCTCATCGGCGCTCCTCTCCCCGGGGCGCGGACCCTAGCCCGTGCCCGCAGGACACTCCGTGGCCAACGATTAAGGCCCATCTCCCGGAGTGTCCTGGGGGTCGTCCGGGGTGAGTGCCTCGGCGGCCACCATCGGATTCAGGTACTCCTTCACCCCGCAGATCCGACCGTCGCGGAACCGCCACAGACCGATGTAGGTGTTGCGGTAGGGCTTGCCGGTGGCGGCGGCCCGACCCTCGCTGGTGTACTCAGCGACCAGCAGGTCCGGGTCGACGCAGAAGTGGACCTCCACCAGGGAGAGGGTGAACTCGAACCGGCCCATCTGCGGGCCGAGGTAGGCGGCGATCTCCTCGGCACCCTCCAGGCGCCTTGGCGGGTCGCCAAAGGGCAGCTCGAGCACCCAGTCCTCGGTGTAGAGGCCGGCCAGGGTCGCCCGGTCACCGGTGCCTATGGCGGCCATGGCCCGCTCCAGGACCACTCGGTTGGCGATCCTACGTTCAGCGTCGCTCACTGGCCGTCGCCTCCCTCCAACCAAGATCTCTCGGCCGGCGAGAGGGCCACGTCCACCGCGTCCATGTTGGCCCGAGCCTCGACGCCGGTGCGGGACGCGCACAAGGCATGGGTCGGAAACGGTGCGGTAAGCACCCAGGCCACGGCCATTTGTTCGAGGGTACAGTCGCGACCGGCGGCCAGATCCACGGCCCGTTGGCGGCGCGACCAGTTCTCAGGCGAGTGGTAGCAGCGTGCCGCCTCGGCCACCACCGCGGTGTCCGGGTCGGCGAGCAAGCGAGCGTCGATACCACCGGTTAGGTAGCCACCGGCCAGCGACGACCAGGCCAGGACTGGGATCCCCTCATCGGCCAGCCACTCACGGTCCTCGACGGCGGCCGGTCCGGCGATGCTGACCACGCCGGGCCATGGTTCGGCCACCTGGTGGACCAGGGAAAAATGCGGGCTGGTAACCACCGGCGGCACCCAGTCGTTGGCCGCCGACACCTCTCGTGCCTCCCGGAGGCGATCCACCGTCCAGTTGGAGACCCCCCAGGCGTCGGCCAGGCCGGCCACCACCAATTTGGCCGCGGCGTCGGCCAGTTCGTCGACGGGCACGGTCGTGTCGTCGCGGTGGAACAACCAGAGGTCGAGGTAGTCAGTTCCCATGCGATCCAGTGTCCGATCCAGGTCCTCGGCGACACATTCCGGTCGCACCCGGGACACCGACCAGTCCGGGGGTGCCGGATGGCAGCCCTTTCCGATCACCGTCACGTCGTGGCGGATGCCCTGCTCGGCGATCCACGACCCGAGCCGACCATCACAGGTGCCAAGAGCGTCCGCGTAAACCATCCCCGTGTCGAAGGCGTCGATCCCAGCGGCTAGCACATCGTCGAGCAGGCCGTAACGGTCGTCGACGCTGTTGTCGCCGAACACTGCTGTCGCCCCCTGGATGACCGCCGGAAGTGATCGGCGGAGGCCCGGTATCTCGGTACGGTCCATCAGCTGACCTCCGCGTCGGCCGGGTAGTGGACCCCGATCTGGGCCCGGATGGCGTCCATGAGGCCGGCCATCCTCAGCGACCAGGCCCATCCCACCACCGGACTCTCGGTGAGGCCGGCCCGCAGGCACCGGGCCGCTTCGAGAATCTGGTACTCGAAACCGTTGACCCGGTGCGGACGGTGCACCTCCTCACTGTCGGACGGGGATTCGAGGAAAGCCCGCTCGGCCGACCAGAACGCCGGAATGGTGATGGTGCCCGACTCGCCAACGATTCGCGCCTCGGCGGACATGCGGGTGTTGATGGCCGAGCCGAGCCGGGCCAGGCCCCCGCCGGGATAGGCCAGAACCATGGCCAGGTGGGCGTCGACGGCTTCGGTCGAGAGTTCAGCGACCGCCGAGACAAGGTCCGGCGGACCGCCGAACACCAGGTCGACCAGGGTCAGCGGGTAGATGCCGAGGTCGAGGAGGCTGCCGCCGGCCAGGTCACGCGACCAGAGCCGGGAGTCCGGTTCGTAGGGCGTCCGGAATCCGAACGACGCCTCGACCAGTTTCGGAGCCCCGATGCGCCCGCCGTTGATCCAGGCTCGGACCTCGTCGTGGACCGGAAGGTGGAGGGTCCACATGGCCTCCATCAGAAACGTGTCGGTGGCCCGTGCGGCGGCCACCATCTCGGACACCTGCCCGGCGTTTACAGCCATCGGCTTCTCACACAGCACTGGAACCCCGGCCTCTAGCAGGGCCAGGGTGGCGTCCCGGTGGGCGCTGTGGGGAGTAGCCACGTAGGCGGCATCGACCCAGCCGGCTGACGAGGTCGCCTTGGCGGTGGCTTCGACGATGTGGTGGGTCTCAGCGATGCCGTGGGCCTTGGCGAAGGCCGCGGCACGGCCCGGGTCTCGGCCGACTACCGCTACCACCTCGTGGCCAATCCCCCGGGCGGCGTCGAGGAAGGTGGGCACGATCCCTCCGTGCCCGACCACCAACCAGCGCATGCCACCAGCGTCGCCGCCCTGACCGTTGCGTGTCTATCCGCTGCCTGTGTCGGGCGGCCCACCCGGGGTGTGTTGTCATGGGGGTGTGGCAGCCAACATCAGCCCGCAGAAGCGCTTCTTGTACCGGCTACCGGTCGGCCTGTACCGGATCGGCCTGGGGAGGCTGCTGGGCCGCCGGTTTCTGTGCCTCGAGCACCTGGGCCGGACGAGCGGGTTGACCCGTCGAACGGTCCTGGAGGTGATCGCCCACGATGGGGGAAAGCCGGTGGTCCCCGTGGCGTTCGGAGCAGCCACCGACTGGTACCGGAACCTGCTGGCCCAGCCGTCGGCCCGGATCACCTGGGGAGGCGTGGCCGGTCCGGTCACCGCCCAAGTGCTCGACGAGGCCGAGGCCACCGGGGTGCTGGTCCGCTACGTGGCCGACCACCGGTGGGCGGCCCGGAGCCTCGACCGGCTGGTCGGCCTGGGCCTGGTCGACGACCCGGCTGCTGCCGCCCGCAAGCTTTCCCTCATACGACTGGCGACGACCTGACCTCTCTCGGCGAGCGAGGGCGTCGCTAGGGTCCCCGTGTGGCCACCCCGTTGGACCGGGCCGACCCCTGCCCTGGCTATTGGCCCTCGGGCTGGCCCGTGGAGTGCGGGGGCAACCGTCGCCAGAAGGCCCGGGCCGGCCGCCTGGATGCCGCCTCGGGCACCGCGGCGGTCACCACTCGTCACAACGATCGGTGGAACGTGATGGTGGTGGAGCGCGACCCGGGGGAATGGTTCCTCGGAGGCACCATGCCGGCCTTCTCCGGCCCGCCCCCCTACGGCTGGGTAGAGCGCATAGACCCGGACAGCTTGGAGCCGATGGCCTCCTCGGGGGAGTTGCCGTGCGGAGACCATGTGTGGTGCGGGGCGATCCTGGCCCACGCCAACGGGTCGATCTACTCGGTCAACGGTTCGTTCCTCCACCGGCTGGACCGGGACTGCCGGGTAGTTGCCGA
>JAKUSA010000100.1 GCA_022449565.1 Acidimicrobiales bacterium | reverse complement strand
CCAGCGCCTCTAGCTCAATTGGTAGAGCATCGGACTCTTAATCCGCAGGTTCCGGGTTCGAGTCCCGGGGGGCGTACTACTTAAACCCAAACTCTGCCTGTGTTGAGGCAGAGGCTAGGTGGCCACCGTGTTTGCCTCGGTTCTTTCCCGAACCGGTCCAGGCTGCCTCTTTGATTCCTCAGGCAGTTGCCCTCTCGATGTCGCTCAGGCTGAGCTCTAGGCCGAAGCCAGGCGCATCGCTCGGTTGAAGCATTCCCTTTAAGGGAAGGTTCATACCCGGAGTGGCCCTGTAGGAGTTCATGAGCGGCGAGCCGCGAGAGCAGCCGATATACATCTCGGCCCAGAGGTTGCCAGGCAGGGCAGCCGACAGGTGCTGTCCGTAGCTGTCGTTTGCTCCGCAGTGAAGAGCCAGGTCATATCCCGCTGTAGCGGCAGCATTTGCTATCCGTCGGCACGGCGTCACTCCTCCTACCCATAGCGGGTCTGGTTGCAAAACATCTACCCAGCCGTACTCAATCGCTCGGAGAAACGGAAGGTCTGTGTACCAGCGTTCGCCGGCCGCAAGCCGGTGATCGGGCAGGGCTGAACGAACTTGCGAGTAGCCATCCCAGTCCTCGGGATAGATCATGTCTTCGATCCACTCGATATCGAAGGCACGGACCGCCTCTCCGATGCTGATGGCGTGTTCAACAGATTGGACCGCCCAGCAATCGAGCATGAGGTCAGCCGAAGGGCCCACAAGTTCGCGACCGTTGCCAACCAGATCGACAAGTTGGTCGATTGCAGTGGTGGTGTCTGGTCCCCAAGGGCAGGCCAGCTTAAAAGCCTCGAAACCGAGCTCGCCGAACCATTCAAGGTCAGACCCAGTTGCATAGCACCGGACCGGTTGAGGATCTGTCGTTCCAAGAAGTTCGTAGACGGGCTTATCGGCAAGCTTTCCTGCCGCGTCCCACAGTGCTAGATCGACGGCACTAATCGCGTAACTGGCGACACCCGACGCTCCGAAATGTGAACCGCAGGCGACCGTCATCATTTCCCAGAGTCGTTCGCGGTCTTCGATCGGTTCTCCAGAGAGCATTGGCGCGAGGTAGTCGTTGATAAGCGGCGCTGTGACGCCGGCCAAGGAACCCATGCCCAATCCCCATACGCCAGAGTTCGTGGTGACGACGCACATGACTTCGCCCCAAGGCGGTTGGAACCGAGACGCTTGGCCGCGATACCGCAGGTCTGTGCAAAGTGGGTTCATGTGGTCGAACTGGTAGTGCCAATCCGCTATGCCTTCGACCGATCTGCCCAGAACCTCCGGGTTGGTTACAGCTTCGGCTCGCACCGACGTGATCTCCATACGCACAGTCTTTCATTCAGTCGCCTGAACCCATCCGGCCAGATCGTGTCCTCGTTGGCTTTCGCCCCGACGAGGTCCGCCCCGGGGGAGTGCCGCGGCCCCCCGGTATCGAACGCTGATTAGCGGTATGGGTGGGGCTTTGCTTCTCGGAGGTGGGCCTGTATTCGTACTTCTCTTGGATCAAACCCTTCCGGTCAGGCCTCGAGCAGCGGGAGGGGGTCCATAGCTAATCGGGAGCGGTAGGTCTGGTGGTAGTGGTGCAGTGCTGGTTCGTTGCGGCCGAACACCACGTGGGGCACGATTCCTCCGTCGGCCGTCCTCTGCTGGCTGGCGCTCATCACGTAGTCCTCGTCGCGGATGATCTCCCCGAAACGCTGGGCCATCATCCGGAAGACCTCGGTCTGGGCAGCGTCGGCTGCCGCTCCATGGCGAAGGTAGAAGCTGATCCGGCTGGTATGACGCCCCGGATGCCCGGGTTCCGGGTACGCCCGGACCAACTGAAGGCCCTCTTCGAAGGGCAGCAACTGCACGTTCGGGAACAGCCAGTAGACAGGGAGGGCCGCTCTGGTGATGCTCCATTCGTCCTCAGGTAGGTGGCGCATCTGGTCGATCTCGCGCCGGCACAGGATCATCCGGTGGTTGCTGCCATAGGTGTCGTAGCACTGGACGTTGCCGTGGAAGACCAGGCTCAGAGTGTTGGCATGGAGAACCGGGAAGTGGTACGTCTCGCCGAAGGTGTCCATGGCCAGTTTCCAGTTGCATTCGACGTCGTAGGAGTCCTCCCCCAGGTAATCGAGGCCGCCGAGGTCCCAGTGGGCCAGTTCCGATGAGAGCTCCTCGCCAAGTTGCCCGTCCAAGTCGATGGTCCCGCTGGGGTCGGGGTGCACCCAGAGCAGTCCGTCCCGCTCGACCGCGGGAAGTTCTATTAGTCCGTGGCAGGAACGGTCGACCTCGCCGAAGTGCTCCTGCTTGGGGACGTTGACTAGGGAACCGGTGGTGTCGTAGCACCAGTTGTGAAACGGGCAGAGGAACCGCTTGGCCGTACCCCGCGGTTGCTCTACGACCACTGCTCCCCGGTGCCGACAGGAGTTCACGAAGGCCCGGAAAGCGCCCTGGGGGTCCCGGGTAGCCAGGATCGGGCTCCCGAGCTCGTCGAGAGTGAGGAACGACCCTGGTTCGGGAAGGTCGCCGGAGAGCCCAACCAACTGTGGGTGGTGGGCGAAGAACGCCTCCCACTCCCGGCCCGCCAGATCGGGGTCGGCGTACACCGAGGTGGGGTTGTGCCGGATACCACCTGCGTCGACGGTGGTTCCCGAGTCAAGTCGGGCCAGGAGCAACTTGACCTGGGAGATTTGCTCGGAGGGTTGCATCTCGTCCGAAGATTACTGCTACCAGACGGTGGGGACGGAACCGCCCCAACACTTCTACAGACTTTCTTCCCCGCCCGATTCCTCCAGAGCCTTCAGGAGGTCGCCGTTCACCCGGCACCAGGCCCGCCGCCTCGCACATCTCCTCTACACAACCCTCCTCCTCGATGCTCCCGAGGCTCCGGCCCACCTCAAGCTCACGACAGTTCTTTTAGAGGTCGAGGGCTTCACCGACGCGCCGCCACTCAGTGCCGTCGTGGCGGCGCACCACTCGGCCGGGGACGCCGACCACCACTGAGTGGTCGGGTATTTCACCGCGTACTACCGAGTTGGCCCCGACGACGACGTGAGCCCCGATTCGCGCCCCTGGGAGGACCACCGCGCCGGACCCGATCCAACTTCCCGGGCCAATGGTTACCGGCTTTTCCGAGGGCGCCTGCACCCCGATCGGGAGGTTTAGGTCTTCGTAGCCGTGGTTCTGGTCGGTGATGTAGACATTCATTCCGGTGTACACGTCATCGCCGATGTCGATGGCCAGGTGTCCGACTATCGCCGTACCTCGTCCGATGAGACAACGGTCACCGATGCGAACCACCGGCTCGATACAGGTGTCCTCCCAGATAGCCATTCCGGCCGACAGCGTCACGTGCGGGGCGATCAGAGTGTCACTGCCGATCCAGATCCACCGCTCGCCGAACACCGGTCCGGTCGGCCACCCAAGGATGCTGCCGTCGCCGAACCCGCCGAAGTTTCGGGCCGGCCGGTGGTTGGGACCCACTGCGGCGGCCCGGCTGGCAATGGCCGCCGTCCAGCGAACCGCTGCTCCCGCCACTGACCAAGCAGTCGCCCTGAGTCCCGGCATGCCAGGAACCTAGATGCAACTTGGGCCGACCGGTTCCGGACCGGCTAGCCCTCTCTTCCCGGCGCCAATTACCGTCGTCCGGATGCGCACAGCCCTGACCAGAGGCGTCAGCCCGTCAATCGGACAGTGTGAGTTGACACACCTCGAGCGTCAACCAATAGATTTCGAAGTCGCCCTGAGCCAGCACAAACGGTACGAACAGGTACTGGAAGACCTCGGCTGTCGGATCGAACGTCTTGGCGAGGAATCAGACTTTCCGGACTCTGTCTTCGTGGAGGACATCGCAATCGTCCTGGACGAGCTCGCGATTATCACCAGACCGGGGGCCATCTCCAGACGAGGTGAGCGAGAATCCGTCGAGAGGGCACTAAGACCGCATCGGCGATTAGAACACGTCCAGGCGCCCGCGATCCTCGACGGCGGCGACGTGCTTGTCGTGGGGAAGGACATCTACGTCGGAATCTCCAGCCGCAGCGACTCAGAAGCCGTGGACCAGGTCCGAGCAATCGTCACCGACTACGGCTACGACGTTGGCAAGGTCAACGTCCGCGGTTGCCTACACCTCAAGTCAGCAGTTACCGCCCTCACCGAGGACACCCTCATCATCAACCCCGACTGGGTTGTCGCCGATCACTTCCCCGGACGTACCTGCATTCAAGTAGACCCGTCAGAGCCAAACGCCGCCAACGTTCTACGAGTCGGCGACACGATCCTCTTCGCAGCCAGCTTCCCGCGAACAGGCAATCGCCTGGCGTCAGCAGGTTTCGAGGTAAGGCCAGTGGATGTCTCGGAGTTGGCCAAGGCCGAGGGTGCCCTGACCTGCTGCAGCCTCCTCTTCGATTCTGCTGCGGTTTGACTACTCGCCGCGTCGCATGGTGAAGTCCACCATCCAGCGGGCCTACTCGTGGCACGCTCAAATGAACGGTGGAACTAGATGTCTCAGACAGTCCATGTCGTCTTCTCATGTCAAGCAGGCAAGGGCGCTGACTTTCTCGCCCTCATGGAAAGCGACCAGGGTTTAGCAGCGACCCGTGCCTTTGAGGGCTGCGAATCTGTAGAGGCGTACACCGACGTCGACAATCCTGACACCATCGTTCTCTGGGAGAAGTTCGCCACCCGGGCCGACCACGAGGCCTACCTCGGATGGCGTGTTGAGACCGGCATGATCGACATGCTCGGCTCGATCCTCGCCAGTGACCTACAGGTCACCTACCTGGACAACTACCCCGGCGTCTGACCGGCCCCCGGGGTTGTCCCATTGGGAATATCGGACTCGAGGCCTGTCCGCAAGAGATCGCTGGGGTAGATGAGCGAATCACCCGCTCCCACCCAGCGGCGGTTGCCCCTCTACGGCGTCTCGGCTGGAGCACTGGTGGTCTCGTCGACAGCGCTGACGCTGGCCGTGCGCAGCGACGGACCTCTTCCCGGAGAGGTGGCTACCGCACGCTGGGTGCATGAGAACACCCCCGCTGTCATCGACCAGTTCGCCGACCTCATCGATCCGGTGCTCACCGACATGGCCGCACCCGTGGTGTTCGTCGCCATTGTCATCTTGGTTTGGTGGCGATGGGGTCGATATCCGGCAGTGCTGCTGGGCCTGGCAGGGGCGTGCACCGGGCTCACACGGTTGGGCGACCTCGTCGAACGTCCACGACCCACACAGTCCGTGGAGTGGAGCGGGTACTCGTTCGGCAACGGTGGCTACCCGAGCGGCCACGTGGTGTTCAGCGTGCTCGTCCTGGGCACCGTCGCAGTTCTCGCACGTCGCCATGCTCCGCCGCGGACCGCAATGTGGATCGTAGGAGCGATGACCCTCCTGATCACCGTGACTTCTTGGTCGCGGGTGAGTCGCCTCGAACACTGGCCCCTCGACGTCGTCGGTGGGGGCCTGATGGCGGCAGCTGGACTCATGGGCATCATCTGGCTCCACCCGCGCCTCGCCACCCTGGTGGCAGGCCGACCCCTGCTCTGTCGCCTGCTGCGCCCGCCGGCAGATCCCCCGGCCAACGACCACCCGGCCGCCTGACCGCCTGACCGCCTGACCGCCTGACCGCCTGACCGCCTGACCGCGTCTAGGCCAG
>JAKUSA010000010.1 GCA_022449565.1 Acidimicrobiales bacterium | reverse complement strand
CTCGGAGAGGAACCAGCCGGCCGGTCCGGACAGAAGCACCACAGGGTCGCCCGAAAGGTCGTGCGGTGGGATGCATTCAGCATCGGCGTAATCGGCCGGGGCGATCATGGCGTTCCGGAAACTCACCCCGGCCAGAAACGACACCCCCCGGTCCGGGTCACCCAGTTGGCGATCCAGTTCAGCAATCACCTCAGCGGCCGCTGCCGACTCCGGGTTCCCACCTGCGTAGTCCACCATGACCCCGTCAACCACCCTCACCAGGTTGCAACGAAACGCCGTCTGATCCGGTCGCAGGGTCACTCCGAGGGCGGCCACCTCGATCGGCGCCCGACCAGTGTGGAACCGGGATGGGTCGAACCCGAAGATCGACATGTTCCCGACGTCGCTGCCCGGCGGCATCCCGTCGGGAATTACCGCTGCTCGACCGACAGTGGCCCGAGCAGCCAGTTCGTCGATGTTCGGGGTGAGGGCCGCCTCGAGCGGGGTTCGACCGTCCAGGTCCGGGACGGGCAGGTCGGCGCAGCCGTCGGGAACGCAGATCACGTACTTCACGAGACGATCATCCTGCCAGAGTCAGTGCCCGGTGCCCCACCGGATTCCGCTCAGCCGACCCGGGAGCGTTCCGCCACAAACGCCTCCACCGCTTCCAGGTCGTTGGGGAGGCGTACCAGCTGTTCCGGCCGGTCAAACAGGTCGGCCAGGCGGTCTGGCAGGGGTGGTCGTACCCCGGTCGCCTGCTCGATGGCATCGGGGAACTTGGACGGGTGGGCTGTGGCCAGAGCCACCATCTTCACACCGACGTCGTAGCCGGCTTCCTGGTGGGCCCGGGCGGCAAGAACCCCCACTGCGGTATGTGGGTCCAGAACGGTGCCCGACCGGTCCGCCTCATCGGCAATGCAGCGGAGCACTTCCTCGTCGTCAAAGCGGTAACCGGACCAGGCATTACCGAGCGAGGCGTGCAACCCCGGGTCGAGGGCAGCTGTCCCCTCGGAGCGGAATCGCTCTAGCAGGGCGGCTACCGCCGGTCCGTCCCGGTCCGACAGTTCGAACAGCAGTCGTTCCAGGTTGGACGAGACCTGGATGTCCATGCTCGGCGACAGGGTGGGCACCACTTCGGCGACGGTTAGGGATCCATCGGTGAAGAACCGGGTGAGGATGTCGTTGGTATTCGAGGCCACCACCAGCCGAGGCACAACCAGGCCGCACCGCCGAGCCACGTGGCCGGCGTACACGTTGCCGAAGTTGCCGGTGGGTACGGCGAAGGCAATTGGCGACCGACGGCCTCCCAGCCGCTCAGCGGCTACCACGTAATAGACGACCTGGGCCATGATCCGGGCCCAGTTGATGGAGTTCACTGCGGCGAGGCGTAGCCGGCGACGGAACCCGGCGTCGGCGAACATGGCCTTGACCAGGTCCTGGCAGTCGTCGAAGGTGCCGTCCACAGCCACGTTGTGCACGTTGGGCGAGTTCACAGTGGTCATTTGGCGCCGCTGGACCTCCGACACTCGGTCGGCAGGGTGGAGGACCACGATGTCGAGGTTGTTCCGGTCCCGGCAGGCCTCGATGGCCGCTGATCCGGTATCGCCCGACGTAGCACCGACGATGGTCACCCTCTCGTCCCGGCGGTCCAGCTCGTGGTCGAAAAGTCGGCCGAGCAACTGGAGGGCCACGTCTTTGAAGGCCAGGGTGGGACCGTGGAACAGTTCCAACAGGTGGAGGCCGTCACCCAGGTCGACCAGTGGCGTCACCTCCTCAGCGTCGAAGCCCCGGTAGGAGTCGGCGACCATGGCAGCAAAGGAGTCCTGGTCCACGGAATCGCCCACGAACGGGGCCATCACCTCAACGGCCGTCTCCAGGTAGTCCCCGTGTCCGCCGTCAGCCAACTGGGGCCAGGACTCGGGTACGTACAGGCCGCCGTCGGTGGCCAGACCGGCCAGCAACGCCTCGCCGAACTCGAGAACCGGAGCCACACCCCGGGTGCTCACGTAGCGCATCGTGCGACTCCCGGCGCGACGATCAGTCGCCCACCACCCGGAGCATGCTGCCGACGCTGCGCACCGCATCAAGGCCATCGAGACCCTCGAGGGTGGCCCGCAGGTCGCGTTCCCGGGCCGTGTGGGTGATGAAGATGAGTCGGGCCTCGACCCCGAGGCCCTCCTGTTCCATGGAGCGGATTGACACGTCATGGTCGCCAAACACGGCGGCCACCCGGGACAGGACGCCCGGCCGGTCGTCGACTTCCACCTCCAGGTAGTAGGCGCTCTCCAACTCCTCGATAGGGGTAACCACCGCCGGTTGCAGATCACCAATGCGGGCCCCGTGCGACCGCCTCAGGTTGCCCGCCGCGTTGACCAGATCACCCAACACCGCCGACGCGGTCGGCCGGCCTCCGGCGCCCCGCCCGTAGAACATCAACTCGCCCACCGCCTCACCCTCCACAAACACGGCGTTGAAACTGTCGCGGACGGAGGCCAGAGGGTGGTCGAGGGGCACCATTGCTGGGTGGACGCGCACGCCAATGTTCGACCCGTCGCCCGCGTCTCGTCGCTCGGCGATAGCCAGGAGTTTGATGCAGTGGTCGAGCCGGCCAGCGAACTCGATGTCCTCTGAGGTGATCGACGAGATCCCCTCCCGGTACACGTCGTCGGCGGTAACCCGGACCCCGAAGGCCAAACTGGCCATGATCGCCGCCTTGGCCGCCGCGTCAATGCCCTCCACGTCGGCCGTCGGGTCGGCCTCCGCATAACCGAGGCGTTGAGCCTCGGCCAGGGCCTCCCCATAGGGCATGGCCTCTTCGGCCATCCGGGAGAGGATGAAGTTCGTGGTCCCGTTGACGATGCCCATCACCCGGGTTATCGGCTCGCCGGCCAACGATTCGCGCAGGAGCCGCATAATCGGGATCGCGCCGGCCACCGCGGCTTCGAAGAGGAGATCGACTCCGGCGCCCTCGGCCAGGGCATAGAGCTCGGAGCCGTGGGAGGCCAGCAGTTCTTTGTTGGCAGTAACCACCGGTTTGCCACGCTCGAGGGCCTCCACGACCAGACGGTGGGCCGGGTCAATACCGCCCATGACCTCCACAACCACATCGATCTCCGGGTTGGCGACAACCGAGGCAGGATCGTCTGTGAACAGACCAGGGTCGACCGGAACATTGCGATCCCGCCCGGGGTCGCGCACTGCCACGGCCCCGACCTCAAGGGCCAGACCGGTGCGACGAGCCACCGCAGCATGCTGCTCGTTGATCAGGATCAGGAGTGCTGCGCCGACATTGCCGCAACCAAGCACCCCGACCCGGACTGGTGCGGGTTCCATGCTGCCAACGGTACCGGGCCGGCGGTACCGCTCAGGTTCCGGTTTGGCGGGCGGCAGGCTGCCAGCAGTGGCAGGTCGATTAGCGGTCGCGCCGGGCCAGGTCCTCGTATGTCTCCCGAGCCACCACTAGCCGGGCCTGACCCTCGCTTACGAACACCACCGCCGGCCGAAGCACCTGGTTGTAGTTGGAACCCATGGAGTACCCGTAGGCCCCGGTTACCGGGGTGGCCAGCACGTCCCCGACCACCAGATCGGTGGGAACCGCACCATCCTGGACTAGCACGTCACCGGACTCGCAGTGCTTGCCCACCACCCGCACCACCCGTGGTCGGGCGGCGTCGCCGGCACGGGGCAGGAACGTCTCGTACCCGGAGCCGTAGAGGACCGGTCGGGGGTTGTCGCTCATCCCGCCATCGACGGCCACGTAGGTCCGCAATCCGGGAAGATCCTTGATCGTCCCGACCCGGTAGAGGGTGATCGCAGCGGCAGCCACGATGGCTCGTCCCGGTTCGGCGGTCACCTCCGAGGTCACTCCGGCCCGTACACAGGCCTTGTGAATGGCATCGGCCCACTCACCGATGGTGGGCGCCGATTCACCCTCCACGTAGGGGACGCCCAGGCCACCACCCACCGAGAGCTCGGGGAGGTCGTAGGGGGCGGCGAATGCAGCAAGTACGTCGATGGCCCGGGCGAACGGTTCGACGTCGAATACCTGGCTGCCTATGTGGGCGTGGAGGCCGACCAGGTCGACGGCTGTTGACGCGGAGGCCCGCCGAACCGCCGAGTCGGCGAGACCACCTTTGACCGTGAACCCGAACTTGGAGTCGTCCTGGCCGGTGGCGATGAACTCATGGGTGTGGACCTCCACCCCGGGGGTCACCCGAAGCAGCACGCGGGGGGCCACTCCGGTGGCCGAGTGGAGGGCTTCTAGTCGGTCCAGTTCGTCGAACGAGTCAATGACGATGCGTCCGACTCCCTCGTCGACGGCCATGGCCAGTTCAGCATCGCTCTTGTTGTTGCCGTGAAGAACGAGCCGGTTGCCGGGAACTCCCGCTCTCCGGGCCAGGAACAGCTCACCACCGGTGGCCACGTCGAGTTGAAGGCCCTCCTCGTGGGCGAGGCGGGCCATCGCCGAACAGAGGAATGCCTTCGAGGCGTAGGCCACCCCTCCACCGAAGGCGGCAACCGCCTCTCGGCACCGGGACCGCAGGTGATCCTCGTCGTAGACGAACAGGGGGGTTCCCCACTGGTTGGCCAGGTCGACTAGGTCGCAGCCGCCCACTGCGGTGTTCCCGTCGGGACCGATCTCGGCGGTGTCGGGGAGGAGGTGTCGGGGCAATGGTCCGGCCATCAGCGATCGTCCTCCTCCTGGCGCCACATTTCGGTGGGCGCGCCCACTCCGAGGAGATCGAGTGCCACTGCCAGGCCGATACGGGTGGCCTCGACCAGCCATAGGCGGGCCTGGGTCAGGGCATCATCGATACCCTCGCCGATCACCCGGCAGTCGTGGTAGAAGCCGTGGAACAGGGCGGCCAACTCCCTCACCCAGGTGGTCACCTGGTGGGGGGCCCGCTCCCGGCAGGCCCATCGGACGATGTCGGGAAGTTCGTGCAGAGTACGGAGCAGGGCCAGTTCCCGGTGGTGGACAAGCAGCGATATGTCGGCGGCGGCTAAAGGCACCCGTTCGATACCCACTTCGGCAGCCCGAGACACGATCGAGTGGATACGGGCATGCGCATACTGGACGTAGAACACCGGATTCTCGTTGATCTGGCTGGCCACTAGGTCGAGGTCGAAAACCTGGGAGGAGTCCACCGACTGGAGCAGGTAGGTAAAACGGGCCGCGTCGGCCCCTACCTCGGCGACCACCTCCCGCAATTCGATCATCTCACCGGTCCGCTTGGACAGCCGGACCTCCTCACCGGCCCTCCGTAGGCCCACCATCTGGGTAATGGCCACCTCCAAGTCGGCCGGTTGGTGGCCCAGCGCGGCCATGGCGGCGTGCACCCGAGCCACGTAACCGTGGTGGTCGGCCCCCCAGACGTTCACCAACCGTGGGGCCCGTGCAAACTTGTCCCGGTGATAAGCGACGTCGGGCAGCAGGTAGGTGTACTCGCCGTCCGATTTGACCAGCACTCGGTCCTTGTCGTCGCCGTGGTCGCTGCTCCGCAACCACAGGGCTCCATCGTCCTCGTAGGTCGCCCCGGCCCACTGCAGATCGGCAAGCGTGTCCTCCACGGCGCCCGACTCGACCATGGAGCGTTCACTGAACCAGGCGTCGAACCCGATGCCCAGAGACTCGAGGACTGCTCGCTGGTCGGCCAAGGCCCGCTCCCTGCCCCATTCAACCGGGTCGGCGCCGGAGGGCATCTCGGTCGCCCAGTCGGCCACGTAGGCCCCGTGGTAGCCGGCCTCGGGGGCGTCAGCACCGGCGGCCAGGGCGGCCAACGAGTCGGCGAAGAGACGCATCTGGGCGCCCCGGTCGTTGACGTAGAACTCGCGTGACACCGGATGGCCACACCTCTCCAAGAGGCGGGCTACTGAGTCGCCGAAGCAGGCGCCCCGGCCATGGCCGGCGTGGAGAGGTCCGGTGGGGTTGGCGCTGACGAACTCCACGATGATCGGCTGGTCGTGTCCGGTGGTGAAGCGCCCCCAGCCGTCGACCCCGGCGGTGACCACATCGGCCAATAGGTCGTGGAGCCAGGTGTGGGCAAGCCGGAAGTTGACGAAGCCCGGCCCAGCCACCTCCACCGCGGTGACGTGCGGCGGGGGTTCGGTGGTGAGCGCCCCGGCGAGGGCGGTGGCCAGTTCTCGGGGGTTGCGCCCCGCTGCTTTGGCGGTGGCTAGTGCAGCGTTGGTGGACCAGTCGCCGTGGTCGGGGTTGGACGGACGTTCTACCTGAACCACTCCGGGGTCCGGGGTCACCCCGAGTCGGGTCAAGACGGCTCGTACCGAGTCGATGAGGCTGTCGCGGACGTCCATGGTGTCGGCTCCGGAAGGCGGATGCGGCGCCGGGCGGCGGCAGCCCCGGTGCCAGCGATGCTACAGGAGGGGGTATCGGCCGGGCTCCGACTTCCCGTGCGGATCCGGCCGGGCGACCCGAGGGTCAATGGGCCAACTGCGAATAGTGTCGCGGCGTGAGGTCGCTCGGCGCACAGACTCTCGCTTCCACCGGCTCGTGAGCGCACGAGTCGTCGCCCTGCTCGTTGGGTCCATCGCAATCGGCTGCTCCGGTCCGGGTCCCTCGGCCGCCCCCACGACCACAACCGCCGCCCCCACGACCACAACCGCTCCGCCGGAGGTGCTCAAGGTGGCGACCATCAACCTGTTGCACGGCCTCGAGTACGCCAGCGACTGCGCCCCCGCGACCGACCAGTGCGCTGCTCCGGCCCGACTTCGAGCACTCTGGGCCCTGATCCAGGACGACCTGGGTTGTCCCGACGTGGTCGCCCTCCAGGAGGTCAGCCCCCGCCAGCAGGAACTGGTACCTGACACGCTCCTGGTCCTTTGCGAGGGGCGGTACCAACTGGTGGTCGACGACCGGGGCCTACCCGACCAGGAGATGATCCTGACCAACATCCCGGTTCTCGACGAGGCATACACCGAATTGGCCGGCGCTCCGATCTGGTCGGCCCACTGGGCCCGGTTGGGGACCGGGTTCGGACCGGTGGACGTGGTCGCTACGCACTTCGCCAGTGGCAGCCTCAACCTCGAGTGCGAGGAACCGGGGGTAATGGGCTGCAGCGAGGCGTGTGCTCTGGGCGACGACTACGGGGCTTGCCATCCCCGCCAGACACTGGCCCTGCTGGAGGGTCTCTCGACCGACGCGGTCCTACAATTGGTAGTAGGCGACCTGAACCGGCCGATCGGGGACTCCCGGATCACAACCCTTACCGACGCCGGATTTGTCGACGCCTACCTAGAGGCTGGCCGGCCAGAATGTGACCCGGAAACAGGCGAGGGATGTTCCTGCTGTGTCGAGGGTGGGCCACCCCTGGCCGGCCTGGACGACCCCGCCAAGCGGTTCACCGAGCGGATCGACTTCGTCCTGGCCCGGCCCGGACCGGGCTGTTCGCTAACCGTCGATCCCGGGACTACCAGACACTGGGCGGACCGACCGCTGGACACCCCGGTGGAGGGCCTGTGGTGGGCCGCCGACCATGCAGGGGTGATGGCTGGTCTGTCGGTGACC
The DNA here is from genome assembly GCA_022449565.1 of Acidimicrobiales bacterium. Taxonomy (GTDB): domain Bacteria; phylum Actinomycetota; class Acidimicrobiia; order Acidimicrobiales; family MedAcidi-G1; genus JAKUSA01. Next base: position 56,513 of record JAKUSA010000010.1, on the reverse strand, counting down.
TGCTAGTCAGACCCACCGAGAGACAGGGCCGATCAGTCAGGCCGTTGGAACTCAATGGCGCGGTCCACCCGGGCCACCTCAACCGTGTATTCGCTGTAAAAACGGTCGCGTCCCTCGCCCTGGGCCTCCCGGTGGTCCAAATCGGCCCTCCAGGCTGCGATGTCCTCCTCGGACCGCCAGTAGCACACCGTGATTCCGAAACCATCGAGCCCCCGGGCCGAGTACATGCCCAGGTAGCCGTCGTAGCCGCCGACCAGTTCGGCCATGCGGTCGGCGGTCTCGTCGTAGCCTTCGAGATCGCCGCTCAGTTGGGTCGTGAAGATCGTGGCGTAGTAGGGAGGATCCCCCACCGGGTCAGGCCCGGCTGCCGCTGAATGTGGCGGTGCCGAAGGCCCCCAGCTTGGCTTCGCCGCTAATCTCGTCGCCGTCGACGGTGGCCGTCGCCTCAATGGTGATGGGCATGGGCTGGGTCATATTGACCGTCCACGACAAGCTGTCGCCGTCCGCCGTGCCGTTCTCGAGTTCCATGCTGCCCTGTGGGCCCGACATGGTCCCGGTCAGCGTGTTGCCGTCTGTCGCTAGTTCAAGGGTGCCTGCTTGGGCGCCCATCGGGGTGTTTAGGGTCACGTTCCAGGTGCCGTCGGCGCTCATGACGCCCTCCGATCTCAGAGTGAATGGCTGGTGTGGGCCGCTCAACGTAGATGACTGTCAGAGGCCATGCCGAATTTAGGTCCCCCCTCTGGAGGCCAACCGGGCGTCTCGTCGCACCACCCCGGCGAGTACGCCAAGGACCACCACCCCCCCGAGGGCCTGGACCGGGGTGAGGTGCTGGTCGAGGATCAGCCAGGCTCCCAGGACCGACATCACCGGGATACCCAGGATTAGAAGACCCGTCACGCTAAGCGACACGTGGAGGTGCGCCCAGTTCATGAGGTAATGACCGGTTCCGGGGACGGCCAGAAGCACGAGGAGCCATATGAACTGGCGACCGGACGGCACGGGGAGGACCGGCGTTCCTGCCTCGATCGCTGCGATGGGCAACACGGTGACGGCGCCGATCATCATGGCCACCGTTTGGAGGGTGAAGGTATCCACCGATGCTCGGATGTCCTTGACGACAACGAAGTAGGCGGAGAACAGGACCATGGCCAGCAGGGCTAGTAGGTCGCCGCGTGGGCTCCACACAGCCTCCGATGAGGCCCCCCACATGACAAGCACCACACCACCGATGGCCACCGCCGAGGCGCCGAACAGCCAGCCGGTGACCGTCTCCCGATAGCGGCGGGAAGCTACGGCCAGCAACAGGATGGGCTGGAGAGCACCGATGATGGTGGCGTTGGCGATCGTTGTGGTCCGGAGCGCGGTGAAAAACACCCCGATCTCCAGCCCGAGGAGCACCCCGGCCGGTACCACCAGGCGCACCGTCCGCCAGGTCAGGCGCCGACCGATCAGCAGGAACACCAGGCCATAGACACCAAACCCGATGAATTGGCGCCAAAAGGCAATCTGGATGCCCGGCATCTCCAGGCGGGCCACCATGATGTTCCCGGCCGACCAGCACACCACGGCTAGCGCCGCCGAAGCCCGACCGAGGCTGGCTTGGTCGCGAACTGGCCCAGTCATGGCGGCACCCTACGGGCCGGGTCGACCCCCGAGGCCGACCATGGTTAGCCGCCCTGTGCGCCGCCGGCCGACCTTGGCTAGTGTCGCGCAAAATGTGATCGCCCAGAGGAGGGTTTCCGTGCGAAAGATGCGACTCATTGGTGCCGTGCTCGCCCTGTCCGTTGTGGCAGCAGCCTGCAGTGACTCCGACAAAGAGAGGGTTAACGCCTCCTGGCCCGACAAAATCACCTTCGGTTTCGTGCCAAGCGCGGAGCAGGAGAAGCTCCAGGACAACGTCGACCCGATCATGGAGGTCCTCGAAGACGCTCTCGGCATCGAGGTCGAGGGTGTGGTGACCACCGACTACACCGGCCTGGTCACGGCAATGGGCACCGGCCAGGCGGACCTGGGTGCCTTCGGACCATTCGGCTATGTCCTAGCCCAACAGCAGTTCGGGAACATGGAGGTGCTGATCCAGGCCATCCGGTACGGCGCGGCGACCTACCACGGCCAGTGGATGACCAACGACCCGAGCATCTGCGACAGCCCGCCCCAGTCGGGCACTGCACTCGAAAACGGCGACGACGGCATCACCCAGGTGGGGGCGCTCGACGCGGTTGCCCTCCAGGTCGGCGTCTACTTCGGCGACTCGGGCAAGGCCCTCGGCGAAACCGTCGACGCCGGCGCGGTGTCGCCGGGTATGTCCTGCACTGCCGATCTGAGCAAGGTCGTTGGGAAGCGGGTCGCCTTCACCTCTGAGAGTTCGACATCGGGGTACATCTACCCGGCGCTCCAGCTCATCCGAGCTGGGATCGACCCCGAGACTGACATTGTTCCGATCTTCTCCGGTAGCCACGACGCTTCAGTCGCCGCGGTGTATAACGGCGACGCCGACATCGGCATCTCCTACGACGACGCGCGGCGGAGCATGCGTAAGACGAACCCGGACGTCGGCGACAAGGTGATCGTGTTCAACATCACCGGTGAGATCCCCAACGACGTCGTGGCAGCCAGTTCACTGCTGCCCGATTCGCTCCAGAACGCGGTCTACAACGCCATCTCGGCCTATCTGATGACCGACGAGGGCGAAGCGGCATTCGACGAGATGTACGGCTGGACCGACATTCGCCGGGCCGTCGAGTCCGACTTCGACATCGTCCGCGAGGCGGCTGCGATCCTCGGCATAACCGAGCCATAATGCCCGGTCGGGGCGTAACCCCCGAGCCGACAACGACATGGTGATCCAGCTCGAGAAGGTCTCGGTCACCTACCCGGGCGGAGTCGAGGCGCTCCGCGGCGTTGACCTCACGGTCGACAAGGGGGAGTTCGTCGTCATCGTCGGGCTCTCTGGTGCCGGCAAGTCGACACTACTCCGGGTCCTAAACGGCTTGGTTCCCGCCACCTCGGGTTCCGTCGTCGTCGACGGGACCGAGGTAGTCGGAGCGTCGGCGGCCACCCTCCGCCGGGTGCGGTCCCGGATCGGGATGATCTTTCAGACCTTCAATCTGGTGTACCGCACCACGGTGATCAACAACGTGCTCATGGGACGGCTCTCGGAGACCCCTGCATGGCGGTCCACCCTCGGGCTCTGGCCCGCCCCCGAGCGGGAGATCGCCATGCAGGCCCTGGAACGGGTGGGCATCGTCGAGAAGGCCTATGTCCGGGCCTCGGACCTCTCCGGAGGGCAGCAGCAGCGGGTGGGGATCGCCCGGGCCCTGGCCCAGGAGCCGTCACTGATGCTGGCCGACGAACCGGTTGCCGCACTCGACCCAGTTACTAGTCGGCAGGTCATGGGCGATCTTCAACGCATCAACCGGGAGTTGGGGATCACCACGTTGGTCAACCTGCACTTCCTGGACCTGGCCCGGGAATACGGCCGACGGCTGATCGGCTTGAGGGACGGACTGGTGATCTTCGACGGTGACATCGGTGACGTCGATGACGCGATCTTTCGGGATATCTACGGTCGGGATATCACCGCCGAGGACCTCCTGGCCGTCGGTGGGGAACCGAACCCACCCACGGCCGGTTCCCCGGACGCGTGACCCTCACCGCCGAAGGGCCGACCCGGCCGAACCGACCCCGGACCCGGCCGCTTACCTACGCTGTCGCCGCGTCCCTAGTCGCCGGCACCACCTGGGCGGCGGTCAAGGTGGGCTTCGACCCATCGACATTCTGGAAGGTCTGGTCAAATCCGCTGTGGGAGAAATTCTGGCCTGTTCCGTGGGACTGGGTGTTCGACGGGCGCAACGTGATTCGCCCCTTAATCGAGACGTTCCAGATCGCCATCGTCTCGACAGTCATCGGCTGTGGCCTGGCCTTGCCGATCAGTTTCGCGATGTCGTCGCTGACCACGCCGAACCGACCCACCTACCTGGTCAGTCGGGCAGTAATGAACGTGGTGCGCGCCGTACCCGACCTGTTCTGGGCCAAGTTGTTGGTCACGGCGATCGGTATCGGCGCCTTCGCCGGGTCGTGGGCCTTGTCGGTGTTCTCGCTGGCCGTGATGGTGAAGTTGTTCTCCGAGACGGTGGACGGTGCCGACCCCCGTCCCCTCGAGGCAGCCCGGTCGGCCGGCGGTCGGCACGCACCGGTGGTCCGCACTGGAGTGCTGCCCTCGGTCTTCCCGGCTTACGTGGCCTACGCCTTGTACGTGTTCGAACTCAACATCCGGGCCTCGATAGTCCTCGGACTTGTCGGTGCCGGCGGGATTGGCCGGGTGATCGAAGCGCAACGCCAGTTCTTCCGCTTCGACCGGGTGCTGGGGATACTGATGATCATCTTCGTCGCTGTGTGGGTCATCGAGCACGTCAGCGTGGCCCTCCGAAAGAGACTGACGTGACGGCTCCCACGACCACCGACTACGCCGCCCCCCGGCCCCTACCGCCCGGCAAGGTGCGCACCCGGCGCTGGGTCATCGCATTGGTGATCGTGGTGGCCACCGTCTGGTCGGTGTCCGGCCTGCAGGTGACCCTCGACCGGCTGCTGGGCGCTCCGGGCGACGCTTGGGCGATCCTCCGCCAGATGACGCCCCCGGCATTCTCTGAGGTTTACGAGCGGGGGGCGCTGGGCAAGATTCTGGAGTCGGTGTATATCGCCTGGATCGGGACGATCATTGGCGCTGCCCTGTCCCTGCCCCTGGCCTTTCTGGCCGCCCACAATGTGGCCCCCCACTGGGTGCGGGTGCCGATACGCCAGCTGTTCAACGCGATCCGGGCGGTGCCCGAGTTGATTCTGGCCGTGATCTTCATCCCGATCACCGGACTCGGAGCCTGGGCGGGCACCATGGCCATCGGCATCCACTCGATAGGCACGCTCGGTAAGTGGGCCGCCGAGTCGATCGAAAGCATCGACGACGGCCCCATTGAAGCGGTAGAGGCCTGCGGGGGCCGCTGGGCGAGCGAGATGCGGTGGGCGGTCCTTCCTCAGGTGATGCCGAACATTGCCTCCTACTGGCTGTTCCGGTTCGAAATAAACGTGAGGGCCTCGGCGGTCCTGGGGATGATCGGAGCCGGAGGGGTTGGGTCCGAACTGGTCTTACACCTGTCGTTCCGGAACTTCCCGGCAGCCTGCGCGGTGCTACTGATGACCATCACCGTGGTGCTGACCATCGACACGGTCTCGGCCGCGGTCCGCCGGCGGATCATCCGGGGGGCCACTGGGACCGGAGACGAGGCGTCCCGATCAACCGAGGCCCTCGTCGACCTGACCGGCCTCAGACGCTGAACCCACGACCCCGGTTGGTTCAGCGCAGGCCGTCCAGGTGGCCCTCACAGGCCGCGTCGAACACCCTGGCGGCGAACTCGGGCGTGCAGGGGACCGGGTTGGTGGCCGCCGACGGGTCGACGGCGGCCGCGGCGGCGATCCGCTGACCCGCGTCGGGGTCCACACCCAGTTCGACGACGGTGTGGGGTATGCCCAAGTCGGAGCGCATGGTCACCACGTGGTGCAGGAACCCGTCGAACCCGCCGTCAATGCCAGCCCGAGTGGCCAGCTCAGCGACCGCCGCTTCGGCCGGAGACCGGTTGGCGGCCAACACGTAGGGCATCACCACCCCGTTGGTGGTGCCGTGGTGGGTGTCGAAGGCGGCGCCTATCGGATGGGAAAGGGCGTGCATGGCACCCAAGCCCTTCTGGAAGGCCACAGCTCCCATCGAGGCGGCGACCAGCATGCCGGTCCGCCCCTCCAGGTCGGCCGGGTCGGCCACCACCCGGGGAAGGTGCTCAAGGACCAGCCGACATCCCTCCATACCGATGGCCTGGGCCATCGGGTGGAAGGTCGGCGAACAGATCGCCTCAAGATTGTGGGCAAGGGCGTCGAAGCCGGTGCCGACGGTGACGGCCCGGGGCATCCCCACGCTCAACTTGGGGTCGGCGATCACCTGCGCAGGGAGCATCACCGGGTGAAAGATTATGACCTTGCGCCCCTCGGCCTCGTTGGTGGCCACCCCGGAGCGGCTGACCTCTGATCCGGTGCCTGCGGTGGTCGGCAAAGCGACCACGGGGACGACAGCTCCCGTGTCGGCCCGCTTCCACCAGTCGCCAATATCCTCGAAGTCCCAGATAGGCCGGGTCTGGCCGACCATAAAGGCGGCCATCTTTCCCACGTCGAGGGCCGAGCCTCCGCCAACGGCCACCACCCCATCGTGGCTTCCCTCCCGGAGGCCAGCCACTGCAGCGTCCACGTTGGCTTCCACCGGGTTAGGTCGCACTCCGGTGAACAGGCCGTGGTCGAGCCCGGCTGCGGCTAGGGCGGCCAGCACCTCCCCGAACAGGGGTAGGTCGGCTAATCCCGGGTCGGTGACCACTAGGGGTCGGAAGATCCCCGCCTCGGCACACGCCGCACCCAACTCGGCTACCCGCCCCGGGCCGATCCGGATCCGGTTGGGGAACCCCCAAGTGGCAGTCAGGTTATGGGTCATCGTTGCACGGTAGCGCCCGACCAGGTGGGTAACCGGTGGACCGGTGGGCCGTTTACGCTGATGGGCCGTGGGGCGGGCAGTCATTGGGATCGACGTCGGAGGCACCAAGGTCCGTGCGGTGATGGTCGAGGTGGCTACCAACGAGGTCGTGGATCGGGAGGTGTCGTCGAGCAGCGACGACGGCCCGACTCTGGTCGACACGCTTGCCAACCTGGTGGTCGGACTTGGTGACCGAACCGGTCACGAGGTGGCCGCGGTCGGACTGGGGGTGGCCGGCTTGGCCCACCGGTCAGGGGTTGTCCACTACTCCCCGAATCTTCCAGGCTTAGGCGGCTTTCCGATAGGCCCAGAACTTCAAGAGGCCCTGGGCGTGCCTGTGGTGGTCGGCAACGATGCCACCGCGGGAACGTTCGCCGAGTGGCGACTCGGTGCCGGCCAGGATGCCGACAACTTTGCCATGGTGACCCTGGGGACGGGCATCGGGACCGGGTTCGTGGTCGACGGTCGGCTCCTCCGGGGAGCAAGCGGCTTCGCCGGCGAGTCGGGCCACATGGTGGTGGACGTCGACGGCCCCGCGCACCGGACCGGGCAGCGGGGGCCGTGGGAGTACTTCGCCTCGGGGACGGCGCTCGACCGGTTAGGCCGTGAGGCTGCGGCCTCGGGCGAATTCCCCTGGGGGGTGGCCGAGGCCGGGGCGGTCGATGCGGTGGCCAGCCAGCACGTGGCTGCCGGGGCCGCTGAGGAGGAGGAGGATGCCCTGAGGATCCTTGACGGGTTCTGCCGGGAGGTGGGCCAGGGGCTGGCCAACCTGGTCCTGGTGCTGGACTTGGAGTTGGTGGTGATTGGTGGCGGGCTGTGCGGCATCGGTGAGCCATTGCGGGCCGGGGTCGAGCACTGGTTGCTGGAGTTGCTGCTGGGGTCCGAGTACCGACCCGCTGTCCGGGTGGTGCTGGCCGAGTTGGGGGCCGAAGCCGGAGCGCTGGGCGCGGCCCTGATAGCTACCGAGGTTCTCTAGCGGGACAGGGACGGCTCGGCGGGTCGGGGCCGGCCGACTCGGTTGCCGGAGATCGCTCGGCGGGCCGATGTTGCCACCAGCACCAGGAGGAAGACCACCACCGCGCTGAGGGCCATGGTCGCCCCGGCGGCGGTGTTGTGGTGATGGCCGATCAGGAGGCCGACCACCGCCGAGAACGTCCCGAGGGCCACCGCGGTGGTCATGATGACCGGCACCCGGCGGACCAGCAGGGTGGCGGTGGCCGGTGGGCCGACGAGGAAGGCGAAGACCAGAAGGTTTCCTACGGCTTGGAAAGAGGCCACGATCGAGAAGGCCAGAAGGGCCAGCAGGGCAGCGTGGGCCAACCGGGGCCGCAAGCCCAGGAGGCGGGCCTGGGACTCGTCGAAGGTCATGACCAGGAAGGGCCGGTGAAGGGCAAACGCTCCTCCCACGGTGATGACGGCGACGACGGCCTGTCGGCGCAGGTCATCCCCATCGACCTCGGTAATCGATCCGAAAAGGAACCTGCTCAGGTGGTGGAGATGGTCCTCGCCGCGCCCGGACATGATGACTAGGGCCAGGGCCAGGAAGCCGACGAAGAGGATTCCGATGGAGGTGTCCTCGGGCAGCGGAGAGCGGCTGCGAACCAGGTTGATGCCGACCACCATGGCCAGGGCGGCGACCAGTGCCCCGAGGTGGGTATCCACCCCGAGGATGAAAGCTACGGCGATCCCTGGCATCACCCCGTGGGCCAAGGCGTCCCCTAGAAAGCTCATCCCACGTAGCACCACCCAGGTGCCGATCACCGAGGTGGGGACGACGGCCAGGAGGGCCGTCAGGAGGGCGTTCCTCATGGAGCCGTCTGTGGTGAACGGTTCGATCCACCAGGTGGTGGGGTCGGTCAGGAACTCCACTGGCCGATCCACCCTGTCGGCTGGAGAGGCCGTGTCCGGTACATCACCGGCTGAGTATATGAGAATGAGTCCCGTTAGCAGTAGGCCGGCTGTTGCCGGCCGCATTGCTAGAGGGTTCCGCGGAACAGGTCCAGGGTTCTCCCCCACGCCGTAGCGGTGGTCGCTTCGTCGTAGGTACCCAAAGGGTTCTCCTCATTGGCGAAGCCGTGGCCGGTTCCCTCATAGACGTGGAAGACCACGTCCTTACCCATCTCTCGGAGGTCGGCCTCAAGTTCGGCCACTGCCTCCGGGGGGAAGAAGTCGTCCGAGCCAGCGAAGTGGCCCTCCACCCGGGCGGTCAACCCCGACCAGTCGGGGCCGCCCGGGGCCCGCTCCAGGGGCGCCCCGTAGAACGGCGCCGCTGCGGCCACCCGGTCGCCCTCCCGGTCGGCAATGACCAGGGTGAGCATCCCGCCCATGCAGAACCCGACCACGCCGACGGCCTCCCCTGTGGTGGCGTCGTGGGCCAGTAGGTGATCAATGGCCCCCGACATGTCCCGGGCCGCCCGGTCGGGGGGCAGGGTGTTCATCAACTCCCCGGCCTTGTCCATCTCGGTGTGGCCGGCCAACTCGCCGTGGTAGAGGTCGGGGGCAAGGGCAACAAACCCCTCGACAGCTAGCTGGTCGCACACCCCCTTGATCTGCGGGGCCAGGCCCCACCACTCTTGGATCACCATCACACCCGGGCCGCCACCGTCGGGCACGGCCAGGTAACCCCTGGCATGAGTCCCATTGACCGAGAACTCCACCATCTCTCCGCTCATCGTTCACCCCTCTGCTGGTGGCCGCCGTCGGACCCGCACCCTAGGGCGTTGGCGAAGGCAATCTCCCGCTGAGGAACGCCACGGGTCGCCTACCAGCCTGTTGGTGTGGAAGTTTCGGGTTCCAAGCGATAAGCCTGGTGGACTGACCGACGGAGGTCCCGATGACCAATCCGGCCAACCCGCAGCCCCTCAGCGGTAACGAAATGCCCCGCTTCGGCGGGATCGCCACCTTCATGCGCCTCCCCGGGAATACCGACCCGGCGGACCTCGACGTGGCCGTAGTCGGTGTGCCGTTCGACATCGGCACTTCCAACCGGCCGGGGGCCCGGTTCGGCCCCCGGGGGATCCGCGACGAGTCGGTGCTGCTTCGGCCCTACAACATGGCCACTCGGGCCGCCCCATTTGACAGCCTCAGGATCGACGACACCGGTGACGTGGCCAGCAGCCCATACGACTTGCTCGCCGCGGTCGAAGCCATCGAAGCGCACTTCGATGAACTGCTTGGCCACGGAGTGGTGACAGCCGCAATGGGCGGGGACCACACGGTGGTGCTGCCCATCCTCAAGGCCATGGCGGAGCGGCATGGACCGGTCGGACTGGTCCACGTCGACGCCCATACCGACGTCAATGACACCATGTTCGGATCAAAGATTACCCACGGCACCCCGTTCCGACGGGCCGTCGAAGCCGGGGTCCTGGACTGTGACCGGGTTGTCCAGATCGGCGTCCGGGGCACCGGTTACGAGGCCGACGACTTCGACTGGTCCCGCCGGCAGGGCTTCCGGGTGGTCCAGGCCGAGGAATGCTGGCATCGCAGCCTCGAACCGCTCATGGACGAGGTCCGCGACCAGGTCGGGGGCGGGCCGGTCTACCTAAGTTTCGACATCGACGGCCTCGACCCGGCATTCGCACCCGGTACCGGCACCCCCGAGGTCGGTGGGCTGACCGTCCCCCAGGCCCTGGAGGTGATCCGGGGCTGTCGGGGCCTCGAACTGGTGGGCTGTGACGTCGTCGAGGTAGCGCCCATCTACGACACCAGCGGAACGACCAGCCTGGTGGGCGCCAACCTGCTCTACGAGATGCTCTGCGTGCTGCCGGGTGTCGACTACCGGACCTGATTGTCGCCGTACCGAAAGCAACACCAGTGGGCTCGACCCCCTCAGCACCGATCGACGACCTCGGCGCCGGTCAGCAACCGAAGGTTGCCGCTGGTCGAGGTAGTGAGCGCAACCGCGGCAGCCATGGCTTCCAGGTCACAGTTGCGCCTCACGTTGAGAGGCCGGTCAGGTCTGACCCTCGTCGTATCCGGCAAATCGGTCGAGCCAAATTTGGCTCGCTCGCTCCCGGCCCAGTTCGGCCACTAGTCGGGCAAACTCGCTGGCCAGGTCGTCGGGCGGGTCCGAGCACACGGTCCTGAGTCTCGCGAAAAACAGCGCCTAGTCATAGACCGACGTCACTGATCGTTCTAAGGACCTACCTGGAGTCGATCAGTTGCATAGGGCACCTCAATACCGACCCAGACCGTTCGCATCGGAGAATCGGGGACTTCGGCCGAGATTTCTACTCCAGATTAATCCCGATAAGATTGATCAGGAATTAGGGTTGACTCACGACGGGTGCGATCATCAATGTCCAAGGTCTTCGTGATCCACGAGAACTCGGAGTGGCTGCCTCCCTTTGCTGACGCGCTCGATGTCGAGGGAGTGGCGTGGGAGGAGTGGTACCTCGTTGAGGGTGCTCTCGACCTCGACGCCGCGCCGCCGGAGGGTGTCTTCTATTCGCGGATGAGCGCCTCGTCGCACACCCGGGGTCATGTCGCAGCCAAGGACTACACACGGTCGGTTCTGAGTTGGCTCGAGAGCTACGGCCGCGTTGTCGTCAACGGGCGGCGGGTAGTGGAGATGGAGATGAGCAAGATCGATCAGCACACGGCACTACGGGCCTTCGGGTTCGACGTCCCGTCCACTGTCGCGGTGATTGGCCGACACGACCTTAAGACACGAGCGAGAGGCATGGTCCTGCCGTTCATCACCAAGCACAACCAGGGCGGCAAGGGCCTAGGGGTGCGGCGTTTCGATCGCTTCGAGGACTTCGATGACTATGTCGACGGATCCGACTTTGAGTGTCCAGTCGACGGGATCACACTGCTGCAGGAATACGTCCACCCGGCCGAGGGGTACATCACGCGGGTCGAGATCGTCGGTGGTGAGTTCCTCTATGCCCTCACCGCCGACACGAGTGCCGGGTTCGAGCTCTGCCCCGCCGATGAGTGTGAAGACACCAGGAAGAGTTTCGAGTTGTGTCCTGCTGACGCACTACCAGCGGCGAGCCTCTTCCACTGGCGTGAGGGCTTCAGCGATCCGATCATTGATCGCTATCTGGAGTTCTGCCGCTACTGGGACATCGGGATTGCAGGCTTCGAATTCATCGAGACCGAAGATTGGCGACTCGTCACCTACGACATCAACACCAACACCAACTACAACCCGGTAGTTGATGAAGAGGCCGGGCGCTCCGGTCCGGTTGCTGTCGCCCAGTATCTCGCCGCCCTGGCCAAAGAGCTTGAGGCCGACCGGATCGTTACACCCTCGGGGCTGACCCGGCCCCGAGCCGCACGGGCGGCCACCACCCGGATGTACTGAGACTTCCTCCATGATCCTGAAGGTCATAGGCCCACTAGATCTCCGCCTCCAGTGGGTGGCCAGACCTACGTCACACACGCAGGCATGATGGCCAGGTGGAGGACCGTTACGACGCCGTTGATCTTGTCGTCAGACGGGGCCAGGGGCTAACTGTCACATTCGCTGACGGACACGTGGCGGATTTCGACCTGATGCGACTTCGCCTGTCGTGCCCGTGCGCGACGTGTCGCACGCTACGGGAACGCGGTGAGGAAGCCTGGCCCCGTCATGGCAGTCCGACCCGGCTACAGATCACGGATGCCGAGTTGCACGGCGCCTGGGGCGTGAACATCACCTGGAACGACGGGCACAGCACGGGTATCTACTCGTTTGAACTGTTGCGACACTGGTCCGATTGACTACCCGAATCGCGATTAACACCGCGTGTAGGTTCGATGGGATCGGAAGCCCCATTCGGCCACGGCCAAAAACAATCGGCTACCTGGGCGCACCGGTCATCCGAAGCAAACCTCCACGGGCCATCACGGAACCGCTGAGCCAATCCAACTCCGCTCTCAACATCGTCATCGACGGGCAGCGGGTGAGGCCACCAAGTTGCCGAAGAACCACAAGATCTTCCAAGGGAGACTGGCCCAATGAAGGCCTGGATCAACTAACCAATATTTCCCCTATGTGCATAGTGGTAATACTGAGTGGTCAATATGCTTAGCGTCATGAAGGTCTGGATCGACCAGGACTTGTGCACCGGCGACGGTATCTGTGCCGAGATCTGCCCGGACATCTTCGAGATGCACGACGATGGATTGGCCTACGTCAAGGAGGCCGCGTGGTCGTCTATGTTCGGGCCCGAAGGCGCCGACGAGCCTGTCTACCGGATGGCCGAGGGCACAGCAGCCGTGACCGACGAGTTGGCTGAAGCCGTGATCGAATCAGCGGAGGAGTGCCCCGGCGAGTGCATCTTCATCGATATTGAGTAGGGCCGGGGAATTGCAGGTAAGACACAACAAGCCCCTGTAGCTCAGCGGATAGAGCATCGGCCTCCGGAGCCGTGTGCGTGGGTTCGAGTCCCGCCAGGGGCGCTTAATGGAAGTTCCGGGTGGCTGGGAGAACTCGACGAGGTCGAAACTGGTGTAGGTGGTCACGAGGTCCTAGCTCCTCCCACCGGACCGATCATCGTCGCCCCGACCCGGGCACGCCACCCCCGACCGGTGGCCAAACCCCACGGGGACCCCCAGTAGGGTTCGTCTAATGGCCGAGGATGCGAAGGCCCGGTGGACCTTCCAGTGGAAGGAGTTGTACGACGAGGTCATCGACTCGGGCCTGTGCACCGGTTGTGCTGGTTGTGTGATCGCCTGCCCCCACGACGTCATCGGCTACAACCACGCCCCGGGCGAATACATCCCGTTCCACCTTGAGGAGGAGTTGGGGCTCGACGACTGTGTCCACGGACAGAAGGGCTGCACGTCCTGCACCAGGGCCTGCCCCCGGTTCCGAGACTGGGAGACCGAAGCCGACCGCCACCTGTTCGGACGGAGCCGCCAGGACGACGAGATGTCCGGCGTATACAAGGATGTGCTGTTGACCCGGGCTGTCGACGACGCCGTCCACGAACTGGGACAGGACGGCGGGCTGGTGTCGGCCATCCTCATCTGGTGCCTCGACAACGGGGTCATCGACGGGGCGCTCGTCTCTCACCTCGAAGGAGGAGACGCGGGACGGGCCGCCTGGAAGGCCGTCCCGGCTGTGGCCACCGATCGGGAATCTGTCCTGGCCGGGGCCGGCAGCCGCTACACCTACTCGGCCAACACCCTGGCCCTGGCCGAGGCACGAGAGCAGGGTCTGGAGTCGTTGGCCCTCGTGGGCATGAGCTGCCAGACCTCCATCGGACCGGTGATGTGGCATCGAAAAGTCGGCAAGGTCGGTCGGCCTATCAAGTTGAACATCGGCCTGCTGTGCTCCAAGTCCTTCGACGACGCCATCTTCGAAGAGTTGTTCTGGGCCAAGTACCGCCTCCCCAAGGAGGAGATGGTCAAGATGAACATCAAGGGCGTCTTCCAGATCTGGATGCGCAACGGCGACTACCACGAGGTGAACCTCAAGGAATGCCATGCCTGGACCCGGGAGGGCTGCAACTTCTGCCCCGACTTCGCCGCGGAACACGCCGATATCTCCACTGGTGGGATCGGAAAATACAGCGACTGGACCCTGACCGTGGTCCGCACCGAACTGGGCCGCCAGATCATCATGCAGATGCTCGAGGAGGGTGTGATCGAGGGCCGACCAGGCGACAGCGACCCAGATGCCATCGCCCTCATGCACAAACTTTCCGCCAAGAGCCGAGCCCGATGGCCCACCTGGGCCGACCCGACAGCTCGGGCTGGACTACCGGCCAGCCTCGTCGGCTGAGCGGGATCAGGTCCCGCAAGCCTCCACGGCCGAGGTGAACCAACCGTAGTTTTCCGAGAGCATGGCCGCCGTCAACTCGTCCCGATGCTTGGTGATGAAGCTGTCAAGTTCCCTGAACTTCTCGTAGGTCACAGCGTCCTGAACCCGGTCGACCACGCAGGCGCACAGCGACTGGGACCGGGCTGAGGGGAGGTCGTCGTTAGCCTCTATACAGGCGTCCTCGAATTGGCGGATGGCCAGACCCCGGCCCGAATCGTCGGCTTGGTCATCCCAAGACTCTGGAACGCCATCGTTGGCGCAGCTGACCACCATGAACCCCGCGACCACCAGGGCGGCCAGTCCGGAGTAGGAACGACGACGGGCGAACATCGGGGGCGAGGCTACCGGCTGGGGTAGGTGTTCAGATGGCGGCTAGGACCAGCGCCCGGGCCAGCACGGCATCGAACATCGCCTCGGTCAACCGGCCGGTAAAGGTGTTCTGCTGGCTGACATGGTAGGAGCACAGGACCGTCCGACCCTCAGGCAGGTCCGCCTCCAGGCCGTGGGCGAACGCCGGCCGGGGCTGTAGGTCAAACTCGCCGGCCACCGCCTGGTATCCGATCGAACCCAGAGCCAGCACCACCCGTACCTTGGACAACGCGGCGACCTCTCGTCGGAAGAACGGCTGACAGGTTGCCCGCTCCCTGGCTGTCGGCTTGTTGGCCGGTGGAACGCACTTGACCGGTGAGGTGATGAACACATCGACCAACTCCAGTCCGTCATCCGGGCCAGTGGAGGAGGGTTGACTGGCCAGGCCAGCCCGGTGTAACGACCCGTAGAGAAAGTCGCCGGATCGGTCCCCGGTGAACATCCGCCCTGTCCGATTCGCCCCGTGGGCCCCCGGCGCCAGGCCGACGACGAGGATGCGGGCCGCCGGGTCGCCGAACCCAGGGACCGGGCGTCCCCAGTAGTCCTCATCGCGGTAGGCGGCCCGCTTCTCGACCGCCACCTGCTCCCGCCAAGCCACCAGGCGCGGGCACGCACGGCAAGCCACCACCTCGTCGCGGAGGGCATTGAGTACTGGGTAGGCGTCCACTGCCGCAGGGTAGGTTGATTCACCCATGGCCTCCACGCTGGTGATCTATGTGCGCCACGGCAGGACGCCGACCACCGGGGCCCGCCTACCCGGGCGGGCCCCTGGCCTACACCTCTCGGACAAGGGTCGTCGACAGGCCGAGGCGGTAGCCGCCCAACTGGCTGAGGCTGCGGCCGGATACCCCGGTAAGGGGGTAGCCGCCGTATACACCTCTCCCATGGAGCGCACCCGGGAGACCGCGGCGCCCATCGCTCGGGCACTGGGCCTGCGAGTGCGTACGGCCCGGGGCCTCAACGAGTGCCAGTTCGGCTCCTGGACCGGGCGACGCCTGGGAGACCTGGCCAAGTTGAAAGCCTGGGCCACCGTGCAAGGCCAACCCTCGACATTCCGCTTCCCCGGCGGCGAGTCGTTCGCAGAGATGCAGGCTCGCATCACCGGGCAGGTGGTGGAACTAGTAGCCCGCCACCCGGGCCGGACCATCGTGTGTGTCTCGCACGCCGACCCGATCAAGGCCGCGCTGGCCAGCGCCTTGGGCACCCCTCTGGACCTATTTCAGCGCATCGTGGTGGGGCCCGCCTCGGTGTCGATGGTGCTCCATACCCCCGAGCGCCCCATGGTGCTCACCGTCAACTCGACCGGCCCGCCGAGTGGCCCGACCTCGGTGTAGACCGACAGACCAGGAGACAGGCCCGGTGGACGACCCGACGTCGATGATCGAACGCGACGTAGAAGCTTGCACCGAGGCCCGGATCGACCTAATTCGCAACGACCCAATTCTGATCGAAAGGATCTCCGAAGGCGGGGCATTCGGCGGGGAGAACTCCCGGGCCGCCTCGGTCGCCATGTTCAGCCGGGACCATCCTGGGGCCGTCGAGGACCTGCGGGCTAAGGCCCACGTCGTCGAGGTGGCCCCCCGGTCGTGGTTGATGCGGCTACCAATCGTCAACAGCGCCGTCTTCGAAACCGACGCTGGGTTGTTGGTCTGCGACACCGGAATGGCTCCAGCCGGGCCGGCGCTCCTGGGGGCCATCCGGTCCGTGTCCGACGCGCCGATCCACACCATCGTCTACAGCCATGGCCACGTCGACCACGCCTACGGAACCTGGGCGCTCCTCGAGGACGAGGCGACGATGGCCGCCGGTCCGCCGGCCATCGTCGCCCACCGGAAAGTCGCCGAACGCTTCGCCTATTACCTGCGACTCCGCGGCATGGTCGCCCGGTACATGAACCAGCCGCCCGACCACCTGCCGGCCAGCGAGGAGGACTTCGTGTGGCCGACCGTGGAATTCGATGACGTACTGAGGCTCGACATCGGAGGCGAGACCGTCCACCTGGTACACCACCCGGCCGAGACCGACGATCAGTGCTATGTGTGGCTCCCCGATCGCCAAGCTCTCTACTCCGCCGACTACTACCAGGGGTTCCTGCCCAACATGGGCAACGGGAAGCGGGTGCAGAGGGGCACCGATCAGTGGGTGATCGCCCTACGGGAGATGGCCGACCTGGGGGCCACGGCGATGCTGCCCGGCCACGGAGAAGCCATCGTCAACTCGGAAATGATCCGCTCCGAACTCAGAATTTTGGCGGACGCTTTGGCTCACATCATCGACCAGGTCGTTGACGGGCTAAACGCCCGCCTCCGCAAGGACCAGATCGTCGACTGCCTCAACTGGCCGGCCCGCTTTGCCGACCACCCGACATTGGCCGTCACCTACGTCTCCCCCCAGGACATCGCCCGCATGGTGCTTAAACGATGGACCGGCTGGTGGGACGACATCCCCTCCCACTGGTCGCCGGCTCCCGTCGCCGACCAGGCCAGGACCATCGCCGCCCTGGCCGGCGGCGTCGACTCGCTGGTCGAGGTGGCCCGGACGCTGATCGACCACGACTTGACCCAGGCCTGCCATCTGGCCGACTGGGCCTGGTACGCCCAACCCGACCACCCGGAGGTCCCCCAACTCGTCATCGACGTCTACCGGGCCCGGATCCTCGACCCGGCCTCCAACACCCAGGAGATGACCGTCTACCTCGACCACATGGCCGCTGCCCGGGCACAGCAGTTGCAGGCCGGGCACCGGTAGCGTCAGCCACCGATGGACCGGCCCGAGATTAACTGGGACGACACCCACGCCTTTACCACCGGCACGGTGGGCCCCCGGGGTCGGCGGGTGTTCTTCCTCCAGGCCCGTCACACCGACCAAGTGGTGTCATTGAAGCTTGAGAAGCAGCAGGTGGCCGGCCTCGCCGAGTTTCTCGACAAAATGCTCAACGACCTCCCGCCGGTTCCCGGCGGCGAATCCGACAACGCAGCCGATGAGGCCGACTTCGACGACCCAGGCGAGCCCGACTGGGTGATCGGCAACCTCGGTGTTACTTACCACCAGTCCTCCGACCGGCTCGTGCTCTTCGCAGAGGAACTAGTGCGTGACGAGGACGTCCAACCCGCCCACGCCCGTTTCCCGCTGAGCCGAGCCCAGGTGGTGGCCTTTGTCGCGAGGGCTCGAGTGCTCATCGAGGCCGGCCGTGACCCCTGCCCACTTTGCGGGGCGCCCCTGGACCCGGCAGCCAACGGATGGTGCCCCTGTGTCAACTGAGCCCGCCACAACGCCCGGCTCCCCACCGGAGGACCCCAGTCCGTTCCGCGACCGCGGCCCCGTCGACGAGGACCTAGCCGCCGAGATTCTCCTCGAGGCTGACTTGGAGATCCTCGGCCGCATGCCGTGGTCGTCAAACAGCACCTTCCTGGTCGACGCCCGGCGGGGCGACCAACTGCTCCAGGGGGTCTACAAGCCGGGACGGGGGGAACGGAGCCTCCACGACTTCCCACCCTGTCTGTACCGCCGGGAGGCCGCGGCCTACGAACTAGCCCGTTATCTCGGCTGGAACCTCGTACCACCCACCGTGGTGCGCGACGGGCCCCTCGGCGAGGGGTCGGTGCAACTCCTCGTCCCCTGCGACTACGACGAGCACTACTTCACGCTCCACGACGACCCCCGCCGCGCTAACGAACTGGTCCGCCTGGCCGCCTTCGACATGGTGGCTAATAACACGGACCGCAAGTCCGGGCACGTGCTGGCCGGTCACGACGGCCAACTGTGGGCGGTCGACAACGCTCTCTGCTTCCACCACCAGTTCAAGGTCCGGACCGTGATCTGGGACTTCGCCGGCTGGCCGGTCCCCGAAAGACTGCTCGACGACCTTCGCCGCCTGGTCGACAAGGGAGTGCCCGAACCGCTGGCCCGACTCCTGAACACCCTCGAAACCGATGCCGTACTGGCCAGGGCCCGGGCGCTTCTGGAGGAAGCCCACCTTCCCGCCGACCCGTCGGGGCGACGGATCCCCTGGCCGCTGCTCTGAGACGACGGATCCGGCCGCCGCCCCCCGATCAGGCCCGCGCCTCTAGGGCCTCGATGAGTTTCGGGAGCACCTTGTGCACGTCTCCGACGATACCCAGGTCGGCGATGCCGAATATTGGCGCCTCTGCGTCCTTATTGATGGCGATGATGTTGGCTGAGCCCTTCATCCCCACTAGGTGCTGGGTCGCACCAGAGATCCCGCAGGCTAGGTAGACGGTGGGTTTGACCACCTTGCCGGTCTGACCGACCTGGTAGGCGTAGGGAACCCAACCGGCGTCCACTACGGCCCGCGAGGCTCCGGGGGCGCCTTTGACCAAGCGGGCCAGAGTCTCGATCATCTCGTACTTTTCGGCGTCGCCGAGACCGCGGCCGCCCGAGACAACGATGTTCGCCTCGTCCAGACGAGGCCCAGTGCTCTCCTCAGCGAAGCGTTCTCCGACCATCGCGCCGCCGGTGCCGCCCAGGTCGCCGACCTCCAGGCCGGCCACCGTGGCGGCCGGGCCACCGGACGGTTCAGCCGGGAACGACTTGGGTCGCACTAGGAAGATGGCCGGTCCGTCGCCAATGAACCCTGTGAACACGTCTTTGGTTCCGCCGAAAACCGGCTCCTGGCCAATCAAGCGGTCACCATCAACGACCAGGTCGACCACGTTGGTGATGACCGGCACGTCTAGCTTCACCGAGAGTCGGCCGGCCACATCCCGTCCGTCGTAGGTGGTCCCGCACAGCAGTACGTTGGGGCCCTCACCGGCCCCGGTGGCCGCGGCGATCGCCGAGGCTAGCCGTGGCCCGACCAGGCCACCGTTGAGGGCACCGATCGTGTGGACAGTTGAGGCACCATGGTCGCCCAACTCGGCGGCCACCGCGTCGGCGTCGCCCGCCATGACCACCTCCACCACGTCGGCCAGTTCCCGGGCCTTGGCCAGTAGCTCCAGGGTGATGGTGGCTGCGCCGACCTCGGTGGACTCGCCATGGACCCAGATCTTCGAGAATCCCACCGTCGCCTCCTAAAGGACCTTGAGCTCGTCCATGAAAGCCAGGATGCGCTCGTGGGCGTCACCCTCGTCGACCACCACCTCGCCGGACTCCCGGGCCGCAGCGTCCACAACGTCAACAATCTCCTGGCGGGCGCCGGACCAGCCGACGGTCGTCGGGTCGATGCCCAGGCCGGCTAGGTCCAGTTCGTCGACCGGCTTGTTCTTGGCCGCCATGATTCCCTTGAAGGATGGGTAGCGGGGCTCCACTACTCCGGCGGTCACCGAGACCACGGCAGGTAGCGGGCATTCGACCACGTCGTAACCGGCCTCGGTCTGCCGCTTCACGGTCGCCACCCCGTCGGCCACTGTGACCTCCCGACCGAAGGTCACCGACGGTAGGCCCAGCAGTTCAGCGACCTGTACCGGAACGGTGCCCGTATAACCGTCGCTGGACTCGGTGGCCGCCAGAATCAAGTCAGGTTCGCTGCGTCGGATAGCCGCGGCCAGGACCTTGGCGGTCGACAGGGCGTCCGAGCCAGCCAGGGCTTCGTCGCTCACCAGCACGGCGCTCGCCGCTCCCATGGCCAGCGCGGTGCGCAGTCCACTCATCTCGCTATTCGGCACCATCGAAACCAGCCGTACCTCGCCCTCTCCGGCAGAGTCCACCAACTGGAGAGCCATCTCCACCCCGTAGGAATCGGACTCGTCAAGGATCAACTTGACGTCTCGTCGAAGCGTCCTAGTCTCGGCATCCAGCTCTCCCGGATCGGCCGGATCGGGAATCTGTTTCACGCACACGACGACATCCATGGCCGACAGTGTGCCTACCGCGCGGTCCAATCACACGCACCGAGCGATCGAAGCCAGTTACTAACCCTCGCAGGTCAGGCCGTGCCGTTAGGGCGGCCGAGCCGTCCTAACGGCACGGCCAGCTGCGGCGGCGCGAAAGGCATCACTTGTCGGGAAGTCTTAGCCGGAAACACCTCGCCCGACGCGGCCATCTCGAGCACGTCAGCCTTGGTGATCGACGCCCGGCCACTTTTCGGCCAAACCTCCCCGGTGATCCGTTCGTCCGAGAGATAGTCGACTGGCAGCACCGCCACCAGGTCCAGACCGAGGCGCCCGGCCGCCGCTGTCTTTTGGTAGCCGTCCAGGATGGTGCCGGTGAGGTCGTCAACGGCGATCGGCTTGTAAGAACCCAGCTTCAGAAGTTCCTCCACCCGCGTGACCTCCCGCTCCTTGATGACCTTCTCGTGGCCGGCCAGGCGGTCCTACTCGGTCAACACCATCCGAAGGCCGGCTCCTAGGTCGGCCTGCACTTCCACCGACCGAAGACTGGGACGACCACCATGCTGGGCGCCGAACCCCGGTACCGGACCCGGCACCCCCGCTACCCTCAGGAGGCGATGAAGATCCTCCTGATAGTGAACCCGTCGGCCTCGTCGGTGACGGCCCGCACCCGGATCGTGATCCAAAAGGCCCTGTCGGCCGACCACCGGCTCGAGGTGGCGGCCACCAGCCGCCGGGGCCACGCCACCCGACTCGCCCAAGGGGCGGCCAATGACAACATCGACGTGGTAGTCGTCCTCGGTGGCGACGGCACCCTCAACGAGGCGGCTAACGGTTTGGCCGGCACCCAGACGGCCCTCGCCGCTGTGCCCGGAGGTTCCACCAACGTCTTCGCCCGCACCCTGGGGCTGCCCGACGACCCAGTGGAGGCCACCGGCGCACTGCTCGACGCCATGGAGGCCGGCTCGGTACGGCGGGTGGGCCTCGGATCGGTGAACGACCGCTACTTCCTCTTTCACACCGGTGTCGGGTTCGACGCGGCGGTCGTCGAGCGGGTTGAACGGCGCGGCGGCCTGCTGAAGCGGTTCGCCGGCCACCCGCTGTTCGTGGTGGCCGCTGCCGAGACGTGGTTGTGGCACTACGACCGCCGTCGGCCCGCCTTTCGGGTCTCTAGTCGCCGGACCGACGAGGAAGCCTTTGGCGACCCTGAAACAACCGGGGTCGACGGCCTGTTCACTGTGTGCCTCAACACCGACCCATACACATACCTCGGCACCAGGAGGCTCTCGTTGGACCCCGCCGCCACACTTGATTCGCCACTGTCGATGGTCACCTTTCGGTCGTTGACCCTGGCCCGGATCATCCCCGTCCTGGTCCGGGCGCTCGGATTGGCGGGTCCGCCGGTTGCCGCCAGCCCCGTCGTGGACCACCGGGGTGACGTGGTCGAGGCGGTGGTCAGCGGCTACCGCCCCTTGCCGTATCAGGTCGACGGTGACCACCTTGGCGAAGCAGACGAGTTGAGGTTCCGCCACGAACCGGCAGTGCTCGACTTGGTGGTGCCCCTTGGATCGCCGGTGCTGGAATGAGGACCGTCAAGCCCCATCGACGGCCCGACGAGCCATCGACACCTGGTTGGTAACGATCCCGTCGACGCCCCAGTTGGCCAATTCGACGATCCGATCGCCGTCATCAACCGTCCACACCACCACCTTCAAGCCACGCCGGTGGGCGTCGTCCACCAGGACTTGATCGACCAGTTCGTCCCACGGGTTAATCGCTCCGTGCCCGTGGGCCTCGACCCGGTCAAGGATCTGCGCCGTGCCGTAGCGCTCTACGACCAGCCAGGCCGTCGGCAGAGTCGGGTCGACAGTCAGGATCCGGTCCACCGCCGAGATGTCGAATGACGAGAGGAGCAGTTGCCCGACTGGTCGGTAGGCGCCGGCCAGGCCAGCCACTGCCTCACAGACCAGATCCACCTCGGCGAAGTCGGGCTCCCCTGGCAGGTGCTTGATCTCCACGTTCACGCCCATGCCCTCGCAGGCTTCGAATGCCTCGGCCAGGCTGGGCACGCTCCCCGGCATGTCGTCGGTGACGGTTTCACGGATGAGTCGGCCATCGGCTAGATGGGCATCGTGGTGGACGACCAGCACCCCGTCGGCGGAACGCCGGACATCCAGCTCTACCCAGTCGGCACCTTGGGTCCGGGCCTCGGTGAACGCCTCGAGTGTGTTCTCTGGCCGGTCAGCCGATGCACCCCTGTGGGCGATGACCAGGGGACGGCCTTCGCTCATCCGGCTACTGGCTCCTGGGCCTCTTCCCAGGCCCCGACGAGGACCTCGGCCGGCACACGAACCTCGGCGACGGTGCCCGAGGCACCGGACACCGGCCGCAGGTCGATCGAACCGCCCAACTCTCCCTCCACGAAGGTCCGCACGATAGTGAGGCCCAGGCCAGCGCAGTCGTCCATCGTGAAGTCCTCGGGGAGGCCGGTCCCGTCGTCGGCCACCTCCACCAGGAGTCCGTGCGACCCCCGACCCAGAACCACCGACACTCGGCCGGCCCTACGGCCGTGGAAGGCGTGCTCGACGGCGTTCTGGAGCAGTTCAGTCACTACCACGGCAAGCGTCGTGGTGACACGGGCCGGAAGCACGCCGGCGTCACCCTCGACGACAAACTCCACCGGACGCAATGGCGAGGACAGCCCCTCCTCGACGACGTCAACCAGCGGGCGGACGATCTCGTCGAAGGCCACCTCACCGTCGGTGCCCTGGGCCAGCGTCTCGTGGACCACGGCGATTGCCGCGATTCGCCGCACCGACTCCTCGAGGGCGTCCCGAGCCTCCTCGGAGCCGAGGCGACGACCCTGCAACCGGAGCAGTGACGAAATCGTCTGAAGGTTGTTCTTCACCCGGTGGTGAATCTCCCGGATGGTGGCATCTTTGGAGACCAGTTGGCGGTCCCTACGTCGCAGCTCGGTGACGTCGCGCAGCAGCACTGCCGCCCCGGAGGGTTGGCCCCCCTCCAGGAAGGGGTAGCAGTGGCTGACCACCGCTACCTCGTTGCCGCTCTCCATCTCATCAATGACCGAGGAGCACCGGGCGAACGCAGCGCGCAGCATCGTGGAGCCAAGGCCAGTCTCCTCTACGCGGGCGCCGACTACCCCGCGGTGCCAACCCAGCCGGTGTAACAGCGAGACAGCATTCGGTGAGGCGAACTCGATTCGACCCGCCCGGTCTACCAACAACAGGCCGTCCCCCACCCGTGGGGTGCGATGCCGGAAGCGGTCCTCGTCCGGGTACGGGAACTCACCTTGCTCGAGCATCAGTGCGAACCGGTCGAAGATCGCCAGGTAGGTCCGTTCTAGTTCACTGCGCGGCCGGTCGGGCGGCCGGGTCCGTTCCCGACCCACCACGGCGATGGCCTGTCCACGATGGTTCACCGGGATGGCCATCAGGTTGATGTGGCGGTCCGCCCCCACCGGCACAACGCCGCTGACAATTTTCGAGGAGTCCAGGGCCTCAACGACGGTCGGTCGGCGTTCGGGTTCGTAGACCTGCCCAACCAGGTCAGCCCGGTACAGGGTTGCGCCTGTTGTGGGCCGAACATGGCCCAGCAGCACCATCGGCGCGCCGGGACCGTCGGCTGTCGGCGCGTAGAGCACAAGGTCGGCGAAGGACAAGTCGGCCAGGAGCCCCCAACAGCCGGTCAGGCCCTGCAGGTGGGCGATCCGTTCCTCGTCGAGGATGCTGTGCCGACGGGCCAGTTCAGCCAGGGTGGCCATGCTCAGCCAGCCTACGGTTCGTGTGGCGCGCCGGTGCCGCCGGGAGCGGGCCGACCCAGGGGTTAGCCGAAGCCAACCGGACGGTCACCCTCGTCGGCGCCAAGTTCCACGTAGCCGATCCGTTCGGACGGGAGCCCGATCTGGCGTCCGCGGGTGTCGGTCAACCAGAGCGTCGCCGCGGTGCCGGCCAGAGCTTCGTCGATCCGGACCCGTAGGTCTTCCCGGTCCGTGTCGTCGGGCATTTCGACGCTGAGTTCCTTAGGGATATGAATCACCCCGATCCGCACGTCCACGATGGTCTCCTCGTTCCGGTCGGCTAGACGATCTTTAGTTCACGGTGGCGTCGCTTGGTGGGCCGGAGGTCCTCGTCGACCACCCGGGCCATTTCGGCGAACACCCCACCGATCTCGGTCGATGGGTCGACCGCAACCGGACGGCCCGTATCGGAGCCGTCGCGCAGCTCGGGGACCAGGGGAATCTGTCCAACGAGCGGCACACCAAACCGTTCGGCCAACTCCACGCCGCCACCTGAACCGAACAGGTCATAGCGGGTGCCGTCATCACCGGTAAACCAGGACATGTTCTCGATCACGCCGCACACCCCCAGGTGGACCTTCTCAGCCATCAAGGCCGCCCGCTGGGCCACCTTCTGAGCGGCCGGCTGAGGGGTGGTCACCACAAACATCTCCGAGGTGGGAAGGAACCCGGCCAGCGAGATCGAGATGTCGCCGGTGCCCGGCGGCAGGTCGACCAGAAGGAAGTCGGGTTCGTCCCAGTAGACGTCGGTGAGGAACTGTTCGAGCGCCTTGTGGAGCATCGGACCTCGCCAGATCACCGGTTGGTCCTCGTCAGCGAAAAACCCCATCGAGATGCACCGCACCCCGTGGGCCTCCGGCGGGATGAGCATGTCGTCGATCACCGTCGGCGACTGGTTGACCCCGAGCATCCTCGGGATCGAGAAACCCCACACATCGGCGTCGACCACGGCCACGTCGCGATCCCTCGCGGCGAGCGCCACAGCCAGATTGGTCGTCACCGACGATTTGCCGACCCCTCCCTTCCCCGAGGCCAGCAGCAGCACCCGGGTGGAACTGTTGGCCTCGGCAAAAGGCACGGCCCGTCCCTCCGAGTGTCCGACCGTGGGATTGGTGCCGGCGCTGGCCGCCGGATCACCGTGCAGGTGTCGGCGGAGCGCCTCGCGTTCGGCGTCGGTCATGAAGATGAACTCCACTGCCACGTGGTCCACTCCGCCTAGGGTGGCCACCGCCCTCTCGACCGCGCCGGTGATCTCCGCCTTAAGGGGACAACCCGGAATTGTGAGCGCAACCTGCACACCGACCGACGCCCCGGTCACCGTGATCTCGCGTACCATGCCCAATTCGACGATGCTGCGCCGCAACTCAGGGTCCTGAACCGGTCGCAGGGCCTCGACCACCTCGGCTTGGCTGACCGGCACGAAACTCCTCAGAACAAGGGGCCATGTTCCGGCCCGGAGGCCGGCAGGGCTGTGCTTCAGTAGGCTAGCGACGTGGACCGGGCACCCCTCACGCCGACCGAGTTCGCCTCCGCGGTCACCGCCATCACGGGTGCCTTCGGCGACCCGACCCGCCGGGACATCTACCTCCACGTCCGCGAACTGTCCGAAGGCGTGACAGCCACCGATACCGCGGCCCGGTTCGACCTGCACCCGAATGTGGCCCGGCACCATCTCGACAAGCTCGCCTCCGGCGGCTACTTGGAGGTCGAGGTGGCGCGCGCCGAAGGGGCCAGTGCCGGGCGCCCCTCCAAGCACTACCGGGTCGCCGACCCGGGAACCCCGCTGGAGTTGCCGGTTCGCCAGGACACTGTGCTGGTCAGCCTCCTGGGCCGGGCCCTGGCCCTACTGCCGCACACCGAGGCCGAACGCCTAGCCGAAGAGGTGGGCGCCGAGGTGGGCGCTTCGATGGCAGCCCAACTCGGACCGGAAGATGTCCAGCGGTCTTTCCGCTCGGCACTCCACACCGTCGCCGACGCCCTCACCGCCCACGGCTTCGCCGCCCGAGCCGAACCCGACGGCGACGGTCGACTGCGGATCGTGTCCGAACACTGCCCGTTCGGCGGGGCCCCCATCGAGCATCCAGTGATCTGCGCTGTCGACCGAGGGCTGGTCCGCGGCATGCTCGGCGTGCTCTACGGTGAGGCTCAGACCGAACTGAGTTCGTCCCTTCCCATGGGTGACGACGTCTGCATCACCGACGTCACCGTCTGACACCTGGGTGGTGCCGATCCCGCCCGAACCGGTCGGCGATAACCCACCGGGAGGAACCACCGCGACGTGAGCATCCTTGTCGTCCGCCACGGCTCGGCCGGCAACCGCCTCGCCTGGGAGGGTGACGACGCCGACCGGCCCCTCGACCCCCGCGGTGCCGCCCAGGCGGCCTCCCTGGCCGAGGCCTTCGCCGACTTCCCGGTGTCGGTCGTGCTATCCAGTCGGGCCGTCCGGTGCCAACAGACCGTCCTGCCGCTAGCCCGGCGGGCCGGCCTGGAGGTCACCCCGGCCCGGTGCTGTACTAAGGAGCGTCTCTTCAGGCGCTTCGGCTCGTCGAGACCCAGGCGAGGGGCGACGACCAGAGCGACGCGACCGTCCTGTGCAGTCACGGGGACATGATCTCCGAGATGCTCCACAACCTGATGCTGACCGGGGTGCCGACCCACGGGGATCGGGGGTACGCCGAGGGCTCGGTGTGGGAACTGTCCTGCCGGGGAGGCGTCGTCGTTGAGGGCCGCTACCACCATCCCCCGACCGCATGAACACCGCCTGACGCAGGTGGCTAGTCCCCCGTACCGGTCAGGAGGCCCCGGGAGACGAGCAGTTCGAGCAACTCAGGGGGCTGGTCGATGAGTGCGGTGAAGGCGTCCGCGTCGCGCAAACCCGCTTCCCTCCGGTCGAGAAGGTGGAGGGTCACCGCCCGGTAAGCCAGGGCGTAGGGGTCGGTCGGGTCAAGGGCGATCGCCTCGTCGAGGGACAGCAGACTCAACTCGGCCAGGGCCCGGTCGCCCGTGGTGGCCAAAAGCCACCCCCGGTGAGCCAGCAGTGGCGCAGCGGCTCGACGGGGATCCGAACCCTCGAGGACAATCAGGCCAGAGTCCAACAATTGGAGCGCTGTCACCACCTCACCCGACCGGGCCAGTTCGTCGGCCACCCGCTCCCTCAACCGGCTGGCGACCACCAGATCGCCAACGATCGGCGGGGCGTCGAGCCCGTCGAGCACTGTCAGATCTTCAGAGGCCCCAGCCGCGTCACCTTCGGCGAGTCGTCGGGACGCCCTGAAGACCCGGGCGTCCGGGTAGGACGGGTCAAGGGTCACCGCGTCGTCGAGGTCGGTCCGAGCCGACCCGGGGTCACCACCACGCCAGGCCGCCCAACCCCGGTAGGCCAGAGCCTCTACGTTCGACGGCTGGAGTTCCAGCACCCGGTCGTAGATCTCCATCGCCTCGGCTGGTGGGACCACCAACGCCTCGACAAGCAAGCTCCGCGTCGAGGCCCGGATGTCGCCGGAAAGAGCATCGTCACCCCGCCGGCTGCCAGCCGCCCCGGCAAGGGCCAACCCGGCCAGCACGGCCAACCCGACCGTCCCGACCAGGACACTCCGAGTCCGGGCAGCGGTCCGAAATCCTTGCCACCGCCGAACGGCCAGGGCCAGGAGCCCCACCGCCACTCCGCCGATCACCACGGGGAGCACCCACACCACCCCGGTCAGCCCCGAGCCCGACGGGTTGTAGTCGATGTCGGTTCCGAACCGGGAGACCAGCAGGGAGCGCACCTCGTCGTCGCCGACCCCATCGTCGACCAGGATGGAGATGGTGGCCCTAATGGTTCGGGCCACCGGAACGTCGGACTCGGCCAGCGACTGGCCGGCGCAGACCGGGCAGGCGAAGTCCTCGGCCAACTGGCGGACCCGGTCGGCATTCGTCAAGGCCGGCCGGTCCGCGGCCACCGCGATGGCCAGGGCACCGGCGATGGCCAGGGCGACGGCCAGCCAGGCCAGGCGGATTACCCTGGGGCGGACCGGACCGCTCATCCCTCAGCGCCCGCCCGGGAAAGCAGTGATTCCAGATCGGCGCGCTCGACCCCACCGGCCACCTTGGCGGCCACGTAACCAGATGGTGCCACCAGGTAGGACTCAGGTACAGCCACCACACCCCAGTCGACGGCAATCCGACCGGTAGTCGCAGCCAACACCGGCCAGTCCCCTCCCCGTTCCCGGAAGAACGCCTCTACCGCCGAGGCCCGGTCGTCGAAGGCCACGCTGACCACCCGCACGTCGTCGACCGCCCGGTGAGCATCGGCGAATGCCACCAGTTCTGGATGCTCCCGTACGCACGGTACGCAGGTGGTGGAGAAGAAGTTCACCACCACCCAGCGGCCCCGCTGGTCGTCGAGATCCCAACGGTCGCCGTCGATGGTGGTTCCGACCACCGGAGGGGCTGGCTGCCCCACCAGGTGGGCGGCCATCCGATCGGGTCCCGACCGGCCGGTGGCTAACACGGCGACCATCACGGCGACCATCACGGCAACACCGAGCGCCGCGGCCCGAACAGTGTTCACCGTTTCACCCCCTCGGTGGCGAACACCCCGTCGCCCCGACCAGCGGGTTTCCGGCGTCGGGCGGGCACGGCGGCCAGCAGTGTGCCCACGACCATCACCCCACCGCCCACCCAGAGCCACCACACCAACGGCTGGACGGTCACCCGCACCACCGTGGACGCCGAACCACGGTCGTCAGGAACGGCGAGGACCGCTAGTTGTACGTCATCGCGCCACGAGGAACGGGTGGCTGGCGTACCGATTGTGCGACCTCCGAACGGGAACCGGCTGATGGCCGGTGCATATCGCTGGCCATCGACAAAAAGCCCGACCTGGATCTCGGTCTTTTCCGGTCGTTCGACCTCCACAAGGCCGTCGAAGACGAGCTGGTGGCCGGCGATGGTCGCCTGGTCGCCTGGTGCCTCGAAGCGGAACTCGGCTTGGCGGATGAAAGACGACGAGCAGGCGAAAGCGACGGCCACGATCGCCACTCCAAGGTGAACCACCATGCCACCACTGGACCGGCCGAGGAGGCCCCAGAGGCCCCCGGACCGCACCGCCCTCAGCAGGGGCCGTAGTGCCCCGCCGGCCGCGAACCCGCCGAGTCCCACGGCCAGGGTGGGCGCCCAACCCCGGCTGCCCACGGCCACAGCAACGAGCAAGGCAGCCGCACCAGTGGCTGCCGGGGCTAGCAGGCCTCTAGACAAAACCCCGGAGTCAGCCCTCCCCCATGGCAGGGCCGGTGCGATAGCCATAAGGAACAGCAGGGCGAACCCGATGGGCATCGTCATCTTCTCGAAGTACGGGTTGCCAACCGAGATTCGGTCACCGGTGGTCGCCTCGACCAGCAGCGGGAACACCGTCCCCAGCAACACGACGAAGGCGAACGCCCCGAACAGCAGATTGTTACCTAGGAAGGCCCCGGTGCGCGACACCGGTGAGGCCATCGATCCCTCACTCCGGAGGTCGTCGCCCCGCCAGGCGATCAGGCCGACGCTGACCGCAGCCACCAGGGCGAAGAAGCCGAGCAGCAGCGGGCCGATGCCCGACTCGGTGAACGAGTGCACCGACTCGAGGACTCCGGAGCGAGTGACGAACGTGCCCAGGATGGTCAAGGCGAAGGTGGAACACAGCAGCGAGAGGTTCCAGACCCGGAGCATCCCCCGCCGCTCCTGGACCATCACCGAGTGAAGGAACGCCGTGCCGGTCAGCCAGGGCAGGAACGAGACGTTTTCCACCGGATCCCACGCCCAGTAGCCGCCCCATCCCAGCACCTCGTAGGACCACCAAGCTCCGAGGATGATCCCGGCCGTGAGGCACGTCCAGGCGAGCAGCGTCCAACGACGAGTCTCGACCAACCATCCCTCCCCGATCCGGCCGGTGGCTAGTGCCCCGATGGCGAAGGCAAACGGCACCGTGAAACCGACGTAGCCCAGGTACAGGATCGGCGGGTGGAAGGCCATGAGCACGTGGTTCTGGAGGAGGGGGTTGGGCCCCGGACCGTCGTAACCCGGCCACGGGTCAAAGGAGGCGAACGGGTGGGCCGGCCCGGCGAGCAGCACGAAGAAGAAAGTGCACACCGCGAAGAGCACCAACAAGGCCCACCCGACGAGCGGGTCGGCCAGACGGTGCCGGAACCGCCAGGCCACCATCACCAAGTATCCGACGAGTACCAGAACCCACAGCAGGATCGACCCCTCCAGGGCCGACCAGAGGGTGGCTACGTTGAACAGGGCGGGTGTCCGGTGGCTGCCGTGCTGGGCGACGTAGGCCACGGTGAAGTCCCTGGTAATCAGCGCCCGTTCCATAACCGCCACTTGGCCGACGGCCGCCACGGCCAGCACGACGACGGTGGCCGGCGCCCGGGCCAGCAACCGGGCCCGGCCCGTGGCTAGTCCCACCGCCTGGGCGGCCAGGCCGACAATCGACGCAGCCAGCCCGAGGGCGACGAATCCCGAGCCGAGGGCAGCGTTCACCGAACGGTCAACCCGTGGCGCTCACGGAGCGGTACCGCAGGGCTCCAGTTCCGCCCCTTCAGCCCGGTAGTCATTGTCGTGCTTGACCACCATATGGTCGGTCTGCAGGTGCCAGCCGTCGGCGGCTGGTCGGTCGAGAGCGTCTAACAAAGGTGGGTCTTCCCGCCGCCAGGTTCCCTGCAGGACCACCGGCACGCCGGGTTGGAACAACTCCGCCGGATCGCCCTCGTGGACCACGTCAGCGAGGACCTCGCCAACGCACAAAGTGAACACCACTACCGTCCGACCGTCGGCGACAGCCTCCACCACTCCGGGTTGTGGGCTGCCCACTACCCGGAAGCGTTCCTCGCCCAGTTCGGCCCGCAACTCCACTGCCTCGTCGACCGGGTAGAAGAACAGCGATGCGTCGTCGAGGGTGCGTACCAGCACACCGACCACCGCAACAACTACCAGGGCGACCAGTAGAGCCGACCGGGCCCGCCGGGCCCGTCGCTCGGGGCGCGCAGCACGGGGGGTTAGGTCGGACGGTGGGAGGTCAGTCACCACTGGTTCCCGGTGACTGCATCCACCGCCGGTGGGCCGGCGGCACCCGGGCGCTGAGTCGCCGACCGCGCCGTACCAGCCGTAGGGCGTAGATGGCTAGGACGCCAAGTGCAATTCCCCACCCGGAAAGTAGGTAGCCGAGGTGGGTCACGACTCCTCCCTCGTCTGCCCGACCGTCGAGTCGACTCCGGTGGTTGAGGCAACCCCACGGCGCTCGGCGATGGCCCGGTCGATCCCGTGGGTCACCTCGGCCCGCTCCAACCAGCCGACCCGGAACCGGTGCAACAACAGCCAGGTCACGACCAGCCCGAAGACCACGATCCCCAGAACCAGAGTGAAAAGGGTCAGGTCCTCGATCTTCAACTCGGCCAGTGTCGACTTCTGGTGAAGGGTCCGGTTCTCCCACCACTCCACCGACCGGTTTACCAACGGGATATCCAGCACCGCCACTAGGGCGACCACCGCGGCCGGGCGGGCTGCCGACTCGGGATCGACGGCGGCCCGCCGCAAGGCCAGGTAGCCCAGGAACAACAGAAACAACAGGAGGGTCGTCATCAGGCGCACGTCGCCCCACTCCCACCAGGTGTTCCAGACTGGCCGACCCCAGATCGACCCTGTGACCAACACCAGGGCGCAGACCAGGGTGCCCACTTCGGCGGCCGCGTGGGCCGTCACGTCCCACCACGGGGTCCTCCGGAGCAAATACCCGGCACTGGCCGCGGCGCACAGCGCGTAGGCCGCGTAGGTGAGGATGGCCATCGGTACATGCAGGTACAGGAGGCGCACCGCGTCGAACTGGCCGAACTCCTCACCGGAGGTCGGATGGGTACGCACGTCGGGATCGGTCAGCACGAACGCGAACACCAGGAGTGCCAGCACACCGGCCAGGGCTGCTAGGCCCAGTAGCCGCGTCCCCCGCGAGCCCGTAGTGATCCGGGATTCGGTCGCCAGAATGTCCACTGCGGACCCTCCCTCAGTCCTCGACCAGTACTCGATAGGCCAAGGCCCCGACCAGCGTGAGGACCACCGCCAGGCCGGCCAGCAGCACCAGCCAGGCCCATCCGTCAACCGCGGCGGCTCCTAGCGCGTCGTCGAAGGCCCGGGTGGCGCCAATGAGCACGGGGGCCAGCACCGGCAGCAAGAGGATCGGAAGGAGGGTCTCGCGGACCCCTAGGCCAGCGGCCATCGCGCCGTAGAGCGTACCGGCGGCTGCCACGGCCACTCCGGCCGTTAACCCGGTCAGTACCAGCAGCGCGACGTCCTCCACCGACGACCGGTAAAGGACGATGATCCCCCCGGTCAACAGCACCTCGAGGACTAGGAGTTGCACAAGCACCGCCGTTGCCTTACCTAGGAACAGGGCGGAGGGCGACATCCCCGACAGCCGCAGGCCGACTACCGCATCGTCAGCCCGTTCGACGGCCACCGAGCGCTGTACGGCCAAGAGGGCACAGAGCAGCACGGCCACCCAGAACAGCCCTGGGGCAAAACTCCGAAGGGTGCGTTGGTCGGCGTCGAGAGCCACCCCGAACAGCACCAACACCAGCAGCGCGAACGGTGCTACCTGGTTGGCCAGCACCCGGGATCGGAACTCGATCCGCAGGTCCTTGGCGGCGACCAAACTCAGGTCGGCCAGCACTTCACGCATCCCGCACCACCCCCAGGCGGTCCCCGACCAAGGTCCCGCCAGCCAGGGTGACTACCCGAGGGGAGAGGCGGCGCACCCGATCCAGTTCGTGGCTGGAGACGATCACCGTCGCCCCGGCTGCCACCGCTTCGCCAATCAGGTCGTCGACGACGTCCCGACCCTCCTGGTCGAGGCCGGCGTGTGGTTCGTCCAGTAGCCACAGGTCCGGACGCCGTACGGCGAGCGCGGCCAGCGACGTTCGCCGCCGCTGCCCGGCCGATACGGTGCGCACCGCTTGGTCGGCCAATGGGCCGTCCAGTCCGAGGCGGCCGAGGGCCCAGTTGGCCCTAGCCTCGGCGGCCCGGCCCAGCCCGGCCGCCCGGGCCCAGAAGATCACGTTTTCGGCCACTGTGAGGTCGTCATAAAGGCCGGTAGCGTGGCCCAGCAGCCCAACCCGGCGCCTCACGGCATGGCGCTCGACCACCAGGTCGAAGCCCAGCACCCTGGCCTCCCCACGGGTCGGGACGACCAGGCCGGCGCACAGTCGCAGCAGAGTCGACTTCCCGCCACCATTGGGTCCCTGCACCAACACCGTCTCCCCGGCCGCCACTGTCAGGTCCAGCCCGGCGAGGGCCGGGAACCGACCAAGGACGGCCACCACGCCCCGGAGTTCCACCACTGACATTCCGTCACCGTACCGGCGAGGCCATCACAGCACCCCTAGCCTGACGCCATGCAGGGTGCCCGCCGTCCGATCGCCGGGCGCTTCGTCGGACGGGCAATCGTGGTGCTGTTCGCACTGACCGCGGGTGGCTGCACCGACGCCGGGGAGGAAGCCGGCGAACAGCCGGGACCGACTTCCACCACCAGCCTCGTCGAGACCCGACCGACGGTGCCCAACGAGTCGGCCCCCGACTGGGTAGGTGCGGTGGTCAACCTTCACGACCTAGCCGCCGGGGACTGTTTCAACCAGTACTCGTGGTCTAACGACGAACGCGTCATCGAGATCGACACGAAGGTGGACTGCGCAGGTCCTCACCAAAAAGAGATCTACCTGCGGGCCGAACACCCGGCCCGGGCTGGGGCGCCCTGGCCCGGCGACCGGGAGATGGACGCTTTTGCTACCGCCGAGTGCTACGGAGCGTTCAGCGACTTCGTAGACGAGATCTATGAACTGTCCGAGCTGGAACTTGGGTTCCTGACCCCGTCCCGGACCAACTTCGAGGATGACGTGGCCCGCTTCCGGGGCGTCCATTGCTACGTGCACCTGGGCGGTGACGCCGAGTTAGTGGGAACAGCACGGGGCTCTAAACGATGAGCGGACTACGGCGGCCGACCAGAGGGGGCAAGGCCCCGGTGTCCGGTCCTGAGGATCCGCTAATGGCCCGCCGGGCCCGGCTGGCCCGGCTGGCGAACCTCGGCCGGCGGGTCGGCTACCTGACCTTCGCGCTGTCGATCGGAATGCTGGTCTTAGGGCTAGCCACAGACTTCACCGACGGTATTTCCGCGGTGGTCATCGGGCTATTGGTCGGAGGCTCGGCGGTGCTGGCCCCGGCCATCCTGTTGCACTACGCCGTCCGGGGGGCCGAGCGGGAGGAAACCGAACGGGACAGTTGACGGCGACCGGCTTGCATTGGGGGACAAGCGGGTGGCTACGGTCCATCCATGGTCCAGGCCACCGTCGCTCCGGTTCGCATGCCGGCCGCCGAGCGGCGACAGCAGTTGCTCGACATCTCCTTAAGAGTTTTCGCCCGCGACGGATACCACGAAACCTCGATGAACGCTCTGGCCACTGAAGCCGGGGTAACCAAACCAGTCCTGTACCAGCACTTCGCCTCCAAGCACAATCTGGTGGTCGAGGTCCTCAACCGGGTCGGGGACCGCCTCCACAGCTCGATCGTGGCTGCGGTCCTCACCGAGGAGACCTCGCGCGACCGGGTGGAGGCCGGCTTCCGGGCGTTCTTCCGGTTTTTCGACGACGAACCTGACGCATTCGCAGTGCTTTACGAGTCAAAGCTGGGGGCCGAACCGGAGTTCCGGGGCGATGCCCTGCGCATCCAGGCCGCATTCGCTGAGACGGTGGCCCGTATCATCCACGACGCTGGCCGGGAGGACGCCCTGGCCATGGCATCGGGCGTTAACGGACTCTCCGAGGGCATGATCCGCCACTGGATGGGCCAGGGTCGGAGTCGGTCGGCCGACGAGATGGCGGCGCTAGCGGCACGCCTAGCCTGGGGCGGTCTCGAACGACTGGCCTGACCCGGAGGGCCAACTGTCGCGCTCAGTCGATGGGAACCGGTGAAATGTCGATCGGCTCAACCGGCAACTCGCCAGCGGCAATCGGAGCCAGATGGTCCCGAAGTAGGGCCGGGAGGACCGGCTCTTCTGAAACCAGCAGTTCGTCCACCTCCCACCAACGGGCCCCCAGGAAGGCCGCCGCCTCCAGGGCCTCGAGGTGTTGTGGCCGGTACTCGCCTCCGTCACACCATGCCACGTGGATCCGTTCGTCACTGTCGAAGTAGTAGCCGCCGAAGGTGAACTGCACCCGCTGGGTCCAGATCACCGGACCCATCTCGACGTCAGCAATCCCAGTTTCCTCGTAGAGCTCGCGTGCAGCCGCGGCAGCGCTGTCCTCGCCGCGTCCGATGCCCCCACCCGGGATCTCCCACCAGGCCGGTTTGAAGGGGTCGAGGGGATCCTCGGCGTTGACCATGAAGATCCGTGCCGACCGGTCCAGGAGGACCACCCGGGCTGCGGGGCGCTTTAAGAACATGGGGCTCCTCGGATCGTTGCCGTCCGGGTGGTTCAGGAACAGGTGGCACAGCGGCCGACCATGTCGAAGAGGTGTCCGTCAACGACGAACCCCCGCTGGGCCGCTGTCTCGACCAGCATGTTGATCCCCGCCTCAAACTCCTCCGGCGCCTCGAAGTCCTCGACCCTGCCGCAGACCATGCAGACCAGGTGGTGGTGGTGCCCGGTGAGTGATTCGTGGAGTTCAAAACGACCGTGGTCGTCCCCGGAGGTCAGGCGGCGGACCACCCCGACGTCGACGAGCTCGCCGAGATTCCGATAGGCAGAGCTCTGGGCCAGGCCGTAGCCGGTCCCGGCCACCAGGATCTCCGGAAGGGTTAGCGGACGACCGGCCCCTGCCAACACATCGACCACCGCTCGGCGAGACCTGCTGTAGCGCATGGCCGCAGCCCGCAAGCGGCGGGACACCGTGGCGTGCACGTCGTCCGACCGGGGGTTGTCATGGGCCATCAGGTGCAGCCTAGGGGGTTCCCCAGGATTCGGGAATCAGTGAGAACGACCCCAATGCGAGGGCCCGGTCCCGACCGACAGGGGGTGGCTACGCTCCGC
Organism: Acidimicrobiales bacterium; assembly: GCA_022449565.1. Classification (GTDB taxonomy): domain Bacteria; phylum Actinomycetota; class Acidimicrobiia; order Acidimicrobiales; family MedAcidi-G1; genus JAKUSA01. The sequence goes on along the minus strand of JAKUSA010000010.1, from coordinate 20,180 downwards.
CGGGTGACCGACCCGGTGTGGCAACCCTCCGAGGCCCGGACGGCCTCCGCCCGTCTGGCTGACTTCCGGGCTGTAGCCGGCGTCGAGGGCGGGTATGGGGACCTGCACCGTTGGTCGGTCGAGGACCCAGGACGCTTCTGGTCGACGGCCTGGGACTGGTGCGGCGTAATCGGCGAGCAGGGCGACGGCCCGGCGATGGTGCAGGGCGACCGGCTGGCCGACACCCGGTTCTTCCCCGACTCCTCCCTCAACTTCGCCGAGAACCTGATGGCCCACGGTGACGATGACGACCCAGCGATTCTGTTCCGGGGGGAGGACGGCCGGCGCCGGGACCTCTCATGGGGCGAACTGCGTGCACTGGTGGCCCGCTTACAGAGCGCACTGCGGGAAGCCGGGATTCGACCTGGCGACAGGGTGGCAGCTTGGCTCCCCAACGTTCCCGAGACCTACGCGGTGATGCTGGCCACCGCGTCGCTGGGCGCCGTGTTCTCCTCCACCTCCCCCGACTTCGGGGTTGATGGAGTGCTGGACCGGTTCGGCCAGATCGAACCGGTGGTGCTGTTCGCAACCGACGGATACCACTACGCCGGCCGGTATCACGACGTCACCTCCCGGCTGTCCGACCTCGCCGACCGGATGCCCACCCTCCCTCGGATTGTTGTAGTTCCCGACGCCGATCAACTGGAGACAAGAGGCCCGCTCCCGAACAGGTCGACCACTCTGGCCGACTTCCTGGCCGACCACCCGGCGGACCGGCCCGAGTTCGTGCGACTGCCCTTCGACCACCCGCTGTACGTTCTCTACTCGTCGGGAACCACCGGTACTCCGAAGTGCATCGTCCACCGGGCCGGCGGGATCCTGCTCAAGCACCTCATCGAACACCGCCTGCACTGCGACGTCAGGGCCGGCGACCACATCTTCTACTTCACAACCGCCGGCTGGATGATGTGGAACTGGCTGGCCTCCGGGCTTGCCAGTGCCGCCACCCTGGTCCTCTACGACGGCTCTCCGTTCCACCCCGGGCCGGAGCGCCTGTTCGACCTGGTCGACGATTGCGCCATCACCCTGCTGGGAGTCTCGGCCAAGTTCGTCGACGCAGTCCGAAAGTCGGGTATCCGGCCCTCCGAGAGCCACGACCTTGGTTCCCTGCGTACCATCTGCTCCACCGGCAGCCCTCTCAACCCTGAGGGCTTCGAGCACGTCCACGCCGACTGGAAGGCGGACGTGCACCTGGCGTCGATCTCGGGAGGAACGGACCTGTGCGGGTGCCTGGTCGGCGGGAACCCGACCGGGCCGGTGTACGCCGGGCAGATCCAGGGGCCCACCCTGGGGATGGCCATTGAGGTCTACGACCCGGCGGGCCAACCGCTAGGTACGGACCAGCCCGGAGAACTGGTGTGCACCTCGCCATTCCCGTCGATGCCGCTCGGGTTGTGGGGCGACGACGGCCGTCAGTACCGGGCCTCCTACTTCGACCGGTTCCCGGGCGCTTGGCACCAGGGCGACTTCGCCCAGTGGACCCCGGAGGGCGGAATCGTCATCCACGGCCGATCCGACGCGACCCTCAACCCGGGAGGGGTGCGAATCGGCACCGCCGAGATCTACCGGCCGGTCGAGCAACTGGATGAGGTCGTGGAGTGCCTGGCGGTAGGACAGGACTGGGAGGGCGACAGCCGAATCGTGCTCTTTGTCGTCACCACCGGGGGTCTCGACCTCGATGGGGGCCTCGTGGAACGTATCCGATCGGCGGTCCGGGCCCAGGCCTCGCCCCGGCATGTACCAGCGGTAGTCCTCCGGGTGGAGGAGTTGCCCCGAACTCGGTCAGGGAAGTTGGTCGAGTTGGCGGTGCGTGACGTAGTGGCCGGACGCCCGGTAACCAACCTGAAGGCCCTGGCCAACCCGGAGTCCCTCGACTACTTCCGCGACCGCCCGGAACTGAACCCTCAGTTGCCGTCTCCGTAGAGGGGCACGCCGGCCGCCCGGAGGTGGGCCAGTTCGTTCATCGAGGCGACCGACCGCTCGCCCGTGGAGGCGGCCAGCACCCGGCTGATCGAGGTATAACCCGCCTCGAAGAACAGCACCCGCTGGATGCCGAGTACGTACGCCAGGTAGGCGCCGATCACCCCTCCGTGGCAGACCAGTACCAGCCGCTGCCCAGAGTGGGCCGCTACCAGCGCCTCGACGGTGACCACCACCCGGGCCTGGAAGTCGGCCAGATCCGGGATGGCCTCGTCAGAGACCAACTCGAACCAACGTGGGTCACGAGCAGCCCGTAATTCCTCCACCGGTATGTAGACCACCTCCTCAGCGTCGTACTCGGCCAGCCCGCCCTCTACCACCTTGGGGCACCCGAGCCGCTCGGCTACTGGCGAGGCAGTCTCGAGAGCCCGGACCATTGGGCTGGCATAGACAGCGTCGATCGCCTCGGCCGGGGGCCCTCCGGGCCACGAGCCGGCCAGCCATTCGGCCAGGACCGCCGCCTGCCGAAGACCTAGGGCCGACAGGGCCGGATCGGCGACCTCTCCGGTCGGAGTGTTGTCGACCCGGTCCGGGAGGGCGTGACGGACCAGCAGGAGCTCCATGGCGTCCGGACGCTAGCGGTGCCGAAGGCTCGGGCTACCGTCCGCGGTATGAAGATCGACGGCGGCCTGGGTGCCGCGTTCCCAACTAGTTTGGACGGAGGGTTCCAGACCATCATCGACTCAGCCCAGCGCCTCGAAGCCAAGGGCTACGCCGGAGCGTGGACGGCCGAAACCAGCCACGACCCGTTCCTGCCCCACATGGTGGCCGCCGAGCACACCGAGCGTATTGAACTGGGAACCTCGATCGCCGTGGCCCTGGCCCGGAATCCGATGACTCTGGCCAACATCGGTTACGACCTCCAGCAGTACAGCAGGGGTCGGTTCATCCTGGGTCTCGGGACCCAGATAAAGCCCCACATCACAAAGCGGTTTTCCATGGAGTGGTCGCGGCCGGCAGCCCGTATGCGGGAGATGATCACCGCCATCCGGTCCATCTGGGACTGTTGGGAGAACGGCACCAAGTTGGCCTTCCGGGGCGACTTCTACACCCACACGCTGATGACCCCGTTTTTCGATCCGGGACCCAGCCCGCACGGCGACCCGAAGATCTTCATATCGGCAGTCGGCCCACTGATGTCGGAGGTGGCCGGCGAAGTGTGCGACGGGATCATCTGCCATGCCTTCAGCACCGAACAGTACCTCCGCGAGGTGACCATCCCGGCCGTGGAACGAGGTCTGGCCAAGGCGGGCCGGAGCATGGACGACTTCGAAATCGTGGGACCGGGGTTCGTGGTCACCGGCGGGGACGAGGAGTCCATGGCCCGCTCGGCAGCCGGTATCCGCCAGCAGATCGCCTTCTACGGCTCCACCCCGGCCTACCGGGGGGTGCTGGACTTGCACGGCTGGGGCGACGCCCAAGACGAGTTGAACCGCATGTCCAAAGAGGGCGCCTGGCAGGCCATGGCCGAGTTGATCGACGAGGAAATGCTGTCCACCTTCGCCGTGGTGGGAGAACCCGACTCCATCGCCGACGGGATCGCCAAGCGCTACGGCGACTGCGTCGACCGGATGACCTTCTACGTGCTCGGCGGGGACACCGAGGTCTGGGACGGTATCGCTGCCGGCCTGGCCGCCGTCTGACCGCCGGCCCCACCAACGGGCCCCGTGCTTGGGGAATGCCCCCAGTCCTTTTCCTCAGGCGGGGGTAAGTTGGGCCCATGGCCTCCGAGACCGAGGTCCCCGAGTTCGCCCACACCGATCTGCTACCCCTGCTCGAGGACCCGTACGACACCACGGAGTTCCGGCACCTGACCGCCGATGGGGTTTCGACCGTGGACGGACCAGGCGGCCGCACCTTCCTGGAAGTTGACCCTGAGGCCATCCGGCTTCTGACTGCCACGGCGATGCGTGACATGGCCCACTTGTTACGGCCCGGCCATCTGGCACAACTGGCAGCCATCCTTGACGACACCGAGGCCTCCGACAATGACCGGTTCGTAGCCCTCGAGTTGCTCCACAACGCCAACATCGCAGCCGGAGGAATCCTTCCGTCCTGCCAGGACACCGGCACCGCGGTGGTGGCAGCCAAGAAGGGCCAGCAGGTCCTCACCCCGGGCGACGACAGGGAGGCCATCTCCAAGGGCGTGTACGACACCTACCTGACATCGAACCTGCGGTACTCGCAGATGGCTCCGCTGGACATGTTCACCGAGCGCAACACGGGAACCAACCTGCCGGCCCAGATCGACATTGAGGCGGTGCCCGGCGACTCCTACCGGTTCCTCTTCCTGGCCAAGGGCGGCGGTTCGGCCAACAAGAGCTTCCTGTACCAGGAGACCAGGGCCCTGCTCGACCCGGACCGACTGGCTGCCTTCCTGGATGAGAAGCTGCGGTTGCTAGGCACCGCAGCCTGCCCTCCGTACCACCTGGCCGTGGTCATAGGCGGTACGTCGGCCGAGCAGAACCTGAAGGTCGCCAAGTACGCCTCGGCCCGCTATCTGGACCACCTGCCTACATCGGGTAGCGAGGCCGGCCATGGCTTCCGGGACCCGGAGTGGGAGGAGCGGATCTTGGCCATGACCCGGGAGTTCGGGATCGGGGCCCAGTTCGGTGGCAAGTACTTCTGCCACGACGTACGGGTGGTGCGCTTGCCCCGCCACGCCGCCTCCAACCCGGTCGGGATTGCCGTGTCCTGCTCGGCGGACCGGCAGGCCCTGGGTAAGATCACCGCGGAGGGCCTGTTCCTGGAAGAACTCGAAGACGACCCGGCCCGGTTCCTGCCCGAGGTGGCCGCACAGGACTTGCCCGGCGTAGTAGTCCCCATCGACCTGAATCGGCCGATGGCCGAGATCCGGGCCGAGTTGGGCCGCCACCCGGTCAAGACTCGCCTGGCTCTGACTGGCACGTTGGTTGTGGCCCGGGATGTGGCCCATGCCCGGATCGCCGACCGACTCGACGCCGGTGAGCCAATGCCCGACTACCTCCGCGACCACCCCGTCTACTACGCGGGCCCGGCTAAGACCCCGGAGGGGTACGCCTCAGGATCGTTTGGGCCAACCACGGCGGGGCGAATGGACGTCTACGTGGACCGGTTCCAGGCCGCCGGCGGCAGCCTGGTGATGTTGGCTAAGGGCAACCGGTCCCGGGAGGTCGCCGAGGCCTGTGCCCGCCACGGGGGCTTCTACCTTGGGTCGATCGGTGGGCCGGCGGCCCGTCTGGCCACCAATTCGATCCGACGGGTCGAGGTCCTCGACTATCCCGATCTGGGTATGGAGGCCGTCTGGCGCATCGAGGTCGAGGACTTCCCGGCCTTCATGGTCATCGACGACAAGGGAGGCGACTTTTTCGCCGAGGTGTCCACCCCGGTGCGCCTGGGCTGATACGAGCGGCCCGACGACCAGCCTGCAGGGTGCCCGACCCCCGTCACCACGCCTAGCCGAGCGACGCGTACCAATCGGAGAGCGCGGCACCAATCTCGTCGGGAGCATCCTCCTGAACAAAGTGTTGTCCGGCCACTGTCACCTCGGTCTGGTTCGGCCAGGTGCGGCAGAACTCGCGTTGGGAGTCCCGGAGGATGGCCCCCGGCTCAGCATTGATGAATAGTTTGGGGAACCCCGCTCCAGTCATGAAGCTGGCGTAGTCGGCAACGATGGCAACCACGTCGGCCGGCTGGCCGCCGATGGGTATCTCCCGCGGCCAGGTCAAGGTGGGTCGACGAGACTCGCCGGGCTCGACGAACGGCCGCCGGTATTCATCATGCTCCTCCGGAGTGAGGTCACGGAGGATGGCGGCCGGCAGCACACCTTCCACGAACAGGTTCTTGACCAGGACCATCTCCTCACCGGCCTCGGAACGGAAGCCCTGGAAGATCCCTCGGGCGCCTTCGGGCCACTCATCCCACCCTTCCAAGGGTCGTACGATGGCCTCCATGTAGCAGACTCCCTTCACGGAGTCGGGGTGTCGGGCCGCCCAGTCGAAACCCAGCGCCGAACCCCAGTCATGGACGACCAGGGTGACCTCGGAGGTCACTCCTAGTTGCTCGAGGAGCCCGAAAAGGTACCGACGGTGCTCGACGTACCGGTATGAGCCGGGACCTGGGTCGTCGAGCTTGTCGGAGTCCCCCTGACCGATCAGGTCGGGGGCGATGCACCGGCCGGCCCCGGCGACGTGCGTGATGATGTTTCGCCACAGGTACGACGAGGTTGGGTTTCCGTGAAGGAACACGATCGGATCACCGTCCCCGATCTCCACGTAGGCCATCCGCTTCCCGTCAACGGTGGCGTGCTTTTTCCGCGCGGACCATGCCTCGGACATGTCCCCTCCCCCTCGGTGTTCGACAGTGTCGGCCGACGGTAGCCCGAGCTCTGTCAATTAGCCTGGGTTGGCGCCCGGAACGGGCACCACGATCGGGCCGGTGGCGTCGTCAATCACCCGGACCCGGGCCCCGTAGTGGTGGGCCACCGCCTCGGCGGTCAGCACCTCGGCGGCCGGACCGTCGGCCACCACCTGGCCGGCGACCAGCATGACCAGTCGGTCGGCGTACTGCCCGGCCAGGGTGAGGTCGTGCATGGTGGCCAGCACGGTCAGATTCCGCTCCGACCGGAGTCGGTCGACCAGCTCCAGGGTCTCCTGCTGGTGGCCCATGTCCAATGCGGTGGTCGGCTCGTCCAATAGCAGCACAGGGGACTCCTGGGCCAGGGCCCGGGCCACCACTATCCTTTGTCGTTCCCCGCCGGAGAGCGTGTCAACCACCCGGTCGGCCAGGTGCCGAGCGTCGAGGGCGTCCAGGGCCGAGGCGACCACCGTTAGGTCCCGTTTGCCCTCCGGTTCGAAGAAGCCGAGGTGAGCAGTCCGGCCAAGCAGCACGTAGTCGACCACCCGCATTCCCGTAGGGACCACCGGCTCCTGGGAGACCAGGGCCACCAGCCGTGCCAACTCCCGACGGGTCAGGCCGTCGACCGGCCGGCCCCCCAGGCTGATTGATCCTGCGGCGGCCACGACGCCCGCTGCGGCCCGCAATAGCGTGCTCTTCCCGGCGCCGTTGGGGCCCACTACGGTCACCCAGCCGCCGGAGGCCACGTCCAGGTCGACGCCCCGGAGCACCTCAAACCCGTCGAAGGCCACCGCGACGTCTCGGCACGAGATGGCGGTCATGAGGCTCTCCGGGCGCTGCGGAGCACCACCACGAAGAACGGCGCGCCGAGGAAGGCGGTGACCACCCCGATGGGGATCTCGGCCGGCTGGAGGACCAGGCGGGCCACCAGGTCGGCCGCTACCAGGAAGGCCCCACCGAATAACACGGTCAGCGGCAGGATCACCCGGTAGCTGGTGCCGAAGATCAGACGGACGGTGTGGGGGACGATGATCCCCACGAACCCGATGAGGCCGCTGACCGCCACCGCGGCGGCCGTGCCCAGTGAGGCGGCCACCACGGTGACCAGGCGCATCCGCCGGACCTCGAGGCCCAATGCTCCGGCCTCCTCGTCGCCCACCCCGAGGACGTCGAGACGGTGGCGCACGGCCAGGATCACCGCCAGGCAGACCACCGTGTAGGGGGCCAGCAGGACCACCTCGTCCCACCCGGCGGTCCGCAACTGACCCAGGACGAAGAAGTAGACCTGTCGGATCGTTTCGGACTCGCGCTGCTGGACGAAGGTCTGGACGGCGGTGAAGAAGCTGGCCACCGCCACCCCGGCCAGCACCAGGCTGGTTACCGGATTAAGACGACCACCCGTCGCGCCCACTAGGTAAGTGAGGGTGACGGCCAGGAGCGCCCCAGCGAACGCGGCTAGGGGCACCGGGTCGAGGACCCCGATGCCATCGCCGGCCCCGGTGACGATGGCCACCGTGGCGCCGAACCCGGCCCCCGCGGCCACCCCAAGTAGATACGGGTCGGCCAGCGGGTTGCGGAACACCCCCTGGTAGGCGCCGCCGGCGGTGGCCAGCATGGCGCCGACCAGCAATCCCAGGACGACCCGGGGAAGCCGGATCTCCCACACGATGGCCTGTTGACGCTCACCCAGCCCGGAGTCGAACTCTACGAAGGGGAGCCCATCTGCCAGCTCGACCAGGACCCGACCGACCCCGAGGTCGGCCGGGCCTAGAACCAGTCCGGCCATACTGGCCAGCCCGGCGGCGCCCAGTGCGAAGACCAGCCACCAGCCGTGAAGGGAGACCGGGCGGAGCCCGTCCGGTTCCCGGGGCGGGGTGGGCGTCACCGGTCCTTGCCCCGCTTAGCCCGTGTGGCCTTCGATGGCTGTCCGGACTTCGGCCAGGAATTCAACGACCCGCGGACCCCAGCGCCCGGACATGTCGGTGTCGACGGGGACGACCCGCCGGTTTCGCACCGCGGTCATCGCCCCCCATCCGGGCCGGGCAGCGACCGTTTCGGCAGACTCGCCCCAGGCGGCGTTACCGAGGAATACCAAGTCGGGGTCAGCGTCGACGATGAACTCGGCGGAAAGTTGCGGCCAGCCGAACCCGACCTCGTCGGCCGGATCGGCGATGTTGGACAGGCCGAGCAGGCTGTAGAGCTGACCCAAAAAAGTCGACGAGGTGGTCGTGTAGAAGGTGTTGTCGATTTCGTGGTAGTAGGTGAGGCCGGCTCCGGCCCCCGAGGAGGCGATCTCGGCCAGGCCTGCCCGGATCCGCTGGTTAACCCCGACCGCCTCGGCGATTCGGCCGGTGGCGTGGCCTAACTCGAGGACCTGGTCGTAGGTGTCGGCAATGGTCGCGGCCGCCGGCTGGAGCAGGGTGGCCACCCCGAGGGCTTCCAGGCCGGCCACTAGGTCGCCCGGGTCGTAGGAGGCCACTACCAAGTCCGGATCGTAGGAGGCGATGGACTCCACGTTGGGGGTGTAGCCCGACAGGTCGGTCACCGGTGCGCCAGCCGGGTAGTTGGACTGGTCGTCGACGGCAACCACCTGCTTGTCGGCACCGATGGCGAAGAGGATCTCGGTGGCCGTCGGTGATAACGACACGACCCGTTGGGCCACCGTGGCAACCGGGACGGTGGTCATCGCCCCCGAGAGGGCGGGCGGGCCGGTGGGGTCGTCGAATCCGCACCCGGTCATGGCCACCGCCAGGGCGACGGTAAGGGCCGCTGATCGGATGGACAGGTTCCTCAACTGGGTCTCCTCCCGGCCGAGGCTACGGCCCGGCCAGGGAGACCCTGACCTGCAACCGCCCCTCCTCGGGACCGATTCGGTCGTGCCTGCGGCGCCGGTCTGGCTTGCCCGGACGGGTCCGGGACCACAGTTGCGGGACAGCACCGGGATCTCACCGGCTTCGGGTCGCCGCAGGCGGTTGCCACACTATCGCCCCACTGGTGCGTGACATCGGCCCGGGGCTGGGCCACGCTGGGACGATGTTGGTAGTGGGCCTGTGTGGCGGCATCGGAGCCGGGAAGACCACCGTGGCCGGGTTGTTAGCCGAACGGGGAGCGGTGGTCGTCGATGTGGACGGCATCGGGCGCCAGGTCCTGGACCGGGACGAGGTTCGCGACGCGGTGGCCGCCGAGTTTGGGGCTCGGGTACTGGCCGCGGATGGCACCGTGAACCGGGCCGCACTGGCCCGGGTGGTCTTCGCCGACCACGAACGCCTCAGGGCACTGGAGGCGATCAGTCATCCGGCCATCAACCGGGAGGTGGCTGCCCGGCTCGACGACATCTCCTCCGCTTCACCAGATGCTGTGGCTGTCCTCGACATGGCAGTCCTGGTAGAAAGCGACCTGGGCCAATTACCCGACGGCGGCGGCTATTCGACAGTGGTGGTGGTCGAGACCGCCGCCGACCTCCGAATAGAGCGTCTAGCCGCCCGGGGCGTCTCCGTCGACGAGGCCCGGAATCGGATGGCCCGGCAGGCCAGCGACGAGGAACGCCGGGCGGCAGCCGACCACGTGGTCGTCAACAACTCGGACCTCACGGCCCTGACCGCCCAGGTCGACAACCTGTGGACGTCACTGACCGGTTGAGCTACTAACAGCGCAGAGCCCGCCGGGTCGCCGCGGTGTACTCAGGTCGGCTGACCAGCAGTCCGGGTACGACGGGTCGGGGCTTGTTGAACACCAGGTCCGAGCCGTCGACCCCGCTGACGTCAAGCCCGGCCGCGGCGGCCACCGCAGCGGGAGCACAAGCGTCCCACTCGTAGAGCCCCGAGGGGTGCACGTACACGTCCGCCGAGCCAGCCACCACCGCCATGGCCTTCACTCCGGCCGAGCCGACGTTGCGGACCACTCCGCCGATTGCTGCTGCTACCTCCTCAGCCTCCCCCCACTGCGATCGGCTGGTGATGACCACCGGCCGATCGTTACCGCTCACTGCACCGTCGACACGGTCCTGGAGTGTGCCGTAGAGAGTGCCGAGGGCCGGAAGGGCCACAGCAGCGGCGACCGGCCGGCCGGCGACCACTAGGGCAACGTGAACCGCCCACTCCACGCTCCCCCGAAGGCCGTAGTCCCGGGTGCCATCCAGGGGATCGATGATCCACACCCGGTCGGCCTCCAGCCGGAAATGATCGTCGTCTCCCTCCTCGGACAGTACGGCATCGCCGGCCCGCAGCTCGGTAAGGCGGTCAGTCAGGTGCCGATGGGCGGTCTGGTCGCCCAGGTACCGAAGTTGGTAGCCAGAACCGCCTTCGGCAAGGACCCTCTCCCGCAGGTCGACCAGGATCTCGCCGGTCTCCCGAGCCAGGAGGCCGGCGATCTCATGGTCGTTCATGGCCGGGCGACCCTAACCCGGCCCCGGCCGAGGGGGACACGGCCTGTCAGGCCCGAACCGGTACGGTTGCTGCGGGGGTCGGCTGGCCGGCCAACCCCGACATCGACCCCGGAAGGACCAACCCGCATGCCGTACGGGCGGATCACCGGGTGGGCCGTCGATCTTCCCGAGAAGGTTCTCACCAACGCCGACCTGGCCAGCATGGTCGACACCTCCGACGAGTGGATCACCGAACGGTCAGGTATCTCGTCCCGTCACGTCGACGGAACCGTGACCGAGATGTCCACCGTGGCCGGGCGGGCGGCCCTGGCTATGGCCGGGGTATCGCCCAACCAGGTCGACCTACTACTGCTAGCCACCACCACATCCGACCAGATGATCCCGGCCAGTTCATCGGTTGTCCAGGACAACCTGGGCTTGTCGTGTGGCGCCATGGACCTCAACGCCGCCTGCTCGGGGTTCGTCTACGGGCTGGTCACCGCCATGCAGTTCGTGGAGGGCGGCATGGAGCGCGTCCTTCTGATCGGTAGCGACGCGCTCAGCCGGTTCACCAACTGGGAGGACCGCACCACCTGCGTCCTGTTCGGGGACGGCGCCGGTGCGGTGGTAATCGAACGCAACGGCTCCCAACCAAGCCTTCTCGGCTGGGACCTGATGTCGGACGGTTCGGCGGCCGACCTCCTGTACTGCGAGCACGACGACAAGATCGTCATGCACGGCCAGGAGGTGTTCCGCAAGGCAGTACTGGCCATGGAGAAGGCCGCTACCACCGCCATGGAACGGGCCGGGACGTCAATCGACGACATCGCCCTGGTTGTACCCCACCAGGCCAACATCCGGATCATCGACACTGCCCTTAAGCGGCTGGGTATCCCCCGGGAGAAGGCCGCCCTGGTCCTCCAGCGCACCGGCAACACCTCGGCCGCCTCCATCCCGCTGGCCCTAGTCGACGCCCTCGACGCCGGGCGGGTCGCCCCGGGCGATCTTTTGCTGCTCGTAGGCTTCGGCGCCGGAATGACCTCGGCGGCCGCTGTTCTCCGGTGGAACCCACCCGAGAACTAAACGCAGTCCGTCCGGAAATGCCGGACCTGACCCTGCCGGTACCCTCGCTGTCGTGTTGAGCGCGTCCGGCCTGACCCGGTCGATCGGTACCCGGATCCTGTTCAGGGGCGTCACCCTCCAGTTGGGACCGGGACGGCGCGTGGCACTCATCGGCGGTAACGGCACCGGGAAGACCACCATGTTGGAGATCCTGGTCGGCCTCCAGGATCCCGACGGCGGCGAAGTCCACCGCCCCGTGGGCGTAAGGATCGGCTACCTGCCTCAAGAAATTCCCCCGTCCTCCGACTGCAAGGTGCTCGAGGAGGTCCTTCTAGGGGCCGAGACAACGGGAAGACTGGCCGAGCGGATCGTCGACTTGGCCGGACGGCTCTCCGGCACTGAAGGGACCAAACGCGCCCGTCTCCTAGCCGAGTACGGCGAGGCCCAGGCCCGGTTCGAACAGGTCGGGGGCTACGCCACCGAGGCCGAGGCACACCGGATCCTGGCGGGACTCGGTTTCGCCCCCACCGATCACCAGCGGCCTCTCGGCGAGCTATCCGGTGGTTGGCGGATGCGGGTGGCCCTGGCCCGTCTGCTGCTCGCCGCACCGGACCTGCTGGTTCTCGACGAGCCAACCAACCACCTCGACGTGGACAGCGTGGCCTGGTTGGAGGACCACCTGGCCGGCTGGCGGACCGGGCTCCTGTTCGTAAGCCACGACCGGGACTTCATCGACGCGGTGGCCAACCGGGTCCTGGAGTTGTCCGGCGGCCGGGTAACCGAATACGTGGGTGGGTTCGCCGAGTTCGTGGTGGCCCGCGAGGAGCGCCTCGCCGATCAGCGAGCCATGGCGGCCCACCAGGCCCGGGAAACGGCCCGGACCGAACGGTTTGTGGAACGGTTCCGCTACAAGGCCTCGAAGGCGCGGCAGGTGCAGAGCCGGGTCAAGGCCCTCGAGCGGCTGGAGCGGATCGTCGTCGACGAACCTGCTGACACGGCGGCCCGATTCGGCTTCCCGGCGCCGAGGCGTTCCTCCCGGGTGGTCGCCGAACTGGAAGGGGTCGACGCTGGATACGACGGAAGTCCGGTGCTCCGCGACGTCTCGTTCGCCGTGGAGAGGGGAATGAACGTGGCGCTGGTCGGACCCAACGGTGCCGGCAAGACCACGCTGGTTCGATTGATCACCGGAGAACTCGAACCCCTGGCCGGTCGGGTGCGCCTGGGCACCGGAGTCGACCTGGCCTCGGTGGACCAACTCCAGGCCGAGGTGCTCGACCCCGACCGGACAGTCCTGTCCGAACTCCGCACGGTGACCGACGTTGAGCCTCCCGGTCGGAACCTGCGCACCTACCTGGCCTCGTTCGGGTTCCGGGGGGACGTCGTGGACCAGCGGGTCGGTGAACTCTCGGGCGGCGAGCAGACCCGCCTAGCCCTGGCCAAGGCCCTAGCCGTGCCGGTGAACCTGCTGGTCTTGGATGAGCCGACCAACCACTTGGACCTGCCCAGTTGCGACATCCTCGAAGACGCCCTGACCGCCTACCCAGGGACTGTGGTACTCATCACCCACGACCGCCACCTAATCCGATCAGTGGCCGACCACCTCATCGAGGTGCGCGACGGTCGAGCCAGTTGGCACGTCGGGGTTCCCGAGCACCTCCTCTACCCGGTGGCGGCCCAACCTCCGATCCGGTACGACGGTGACGGACGGGACACCCAGGCGAAGTCGTCGCGCGGGCCCAAAAAGAACGGGAAGACCGGCCCGGACCGGGAACTGCGACGACGCTTAACCCGAGCCGAGAAGGACTGGGAGGAAGCCGAGGCCGAACTGGCTGATCTCCAAACCCGTCTCGGGGACCCGGACCTCTACCGGGATCCCGAAACCGCAGCATCCGTGGTCGCCGAACACGAAGCGGCCAAGGACCGGGCCGCTGAGTCGATGGCCACCTGGGAGGACCTCGACCGGGAAATGCGCTCCTAGCCGGCCGACGGGCACGGCTGGCGGCCATCATCGAGGCATCACCAGTCGGCCGTCGTCACCGGTGCCGGCTCCTGCCGATACCGTCGTCGCGATGCGCATCCTGGTCACCAACGACGATGGCATCGACTCAGTGGGCCTGCACGAACTCGCTCGGACCATGGTGGGCCTCGGCGAGGTCACCGTGGTCGCTCCCGATCAGGAGTACTCGGGTTTCGGTGCCGCGCTCGGCCCGGTGCACCTGATCCGACCCGAGGTCCATCGGGCCCGGGTCGAAGGCGTCGAAACCGCCTGGGCGGTCAGTGGACCGCCGGCCCTGTGCGTCATGTACGCCAACCTGCGTATGTTCGGTGAACCGTTCGACCTGGTCGTGTCAGGAATCAATCCGGGCAGCAATGTGGGGCGGTCGGTGTACCACTCGGGGACGGTCGGCGCCGCCCTGACGGCCCGTAACGGAGGGATCAGCGGGGTGGCGGTCAGCCAGGCCGTCAGCGAGTGGGGGGTGGAGGGCCAGGGCATCGACGATGTGCTTGACCGGCAACTGTGGGGAACCGCCGCTGGGGTGGCCCATACAGCGGTTGCCGCCCTGATAGCCGATCTGCCGCCCACCCCGACGGTGCTCAACATCAACGTGCCCAACCTGCCGGTCGAGGAAGTGAAGGGATGGCGATTCACCCAGGTCGGTGGCCCCCCGCCCCGTACCTTGGCCAGTGCCAGACTCGAACCCAAGCCCGGCCACGAGGACTCGTTCCGGGTGAAGATGTCCTGGGGTGACCCGGCGGAGTTACCGGCAGGATCGGATGGCGGCGCCGTCATGGCGGGCTTCGTGAGCCTGACCTGGCTGGGTGCCCTGGCCGCCGAGTCCTGCGACGACGCGCACGGGGTCGGTGAGGCTCTCGACCACCTGCTGGCCGAAGGAGCGCGCCCCCGGCCAAGCCTCTAGGTTCGTCCCATGGACGTCCTCCGCACCCCCGACCACCGGTTCTCGGGGCTCCCCGACTGGCCCTACGAACCCCACTACACCGAGGTCCCCGACGGGGACGGTGGGACGCTGAGGGTCCACCACGCTGAAGACGGACCGGCCGATGGCCCGACCGTCCTGCTGCTACATGGTGAACCAACCTGGGGTTACCTGTACCGGAAGATGATGCCCGCCCTGGCCGAGGAGGGCATCCGGTCACTTGTCCCCGATCAGGTCGGTTTCGGCCGCTCCGACAAGCCGGCCGACCGCGGCGACTACAGCTACCAGCGCCACGTCGACTGGATGCAGGGGTGGCTGGATGCCACCGGAACCGAGCGTCTTTTCTTCTTCGGACAGGACTGGGGAGGCCTCATCGGCCTGCGACTAGTGGCCACCGACCCCGAACGGTTCGCCGGACTGGTCGTTTCCAACACCGGGCTGCCCGACGGGAGCGGGAAACCCAACGATGCCTTCATGGCCTGGCAGCGGTTCTCGCAGACCGCCGAGGAGTTCCCGATAGGCCGCATCATCACCGGCGGGTGCCTCTCCGAGCTGCCACCCGACGTCATTGACGCCTACGACGCGCCGTTCCCCGATGACACATTCAAAGAGGGAGCACGGATCTGGCCGACGCTGGTGCCCACATCGGCCGACGACCCGGCTGTTCCGTCCAACCTGGCGGCCTGGGAGGTGCTATCCGCCTACGACCGGCCTGTGGTGTGCGCGTTCAGCGACCAAGACCCGGTCAGCCGAGGAGGCGACCGGGCCTTTCGGTTACGGGTGCCGGGTGCCGCCGACCAACCCCACACCACCGTGGAGGGCGCCGGCCACTTCGTCCAGGAGGACCAACCCGGGGAACTGGTCCGGATCCTGGTGGATCTCGTCGGCCGAGCCAGCTGAGACCCACCGGGACCGCGAGGTGCCGGTCAGCAGGTGATGAGCCCGCCGTTGGGGGAGATCCACTGGCCGGTCACAAATGCGCCGTCGTTACCGGCCAGGAACAGCACGGTGGAGGCGATCTCGGCCGCCTCGCCGATGCGGCCCATCGGAGTCATGCTGACCAACGGGTCGATCATCGCTGAGTCAAGTTCATCGACCATAGGCGTGTTAATGACACCCGGTGCAACAGCGTTGACCCTTATCCGGTGGGGACCAAGCTCTCGGGCTAGCGAGCGGGTCAGTCCCAGGATTGCCCCCTTAGCCGCCGCGTAGTGGGCGGGACCCCATCCGGCGATCCCGGCGATGCTCGACAGGTTCACCACCGAGCCGCCGTCGAGCATCAACGGGACAGCCGCCCTGGTACACAAGAAGGTGCCCCCGACGTGAATGGCCAGCATCTGCATGAACGGCTCGTAGCCCATGTGACAAATCTGGGGACCCTCGCCGGCCAGTACTCGGTCGAACCCGTCCCCCGGTAGCCGGAACACGCCGGCGTTGTTGACGAGCACATCCAGGCGTCCGAAGTCAGTCAGTATCGCGGCGAAGGCCGAGGCCATAGCCTCCTCATCGGAAACGTCACCCCCGACCGCCACGTGGTGACCACCACCTAGGCCGGCAACCGTCTCTTCGGCCGTCGACGAGTCAAGGTCCTGCGCTACGACGATTGCCCCCTCGGCGGCGAACAACTCGGCGGTGGCCCGACCAATGCCCGACCCGGCCCCGGTTATACAGGCGACCCTGTCGTCCAGTCGTCCCATTGTCGGTCCTCCTCTTCGGTCAGGGCCCGAACCTAGACCGCGATCCGATCAGTCCGTGTATCGACGGTCGGCCGGTGGTAGCCATGGGCCGCCACGGAGGTCCAGGCCGGTGAAGGTCGTAGTCATCCATCAGAGTCGCACCGGGAACACCCGTCGGGCCGCCGAGTTGATCGGCGGCGCGGTCGAGGCTGCCGGCAATTCGGCTGTCGTCCGGTCGGCGTCCAACCTGGACTACAAGGAACTCGCCCAGGCCGACCTGGTGTTCGTCGGTACCTGGGTGGACGGGCTGATCCTGTTCGGCCACCGACCCGGCGACTTGGCCAGGGTCCGACGGATTCCACCGCTGTGGGACAAACAGGTGGCGGCATTCATGACCCATGCCGTTAACCCGGGTGATGCGGCCGACAAGTTGGCGGCGGTTCTGGTCGAGCGGGGTGCCCGGGTGCTGGACGCCCGTTCACTACACCGCCGACACCTCGAGGAAGAGGTACCTGCCTTTGTCGAGGGGGTCCTGACCGGCGTTGATGTCTGAGCAGCCATCCGGTCAGCCGGTGGGAACCGACTGTTCGACGGGCCGGGCCACCACCATGGCCAGGGTGGCGATGACTAGTCCCACGCCAACCGCCTGCAGACCTCCGAGTGTCTCGCCGACCAGCCACCAAGCGTAGAACGGCACGAGAGCCACGAACAACAAGTTGATCAGACCCATGAGGGCCAACGGCACGTGGGCGTGGGCATAGTTGATGAGGAGATGTCCGGTGCCCGGGATCAGGGCCATGAGGGCCACCGGCCACCAGTCCCCTCCGCTCGGCGGGGCGACCCCGTGCCCAGAGACCAACGCCACGGGCACCATCACCAGGGCAGCCACTACGGTCAAGCCCAGTTGGTATGACACGGACCCCACCTCGGTCCGGGCCCGCTTGCTGACCACGTAGTAGAGGCAGAAGAGCAGCATGCCCACCAGGGCCAGGAGGTCGCCGAACCGGGTCGCCACCCCATCACCCTCAGAGCCGTACATGGCCACCGCTACGCCACCGATGGCCAGCAACGACCAGCCGTACAGTGCCCGCCTGGGTCGTTCGCCGAACAACGGTCCGGCCAGACCCAGCAGCACCACGGGCTGGAGGGCCCCGATTACCACGGCGTTGGCCGCACTAGTCCGCCGCATGGCCGCAACGAAGAAGACCAGGTTCACGGCAAAGACGAGCCCGCCCCACAGAGCGTGCCGCAGCTCGGAGCGGCTAGGCCGGTCCCCCGAGGCCATTGAAATGAGGCCGTAGAACACGGCGGCCAGCACCAGGCGCCAGAGGACAAACCGGGCTTCCGGCAAGTCGGAAATCTTCACGATGCTTGGCCCAACAGCCAGCAGGGCTGTGGCTCCTAACGCGACACTCCGACCGACCACCAACCGGCGTTCCACCAACCCACCATCCCACGACCCGTAGCGCCACCCGCAGCCGGCTCCTGGGGAACCGGTCAACTGCTATCGATTAGAGACGGGACCGGGCCGCCTGCTGGGCAGACTGCAAGTTAGCCAACAGATCAGCCGTCCAGGCCCGCAGCGCGCTGCGCTTGGCAGACGGGTCCGGGGGCGGTAGGGCAGGTCCGACAACCACCTGGACCCGACAGGGCCGGGGCAGGCGGACTCCCTGGGTCATGGCTTCCTCGGTACCAGCGATACCCACCGGGACCACCGGCGCACCGGTTCTGGCGGCCAGGTAGGCCGCACCGTCGAAGAGTTCCCCTATCTCGTCACCCCGCTGGCGGCCTCCCTCCGGGAAGACCAGGAGGGTGGCTCCTTCGTCGAGCAGGAGACGAGCTGCGCGCAACGACTCCCGGTCGGCACTGCCGCGACGGACCGGGAACGCACCCAAAGCAGCCATGAACCAGGCGAGGGGGCGCACCTGGAACAGGCTCTCCTTGGCCAGCGATCGAAAACGTCGCCGGGTCAGGGGCGCCAAGAGGAGGGCGTCAAGATTGGACCGGTGGACCGGAGCGATGATCAATGCGGCGTCACCAGCCAGGTGTTCACGACCTGAGACGCCGAGCCGAAAGTAGGACCAGAGGACTACCCGGATGAACACTCGGGTCAGGCGGTAGACCACCGAAGCCACCGGGCTCGAAGCAACGGCCTGGGCCCGAGCCTGGAGTTCCTCGTTCACCTCAGGGCCCCACCCGGTCCGAGACCGACTTCACCACTCGTTTGGGCCGGGACCGGTCAGCGGCGGCCAATACGGGCGCTGAGGACGTCGCGCAGACTCACCATGCCCACCAACTCGCCGTCGGCAACAATGGGGAGGTGCCGGTAGCCGCGACTGAGCATCTCGGCAGCCGCCTCTTCGGTGTCCAAATCAGGTTCTGCGGTGTCGGGATCGGGGGTCATCCACTGCTCCACTGACACGGCCGACAGGTCCGGAGCCTCTGCTGCGGCCCGGAGGACATCCCGTTCGGTGAGGATGCCCAACAGCATCCTGCCCAAGACCACGACTACAGAACCGAAGCCGCCACTTACCATGACTCCGGCCGCCTCGCTGATTGTGGAGTCGGGACCCAGCGTGACCACCTCACCAGTCATCACCTCGGATACGGCGACCATCAGCCAGATCCCCCGACCTCGTCAAGGTCTCGGTCTTGACGTTCGATGGCCGGCTGTTCAAGGTCTTTGTTGAGTTCGCGCCAGAGGTTCCCAGCCCACACACTGGCATGTGGCCACTCCCGCCAGAAGGTCTGGAGGTCCGCAGAGTCAAACTCGCGGGCGGCCTCGGCCGGTGTGCAGACGCGAGCCAGCGCCTCAAGGCTGTCGATCGCCTGGATCAACCGCTCGGACTGGTCGGCACTCATCGGAACTCCTCTATCGGGTCGCCCGGCCGTTCGACCGCGCACCACCCAACGATTGTCCCGCGGATTGGGGCAGTACGGCAAACGGTGGTCAAGACGTTGCTCGAGAGCTGATCAGCGGGTGAGGAACAGTTGGACCTCGACAATCCCGTGATCCTCCACGGAGACGACGACTGGCGCGGTTGGGGCCTCGACGTCGTAGTCGGCAAACACCACATCGATCGTCCCAACCACAGCCAGGATCCGGCCGACCAGTTCGGCAGCCAGGTCCACCGTCACGGTGTTGGTCACACCGTTGATGGTGAGCGATCCCGGTGCGGGTACCTGGACTTGGCGGCCCTCACCCAGGTCAACCGGCCCGGAAAGCACAAAGGTGGCTTCGGGGTGGGCACCGGTATTGAGCGCATCTTGGACCCGGGAGTCGCGCATAGGCCGGTCGGTTCGGAGTCCGGTGAGATCGGCCACTATCTCGGCGCCCACCAGGGTCGTACCGTCGATCTCGGCGCTGCCCGACACCAACGGCGTGCGGCCCACTGCGGTCGCGCTACCGATCCCCTGGCCCAGTACCTCCTTCACTCGGAAGCCTACGAAGGTGCCCGAAGCCTCGTCGATGCCGAACTCACCGATGGTGGTGTCAACGCTCCAGGTTCCCGAGGGGTCTTTCGAGTCGACGTTGCTGGTCTCGTCGGGTACAAGGGTTGTTGTGCTCGCCTCGGAGCTGGTCGTGCTCGCCTCCTCGTAGGCGCACGACCAGCACAAGGCTGCGGTAGTGGTCGACGCCACGGTCGTAGTGCTCGCCTCCTCGTAGGCGCACGACCAGCACAAGGCTGCGGTAGTGGTCGGCGCCACAGTCGTAGTGGTCGGCGCCACAGTCGTAGTGGTCGGCGCCACAGTCGTAGTGGTCGGCGCCACAGTCGTAGTGGTCGGCGC
>JAKUSA010000001.1 GCA_022449565.1 Acidimicrobiales bacterium | reverse complement strand
TGCGCCCCGACATCGTCCAGAAGAGCAAGTTCCCGAACTACGGGAAAAACGGCCTGACCATGTCGATCGGCTTCGCCGCATGCTTCTTCGCCGTCGTGTTCTACACCTCCGCCTTCATCGGCGAGAACATCCGAGGCGGCATCCTGGCCGTGCCCAAGGGCCAGTCCGAGGCGGCCAACGCCGTCGGCCTCAAGCGCCGCCATGTCCTCCGCCACGTGGTGCTCCCGCAGGCCTTCAGGATCATCCTGCCGCCGACCGGCAACCAGTACCTGAACCTAACCAAGAACACCTCGCTGGCCGTCGCTGTCGGCTACAGCGACGTGTTCCAGACGGGCACCACGGTGTTCAACCAGACCGGCCGGACCCTGCCCGTGTTCGCCATCTGGGGGCTCTTCTACCTGAGTACTTCGCTGACCATCTCGGTGGTCGTGAACTGGTTCAACGTCCGGCTCAAACTGGTGGAACGGTAGATGTCGGAGCTTTCGAGTTTTGTGGCGACGGCGAACGTGCCGATCGCCGAGCCACCTGAGACCCCGAAGCTGCCACCGCGCGAGTGGGTGAAGGCGAACCTCTTCTCGAGCCGGTTCAACTCCGCACTGACCGTCGTCACCACGATCATCCTGCTGGTCATGTCCCGGGGCTTCCTGGGGTTCCTCTTCAACCCGGAGCGTCAGTGGCATGCCACGGCCACCAACCTGAGGCTGCTCATGACTCATGGCTACCCCGAGGAGCAGTACCTCCGAATCTGGGTGTCCTTCGCCGTCATCCTCACCCTCACCGGCATGTCGATGGCCGTCTGGCGGGCCGGCTCGGCGATGCCGGTGACAGAACTCGGAGGCAAGCTCCTGACCACCGGCGCCACCCTCACCCTCCTCGTCTTCCTCGCCCCGTTCAGTGCCCGGGCCACAGTCCAGTGGCTGATCGCCGCACTGGTCGTAGTCGCCATCGGGGAGACCTTCCGCCGCGCCGGCGGCGAAGGGGAGACCGAACGGACGGTCAGCACGCTGACCCTGCTGGTGGTCGCTCTGACCGGCCTGGTGGCCTCGTTGTGGGTGATTCCGTACGGCCGCCACACCTACATCGCGGACCGNACCCCCAAGATGTTGGCCGAACCGGGCACGGTGGCGCTGTCCACCAAGTTGCCGTGGACGCTCATGCTGATTGTCGCCGTGGCGGCATACTTCGCCGGCATCTTCCTCCGGGACCGGCTGTCGGTAAATCCGCTCCGCGTCACCCTTGCGGTGTTCTGGCTCCTAGCACCGTTCGCTCTGGTCTTCCTGGTGTTGCGCGACCCAGCCTTCGACCTGGGCCACGTGATCGGGACCGACATCCCGATCTTCCTCGCCTACGCAGTGCTCGGAGGCGCCCTGCTGCTCTGGCTCACCCGACCATCCACCGGCGAGATCGGCCGGATCGTCGCCGCAGTGGTCCTGGTGGCCGGGTTCGCCACGTTCCTGACACCGATGCGGATGATCGTGCGCTTCGACATGCTCATGCTGGCCGCCTTCGCCCTGGCTGCCCCCACGTTCGCCGGCGGACCCCAGGCCCGAAAGCGCTACACCGTCGGCTGGTTGGGCGTACTCGGCGTGACGTCGTGGCTGATCACGGCGGTCAACACCCCGTCCACGGTCGACGTGCCCCGCGACTTCCCCTTCGGCGGCTTCTCGCTGACCCTTATGGTGGCGGTCTTCACCATCTTGTTATCGTTCCCCCTGGGCGTGGCCCTGGCCCTGGCCCGCACGTCGACCATGCCGATCTTCCGGCTACTGGCGACCGGGTTCATCGAGGTCGTGCGGGGCATCCCACTGATCACAGTCCTGTTCTTCTTCAGCGTGGTGGTGCCGCTGTTCCTCCCCGACGGCATGGAGATAACAGAGATCGCCGCCGTGGTCGTCGGCTATATCCTGTTCTCGGCGGCCTACCTGGCCGAAAACGTCCGGGGTGGCCTCCAGTCGGTGATGCGGGGCCAACACGAAGCAGCCGAAGCCGTCGGCTTGACAGCGTCCCAAAAGACGGTGTTCATCGTGCTCCCCCAGGCCCTACGGGTCTCGATTCCGCCGTTGGTGGGGCACTGCATCGGGGTGTTCAAGGAGACCTCGCTGATGGCCATCATCGGCCTGTTCGACATTCTCTACATCGCCCGTAACGTGATACCGAACCAGTTTGAGTTCCTGGGCACCACCAAGGAGAACGTCCTCTTCGTGTCCCTGATCTACTGGATCTTCGCGTACCAGATGTCCAAGGCCAGCCAGCGCCTCGAACGGCGCACCGGACTGGGTGAGCGCTAGCGGTCTATCTTGAGGCCTACGAGGTGATGTCATGACAGATGCAACAGCAACCGAGCCCGTCGGCGGCCAGACCAAGGACCTGTCCGGCGCCCGCGACATGATCGTCTGTGAGGGTGTCTCCAAGTGGTTCGGCGATTTCCAGGCCCTTGACGGTGTGACGGCCACNGTCAGGGAACAGGAGGTCGTGGTGGTCCTCGGCCCCTCGGGCGGNGGCAAGTCAACCTGGATCCGGTGCATCAACCGACTCGAACAGCACCAGGAGGGTCGGATCGTCGTGGATGGCGTGGAGTTGACCAACGACATGCGGAACATCGAGAAGGTCCGCTCCGAGGTGGGGATGGTCTTCCAGATGTTCAACCTGTTCCCGCACCTCCGGGTGATCGACAACGTCAGCCTGGCCCCCATCTGGGTCCGCAAGAAGCCCCGCGCCGAGGCGGAGGAGCAGGCCATGGCCCTCCTGGAGCGGGTCGGCATCCCCGAACAGGCACACAAGTACCCCGGTCAACTCTCCGGCGGCCAGCAGCAGCGGGTGGCTATCGCCCGGGCGTTGGCCATGGAGCCCCGAATCATGCTGTTTGACGAGCCCACTTCGGCTCTCGACCCGGAGATGATCAAGGAGGTCCTCGACGTGATGAGGAACCTGGCCCACTCGGGGATGACCATGATGGTGGTCACCCATGAGATGGGCTTCGCCAAGGAGGTGGCCGACCAGGTCATGTTCATGGAGGGCGGTCAGATCGTCGAGACCGGAACCCCGGAGCACTTCTTCACCAACCCGACCGAAGAACGAACCAAGCTGTTCCTGTCCCAGATCCTCGCCTGAGAGCCGACCAGCCGGCGGTCCGTGCCCCGGACCGGGTCAACCCCGGTTAGTCGTCGCGCAGAAGTTCGATCAACGACGACGTGTCCCAGCGGCCGTGGCCCCGGGCCTGTAGTTGGCCGTAGTACTGATCGACCAGGGCGGTCACCGGCAGGCTGGCTCCTAGACGTCGAGCCTCGTCGAACACGATCCCGAAGTCCTTGCGCATCCAGTCGATGGCGAACCCGTGGTCGAAGTGGCGGTCCAGCATGGTGTCCGACCGGTTGGACAGATACCACGAGGCCGAAGCCCCCTGACTGATCGCCTCCATCACCTTCGAGGCGTCAAGGCCGGCCCGCCGGCCGAAGTCCAAGGCCTCGGAGAGCCCCTGGACCAGGCCACCGATGCAGATCTGGTTCACCATCTTGGTCAACTGCCCGTGGCCCACCGGGCCGACCAGGACGATGACCCTGGCGTAGGCGTCGATGACCGGTTCCACACCGGCGAACACTTCGGGGTCGCCGCCGCACATCACGCTGAGTTGACCGTTCTCGGCACCAGCCTGGCCTCCCGAGATCGGGCCGTCCACGAAGCCCATTTCTCTCTCGGCGGTCGCCTCACCCAGTTCGCGGGCCAGCTGTGCCGACGCCGTGGTGTGGTCGACCAGCGTCGCGCCGGGGACCATTCCAGCTAGCACACCGTCGTTGCCGTAGACCACGGACCGGACGTCGTCGTCGTTTCCCACACAAAGCATCACCGCATCGGCCCCAGCGGCCGCCTCAGCCGGCGTGCCGGCCATCGTGCCGCCATGTTCGGCCACCCAGGCCTCGGCCCGAGCGGTGGTCCGGTTGTAGACGGTGGTCGGATGGCCGGCCGCCTGAAGGTGACCGGCCATGGGGTAGCCCATGACCCCCAGTCCTACGAAAGCACATGACGCCATGTCTTCTTCCTCCATTCCCTTTCCTGGGGTCGCGGTCACCCTGGATATCTCAGCGCGGCCATGGCGCCGAACAACTCGACCGGCGACAGGTCCCCACCGTCGATCTCACGGTAGACAGCTCGCACGTTCACCGCGATGCGCTCCCACTCCCCCCACTCGCCGAACTGGCCGAGGTTCAGGTCGGCCACCGCTTCGGCGGCGGTGAGGCCCGCCGCATGGCACTCCCGACTGGCCTCCTCGACGAACACCAGATAGTCCCGTACGTCGCGAACCCCTGCGGCGTCGGTCAGCGGCCCGTGGCCGGGCACCACCACCCCGCAGCCCAGTGCGAGGATCCGGTCGCAGGCGGCCACCCAGTTGGCCACCGGGCCCTCCCAGATGATCGGGGTGCCGCCGATGAAGAGGATGTCGCCGCAGAACACGGTCGACGCGTCCGGGAGGTGCACGATCAGGTCCCCGGCCGTGTGGGCCGGTCCGACCTCGATCAGCTCCACCGGTCGGCCACCCACCTCTAGGCGTAGCTCGCCGGCGAACGTCTCGTCGGGTTCGGGCACTTCGATGCCGGCAAAGTCGAACGCCCCGAAGGCCTCCTGCACGTAACGGTTGGTGACCTCGCCCAGATCGCTGTTCACCAGAGCGGTCAGCAGAGACGGGGGCACGGCCGACATTTCGGCCGCCGCCGCCTCGGTGGTCACGATCCGTTGTCCCGGGCCGGCCACCAGCTGGTTGCCGTAGCAGTGGTCGCCGTTGGCGTGGGTGTTGACCACCGTCCCGATCGGGCGAGATGCCGTCACCGGGGTCATGGCGTCGAGCATCTCCGAGGTGAGGTGCAGGTCGAAAAGGGTGTCGACCAGCAGGGAGGCGTCGTGGCCGACCAGCAGCCCGGCGTTGCTCCACCCCCAGCCGCCGTCCGGCTGCAGATAGGCGTGGACCCCGTCGGCCACCTCGACCAGGCCCTTCTCGTAGTCCATCGCCTCCCCCTCACCGGTCCGGTCCGGTGCCGGATGACCCTAGGCTTGTCCGACCGCGGGTCGCGCATCCCGGCTGGGCCGCCAGGCCCCCCCGGTGGCAGGCTGGCCACGACCGAGAGAGAAACGGGAGATCTGACCATGGGCAACCTCTGTGACGGCCGGGTGGCCATCGTCACCGGCGCTGGAAGGGGCATCGGCCGGGAACACGCCCTGATGCTGGCCAGCCAAGGAGCCAAGGTCGTCGTCAACGACCTGGGCGGTGACGTGGACGGCGCCGGCGGGGACCTCAGCCCGGCCCAGGAGGTGGTGGCCGAGATCGAGGCCATGGGCGGCCAGGCTCTGGTCAACGGAGCCAACGTCGCCGACTTCGCGGCATCCGGCGAGATGGTCCAACAGGCCATCGACGCCTGGGGACGCCTCGACATCCTGGTCAACAACGCGGGAATCCTGCGCGACCGCATGGTCTTCTCGATGGCCGAGGAGGACTTTGACGCCGTGGTCAACGTGCACCTCAAGGGCACCTTCTCCACCACCCACCACGCCTCGGTCTTTTGGCGGGAGACGGTCAAGGCGGGCGGCGAGACGTTCGGTCGGATCGTCAATACCTCTTCGCCCTCGGGCATCTACGGCAACGTCGGACAGTCAAACTATGGAGCGGCCAAGGCAGGCATCGCCGCCTTCACGGTCATCACCGCCATGGAACTGGTCAAGTACGGGGTGACGGTCAACTGCCTGGCCCCGGCGGCCTACACCCGGATGACCGCCGAGCTGCCAGGCTTCAACAACCTCGACGACGAGGGCCAGGAGGACATGGGCCCCCGGTGGATCTCGGTTATCACCGCCTGGTTGTGCAGTGAGGCCGCCCAGAACGTCACCGGCCGGGTGTTCGACGTGGTCGGCAACCGGGTCGGTATCGCCGAACAGTGGCACCTCGGACCGACCGCCACCCAGCCCGAGGACCCGGCCGAGCTGACAGACATCGTGGCTGGCCTGATGGCCGAGGCCCAGCTCAACCCGGACATGGGCGGTATGCCGACCGTTGGTCCGGGGCGACCGGCACAGGGCATCTAGGAACCGCCCAGGGGCTATCGACATGGCCATCGATTTCACCCTGTCTCCTGACCTGGAAGAGATCCGCGACCGGGTCCGGATCTTCGTCACCGAGGTCATCAAGCCCGCTGAGGCCCGCATCGAAGGCCGGGACGGCGACGCCCCACTGGAAGGAGGCGACCGGCTGGCCGAGTTGATCGGCCTCCGCAAGCAGGCCCGCTCCGCCGGGCTGTGGCTGCCCCACATGCCCGAGAAGTGGGGCGGCATGGAGCTTGGACATGTGGCCATGGCCATGGTCCAGGCCGAGGCAGCCAAATCCACCTACGGCCCGTGGGTGCTCAACTGCCAGGCCCCCGACGAGGGCAACATGCACACCCTCCTCCACTGGGCCACCGACGAGCAGAAGGAGTCCTACCTCCGGCCGCTCTGCGAGGGCCGAGTGTGGTCGTGCTTCGCCATGACCGAGCCGGACGTGGCGGGCTCCGATCCGACGCTCATCCAGACCCACGCCTACCAGGACGGCGAGGAGTGGGTGATCAACGGCCACAAGTGGTTCATCTCCAACGCCCACCGGGCCAGCTTCGCCATCCTCATCGCACGCACCGAGGACGACCCCGAACTCCCCCAGGCGGCCAACACGGCGTTCATCGTGGATTTGCCGTCCGACGGCTGGACCGAGGTCCGCCAGATCGAGACCATGCACGGCTCCACCGGACATTCGGAGATCCTCATCGAGAACCTCCGACTCCACGACTCGAAGATGCTGGGCGGCCGTGGGCAGGGCCACCTACTCGGTCAGTACCGACTGGGGCCGGCCCGCCTGGCGCATTGCATGCGCTGGATCGCCCAAGCCGAGATCGCACTGGACATGATGGTGGACCGGGCACTCAAGCGGTACAGCCACGGCTCGGTCCTGGCCGAGAAGCAGGGCATCCAGTGGATGATCGCCGACTCAGCCATGGAGCTCTACCAGTCCAAGCTGATGGTGCTCCACGCGGCGTCCAAGATCGACCGGGGCGACGACTTCAAGTCGGAGGTCTCGATGGCCAAGCACTTCGTGGCCAACAGCCTCAACCGAATCGTCGACCGGGCCATCCAGGTCCACGGGGCGCTCGGCTACTCCACCGACACGCCCCTGGCCCACATGTTCCAACACGCTCGGTGGGCCCGATTTGCCGACGGGGCCGACGAGATCCACCAGATGCGGATCGCCCAGCGGACCATCGCCGCCTACAAGGACCACGGGTCCACCGCGTCGGCCACCGGCGACCTTCCCATCTGACCCGACCGGAGAGGGCCCGGGCTACCGTGGCCCTGGCCCAGGAACCAAGGAGTGCACCATGCGTGACGTCGTGATCGTCGAAGCGGTACGAACCCCGGTCGGCCGGCGAGGGGGCGGGCTATCCACGTCCCATTCGGTCGACGTGCTGGGCACCGTCCAGAAGGCCCTGTTCGACCGCACCGGAGTCGACCCGGGCGAAGTCGGCCAGGTCGTCGGGGGCTGTGTCGGCCAGGTCGGCATGCAGACCATGAACGTCACCCGGACCGCATGGTTGACCGCCGGCCTGCCCATCGAAGTGCCGGCCACCACGGTCGACGCCCAGTGCGGATCTTCTCAGCAGGCCACCAACCTGGCGTACGCCCTGGTTGCCTCGGGCACCGTTGACGCCTCGGTGGGCTGCGGAGTGGAGTTGATGAGCCGGGTCGGGTTCGGGGCGACGATCCCCAAAGAGCCCGACTCGGGAGCACCGGTGAACCGCAACTACTTCGCCCATTTCGAGATGACCAGCCAGTTCGAGGGCTCGGAGCGGATCGCCGACCACTGGGAGATCACCCGCGAGGAGTGCGACACCTTCGGGAAGCTCTCCCAGGACCGGGCCGCCCGGGCCTGGATTGAGGACCGGTTCGCCACCCAGATCGTTCCCGTGGATGCCCCGGTACTTGACGAGGCGGGCAAGCCGACCGGTGAGACCCACCGGGTGGACCGAGACGAGGGGCTGAGGGAAACCACCCTGGAGGCCCTGGCCGGCCTCAAGCCGTCCGGCCGGGAGAACGGCGTCCACACCGCCGGCTCGTCGTCGCAGATCTCCGACGGGGCCGGGGCGGTGCTGATGATGACTGCCGAGAAGGCCAAGGAGCTGGGCGTCGAGCCTCTGGCCCGCATCGTGGACAGTTGCCTGGTCGGATCCGACCCCGAGTTCATGCTCACCGGTCCGATTTTCGCTACCCGGAAGTTGCTGGAGGAGAACTCGATGTCCATCAGCGACATCGACGTGGTGGAGATCAACGAGGCGTTCGCTTCGGTGGTGCTGGCCTGGGAGAAGGAGGTTCATCCCGATATGGAGCGGGTGAACCCGAACGGCGGAGCTATCGCCCTGGGCCACCCGCTGGGCGGCACCGGAGCCATCTTGACCACCAAGGCGGTCCACGAGCTGCAGCGCACCGACACCGAGCACGCACTGGTGACCATGTGTTGCGGCGGTGGGCTAGGTACCGGCACCCTCCTTCAGCGCCTCTAGTCCCGCCGCTGAACCGGGTTCCGACGATGGCCGAGCGGTGCTCCGCCGTCGTCTTCAACGGCGACGGCACCTGGGAGCGACACGACGACTTCGACGTCCCCCAGCCCCCACCGGGCGGTGCGGTCCTGGCCGTCGAGGCGGTCGGACTCTGCCACAGTGACGTGGCCCAACTCCATGGACACAAGCATGTCCCCGGCGAGGTCTCACCGACCGTTCCCGGCCACGAGATTGTGGGCCGGGTTCACGCCCTGGCCGGCGACGCCGACCTGGGGGTGACCACCGGGGACCGGGTGGCTGTCAACATCGTCACCTATGGCGAACCGTCCCCCGTCAACCCGCTCGGTGTGAGGTGTTACGGCTACTCGTTCGGTCTGGACGAGGCGGAGGGCCTGTGGGGCGGCTACGGCGAGTACATGTCGGTCCTGCCCGGCACGCAATTGGTGCCCCTGACCGAGGAGATAAGCCCCGCCGAACTGACCATCTTTGAGCCATTGAGCAACGTGATCGCCTGGCTGGACCGGGCCAAGTTCCGGGCTGGGGCGACCGTCGTGGTACAGGGCCCCGGACACATGGGGCTGACCTGTGCGGCGATGGCCAAGCACCTCGGGGCCGGTGAGGTCATCGTGACGGGGACCGGCGAGGACGGCCTCCGGCTGGACGTCGCCCTGGAGGTCGGAGCCGACCGGACCATCGACGTGTCCGTCGACGACCCGGTGGCTGTTGTGGCCGAGGCCACCAGCGGGGTGATGGCCGACGTCGTCGTCGACCTAGCCAGCGCACCCTCCACGCCCGGCCTCTGCCTGGACCTGGTCCGTCACGGCGGTCAGGTGGTGTGGGCCGGCCTGAAGGACCGTAAGGCCGTCCCCGTGATCACCGATCAGGTGGTCATGAAGGCCCTCACCGTCCATGGTGGCGCCGGTGGTTCCAACCGGTCGATCGCTGAGGCCGCCGAGGTACTCAACGGGGGTGCCTTCCCGACCGGGCCACTACTTGGAGAGGTGGTGGACCTCGGCGGGATCGACCACGCCATGGACCTCCTGAACCGGACCGCTGACAGGGACGCGGTGCGGGCTGTGCTGGTACACCACCACTAGCGGTCGCTCTATCCGGGAGGACGTGTCCAGACCAGGGGGCAATCGGGGTGGTCGACCACCATGTCTCCGCTCGACACCTCGGAGTGGTGGGGTTTGGTAGGCGCGCCGGGACGGATCTGGTAGCGCACGCCGTCACCGCAGTAGCGGACCGAGATGGCGCGGCGACGGCGCGATGGTGACAGGTTGGCACCTGCTCCATGGAGGGTGGCCGCATGGTGGACCACGATGTCACCGGGCGCAACTTCGAACCGGATCAGGTCCGGGTGGTCGTCGTCGGGCCGGATCGACGGGACCGGTTCGCCCTCGGTGCCCGGCAGTGGATCGGTGGTGACGAACCAGTTTGGCCTATAGACGGTGCCGGTCAGGTGGGAGCCCCGCAGGTAGGCCACGGCTCCGGTGTCAACCCCGACCCGGTCCAGTGGGACCCAGGTCGTGCAGATGCGGTCGCCGGTCAGGTGGAAATACCCGAGGTCCTGGTGGAATGCCGTTTCCTCGGCGGTTCCCGGCTCCTTCACCAGGACCGAGTCTTCGTAGAGGTTGACGTGGCCGGCCCCCATCAGTACCCCAGCGATCTCCGCCAGGGGGGAGGCGGTGGCGAACGCGGCGAACGCCTCATGGTGTCGCCAGTGGTCGACTCCTGACAGGAAGTGTCCCCCAGAGGTGCGGGGGTCGATCAGGGGTTCGGAGCCGAGGTCGGCGGCCAGGTCCTCGCCCAATGCGGTCAGATCCGCGGTGACCGACGGGTCGGCGATGGTCTCGTCGACCGGGCCGTCCAGCAGGTCGATCCACGCCCCGGGGAGAATCCCCGGGAGGTGTACGACCCCGTCGTCGGTGAACACCCGGATCTCAGAGTCGGTGACGTCCCGCAGTGGTTCCCGACCGGGGGTCAACTCGGAGCTCTCACTCCCCGGTGCCCGGGATAGCGGGCCGATCCCGGGCCAGGTGTGCTCCGGCGTCGGCCAGGATCAGTTGTCCGGTGATGTTGCGGGCCAGATCGGAGGCCAGGAACACGGCAAGGCGTCCCAGTTCGTCGTGGTCTCCCAGTCGCCGCAGCGGGTTTGAAGCGGCGATGGCCGCCCCCTGCTCCTCGCTCAGCACGGCCGAGACGGTCTCGGTGAGCGTGGTCCCGGGGGCTATGGCCAGGACGCGGATTCCAGACGGTCCCCATTCGACTGCTGCCGTACCGGTGAGGTGGTTGATCCCCGCCTTGGCCGCCCCGTAGCCGGCCAGGAACGGTGACGGCCGGGTTGTCTCACCGGAACTGACGTTGATGATCACGCCGGCTCCCCCGTCGACCATCACCCGTGCCTCAGCCCGCATGCAAAGGGCGGTGAGCACCAGGTTCTGGTCGAGTACGTCGCGCCACCGTTCACCGTCCATGTCCAGGAGGGGCGCCGTGCCCCGCGGGCCGAGCATCCCGATGTTGTTGACCGCCACGTCCAGACCCCCGAGCTTCCCGGCCGACTCCTCGACCATGCGTTCCAGTTCCTGGTCGTCTCGGGCGTCGACGACCACCGCGAACGCCCCGCCGTCGCCTTCCTGGTCGATGAGGGCGACCGTCTCATCGGCCATGTCGGACCTGGCGTCGGCCACGGCCACAGTGGCTCCAGCCCTGGCGAACCAGCGGGCCACCTCGCGGCCGATGCCCGCCCCCGACCCGGTGACGAGCACCCGAGCTCCCGAATGGTCGATGGTGACGCTCATCGGCTCACGCCCCGAGCACCTCGACCAGCCGGTCCACGGCAGCCTCGGCCCACCCGACGACCGTCGCCTGGTCGGTGCCCCCTAGGGGGTGCGGTACCACGACGATCCGGGCTTCCGGGAGTCCCAGGCTGTCGGCGGCCGAGGTGGTGAGTACCTCGAAGGGTTCGGTGGTGAACACCACGGTGGGTGTGCCCGCCTTTTCGAGCTGTACGAGGTCGTGGACACTCCACGACGTGCACGAACCTCAATCGGCCGAGCCGGTGAGGACCAGCTCGACCTCCTTGCTGAGGGTCTCGAGGACCTGGGAGGTACAAGCGGTTGCTGCGTTGGCCCCCGCCCCCTTACCGGTGACGGTGGCTAGGTGTCCCCCTATCCGCCCGGCCAGGCCTTCGGCGGCCCGGGTGAGCAGCAGCCGTGCGTTGGGCTTGCCGTTGTCGAGCACGCCGATTCGCCCGCCGGACAGCACCGGGGTGGTCGAGGAGAGTTGGACGGCGCCATCGGCGAGGGGCCCGTCGGGCCGGTGGATCAGGGTCGCCATGGCTCCCAGCCTGCCATCTCAGCCTGCTACCGGGAGGGTCACACTGCGGGTCATCCCCCAACTGGGAATCACGCATGAGTGTTTGCCCGGCCCCCCGGTCACGAAGACCCGGATGTTGCCGGGTTCCTGGGTCATAGGCAGCAGGGCCTCGTCGTCAGCCGTCCGCATCCAATCGGCCCAGGCCAGCCGGTCGAACTGGGCCCGGAACTCCGACGCGGGACGCCGGGCATGCTCGAACAGGTAGGCGGCGACGTCGGCTCTCCCCCAACCGTCGCCGTCGGCCACCGCGGCGTGTTCGGGGCACAGTCCGATGAACCACTCCCCTCCTGAGATGCAGGCATTGTTCACGCCGAACGTGGCCATGGCCGACGCCGCCTTGTCGAGGATGCGCTCGATGCGATCGGATTCCATGTCGTGGAAGTTGTGGGGATTTTCCCCACAATGCACGGTCACCGCGCTTGGTGCCTCCACTCCGACCGAGCGGTGGTACGGCTCCCAGGGGCTCTCGGCCGAATTCTCGGCTACGCAGTAGGTGTACTTGGACGGCTGCCCCTGGGTGGAGGCGTCACCGGGACCGGGGCGAGCACCAGCCACGTGGAGTAGGACCAGCCGGACGGCCCGCCCAACGGTGGCGTTGGCCCTGGTCCCCGGCCCGAATGCGCCGAGACCGGCATTGAACCCCAGGGCGTCGACTACCTCACCGTGCACAATCGACAGTGGTGCCACCGGGTGGGTGGTGGCGTTGACCCCCCGCAGGTTGACCTGCTGGTGGCCGAGGGCCCGCACGGCGGTCAACACCACCGGCAGGTACTCGGGTCGGCAACCGGCCAGCACGGCGTTGACGGCCACCGCCCTTCGGGTGGCCACCCCGTCACGTGGGGACAGTATGGCCACTGGCTCGTCGGGGTCTCCGTCGGCGTGGGACAGAGATTCTTCGACCCGCTCGTGGGTCGGTGCGACCAGAGGCAGGCCGTCTCCCCAGCCGCGCTCGCTGAAGTATTCGTAGAGTCCCTCGGGGCCCTGGTCGGCCACCTCGACGAGTCCCTGGTAGTCGTCCACCGCGGCATTGTCTCCCATTCAGGCCCCGGTGGGATACTCCGGTCATGGCCACCGACCTGAGCCACCCCGAGGCGGCGGCCGGACGGGTCCCCGAGCAACCCTGGTTCTACTGAGGGGCCTAGGTACCGCCGACGGCCTACTCGCCGAAGAAAGACAGGTGCGTGGCCACCAGTTCGTCACCGTCCGGGGTTAGGGCGGTGAACCCGCTACCAGCCGCCGAGGCCTCCACAAGGGCCAGGGCGAGGTTGGAGGCCAGGGCGGGTGACCACACCGCCACCCTCACTTCGCCCACCGGGGATCCGTGGGCGTCCCGAGCTGGCCACGGGTGCTCGCTGGGCGAAGCCAGGCGGTCTCCGGATAGCGACACCTTCACCAATCGGCGAGCCGGGCCACTCTCTCGCTCAGCCAGCAGGGCCGCCTTGCCCACGAACTCATCATCTCGGTCGAGGGTCAGGAACCGTCCTAGTCCCAACTCCAATGGTGTCGCCGATCCGGCACAATCGCACCGGTAGGACAACAGGCCGCTCTCGATCCGTTCAGCGGGGTTGGGGGTGCCCGGATGGATGCCGTAGGCCAGACCGGCCTCCCACACCCGGTCCCACAGTTCCCCGCCCCGGGAACCGTCGGTAAGGAACAACTCGAAGCCGCCCTGCCCGCTCCACCCAGACCGGCAGACCACCAACGGGATTCCGTTCAGGTTGGTCTCGACGAAGGCGAAGAACGAGAGGTCGCGTACCCATTCGCCGACCAGATCAGCCATGGTGTCGTCGGCCCGGGGGCCCTGGACGGCCAACGGAGAGACGTCGGGCTCGAACACCGCGCAGTCCAGGCCCCGCTCGACAGCCACGGCCCGGGCCCACAACTCCAGGTCCCCATCGGCAATGGAGAGCCAGAACCGGTCGCCGGAGAGACGGAGGGTGATCGGATCGTTGATCAGGGTCCCGTCGTGATCACAGATCGGCGTGTACCGAGCCCGACCGACAGGGCAGGTGGCCATGTCCCGGGCCGACAGGTACTGGACGAGTGCCGGGGCGTCGGGTCCGACCACTTCGACCTGGCGTTCACAGGCCACATCCCAGATCGACACCCTCTGGGTGAGCGCCTGGTATTCAGCGTCGGGGTCGCCATAGGAGGTGGGCATGAGCATGTGGTTGTAGGCCGAAAACTGGGTAACCCCATGGGCCACCGTGGCTGTGAAGAACGGCGACTTCCGGACCCGGGCCCCCATGGTGATCCGGTAGGTCATGGCGACTGGTCCTCCTGGCCGTGATGGTGGAACGGGACCCGGCTGGGCGAGAGCGGAGTATTGCCCATGATCAGGTCGGCGGACCGCTCGGCCACCATCATCACCGGCGCGTAGATGTTGCCGTTGGTGATCCTGGGCATCACCGAAGCGTCCACCACGCTAAGACCCCGGACACCGTGGACGTTTAGAGTCGTTGGGTCCACTACAGCCAGGTGGTCGGTGCCCATGCGGGCTGTGCAGGACGGATGGAGGGCCGTCTCGGAGTCGCGTCGCACCCAGTCCAGGACCGCCTCTTCGTCGACCACCTCGGGGCCGGGAGATAACTCGCCGGCGTTGAACTCCTCGAACGCCGGTTGGGCCATGACCCTCCTCGCCACCGACACGGCCTCAAGCCATTCCCGGCGGTCCTCCGGAGTAGATAGGTAGTTGAACCGGATCGCCGGCTTCTGGAGGGGATCGGCGGAGCGGATCCGCACCCATCCCCGACTGTTGGAGGACGTGGGCCCGACGTGGAACTGGTAGCCGTGGCCCGGGGTGGGCATCGTCCCGTCGTAGCGGATGGCGATGGGCAGGAAGTGGAACATCAGGTTCGGCCAGGACACCTCGTCGTTGCTACGGACGAATCCCCCGGCCTCAAAGTGGTTGGTTGCCCCGGGGCCCCGTCGGGCCAGCCACTGGGCGAAGACCAACGGTCGGCGCCACATCGCCAGGTGGGGGGCCACCGACACGGGCTGGCGGCAGGCGTACTGGACGTAGACCTCAAGGTGATCTTGGAGGTTCTCCCCCACTCCGGGGATGTCCAGTTGTGCTCTTACCCCGGCTTCCTCCAGTACCCGGGCCGGGCCAATGCCCGACACTTGGAGGAGTTGTGGGGTGTTGACCGCCCCGCCGCAGCAGATCACCTGGCCGGCCGTCACGGTGTGGAGGCGGCGCCCCCGTCGGTACTCGACCCCGACAGCCCGGTTCCCCTCCAGCAGGATCCGGGTGGCCTGGGCCCGGGTGAGCACCTCCAGGTTGGGTCGATGGGCCACCGGATGGAGGTAGGCCACCGACGCGGAGAGGCGACGCCCTCGGTGGACGTTCCGGTCGAAAGCGGCGAAGCCCTCCTGGCGGTAGCCGTTCAGGTCGTCGGTGAGGTGATACCCGGCCTGTTGGACGGCCTCGAAGAACGCCTCGAACAGGGGACTGGCCGCAGGGCCTCGTTCCAGCACTAACGGCCCGTGACCGCCTCGGTACTGGTCAGCGCCCTCCAGACAGGTCTCCATCCGACGGAAGTACGGGAGGCAGTGTGCGTAGTCCCAGTTCCGACAACCCGGTGTGGTCGCCCAACGGTCGTAGTCCATGGGGTTGCCCCGCTGGAAGATCATCCCGTTGATGCTCGACGACCCGCCTAGCACCTTGCCTCGGGCGTGAGCGATACGCCGGCCACCGAGTCCCGGTTCCGGCTCCGACTCGTACTTCCAGTCGTAGAACCGGTTACCGATCCCGAACGAGAGCGCGGCCGGCATCTGGATAACAAAGTCCCACCGGTGGTCGGGTCGACCGGCTTCGAGAACTAGGACCCTGGTCGAGGGATCGGCGCTCAGGCGGTTGGCTAGGACGCAGCCGGCCGAACCGCCCCCCACGATCACGATGTCGAAGTCAGTCATAGGACACCCCGCCCCACTCCCGGAGGCTCCGTCGCCCGATCCAGTCCCGTCACTACCGGAGATTCTGCCCGCTGGCCGCGCCGTTGGGGCGAACACGCTTTGGTCCCACCGGTAGCCTCCCGTCGTGACGAACGTCGCCTTCTCACTGCGGTCCGGTGAATCGTGGCGGGACCCGTTTCCCATGTACCGGGACCTACGAGACCGCGACCCGGTCCACCATGTCGGTGATGGTGACTTCTGGTTCCTGGCCCGATTCGCCGACGTGTTTGCCGCGGCCCGTGATCCGGCGACGTTTTCCTCGGCGTCCGGGCTGACCGTTGACCCCGACGGGCCGGCCGCCGACCTGGGCGACGTGACCCCCATCGTCTTCCTGGACCCGCCCGACCACACTGCCTTCCGACGCCTCGTTGGCCGTGGGTTCACCCCACGGCAGGTGGCCGACCTCGAGCATGAGGTCCGGGTCTTCGTGACCTCGGCCCTGGACCGGGTCGTCGAGGCGGGGGGCGGCGACATCATCGCCGATCTGTTCAAGCCCCTTCCCAGCTTCGTGGTCGCCCACTACCTCGGGGTGCCGGCCACAGACCGTGTCCGCTTCGACGGTTGGACGGAGCGGATTGTCGCCGGTGCCGGCCAGGGCGGAACCTCCGACGGTCTTGACGCCATCGCTGATCTGGCCGGCTACTTCAGCCACCTGATCGGCCGGCGGCGGACCGACCCGGGTGACGACATGGTCTCGCAGTTGGTCGGCCTGGGGGAGGAACAGGCCTCGGTGATGTGGATCCTCGGCTTCGCCTTCACCATGGTGGCCGGCGGCAACGACACGACCACCGGGATGCTGGGCGGCTCGGCGGTGCTCCTCACCGAACACCGGGGGGAGCGACGTCGCCTCCTAGACGACCCCAGCCTCATCCCCAACGCCGTAGAGGAACTCCTGCGCCTCACTTCGCCTGTCCAGAACCTGGCCCGTACCACTACCCGGGACGTCGACGTCGGTGGAACAACCATCCCGACCGGGGCCCGGGTACTACTCGGCTACGGCTCGGCAAACCGTGACGAGCGGGAGTACGGAGCGAACTCCGAATGCCTCGACGTCGGCCGCCCGGTCGAGCGGATGCTCACCTTCGGCTCGGGTACCCACTTCTGCCTCGGCGCCGCCGCGGCCCGTCTCCAGGCGCGGGTGGCCTTGGAGGAGTTGCTAGGCCGCTGCCCGGAGTTCACGGTCGACGGAGCGGGCGGCGCCTACGCAACGGGGAACTACGTCCGCCGGCACACCGAGCTGCCCTTCAGTGTGGCCAACTGACCGGAGAACCCCCACCCCATCGAAGGCCCGGAACGGCACCCGGGTAGCCTGAGATCCCAAAGTCGCGTCGTCGAGCGGGAGGCTCCCATGGGACCGCAGCACGAAGGCCAGGCCGTCGTGGTAACAGGAGCCGGCCACGGAATAGGCCGGGCCATCGCCGAGAGGTTCGCCGAGGCCGGTGCCCGTGTGGTCGTCAACGACGTTGACCCCGAACGGGTCGAGGTCGTGGTGGCCGGGATTGCCGACAGTGGCGGCACGGCCATCGGCGCGGTAGCCGACGTCTCGGACCGCTCGCAGGTCGACGCCATGTTTGACGCCGCTCTCGAAGCCTTCGGAACCGTCGATGTGCTGGTCAACAACGCCGGACTGGTCGGTCCGATGCTCCACTTCTTCGAGGCCGATGAGGCGTGGTGGCGTCGGATAATCGACGTCAACCTCACCGGCCACTTCCTGTGCTCTCATCGGGCAGCGCGAATCATGGCTGGCAAGGGACACGGGGTGATCATCAACATGTCCTCTGGGGGTGCCACCCGGGCCCATCGCGCATTCTCCGCCTACGACGCCTCCAAGGGTGGCATCGAGGCCCTCACCCGGGCCATGGCCCTCGACTTGGGCCCGTACGGCATACGGGTTTGCGCGCTCATGCCCGGCTCGATCGACACCGAAGGCATGGACGAGGCGGCCCGTCGACTCCGTGGGGAGAACATCCCCCTCGGCCGGCCTGGCGATCCGGACGATATGGCCGGCCCAGCGCTGTTCCTGGCCTCCGACGATGCCCGATACATGACCGGAGACGTGCTCAAGGTGGACGGCGGAATGCTGTCCCAGCAGCGGTCGGCCACCGTCGACATCATGCCGCCCAGTGGCTTCCCGTCCCTCGCCGACGTGCTCGGCGACGACGAGAGCTGACCGCCGGAACTCGATGACCTCCGGGACCATGCGCATCGGTGCCGACGTCGGGGGGACGTTCACCGACGTGGTGCTCGAGACAGGTGAGAGGATGTTCTCGACCAAGGTCCTCACCACCTACGACGCACCCGAGGACAGCGTCCTCGACGGGGTTCGTACCGTGGTGGCCGAGGCTGGGGTCAACCTGTCGGGACTCGAGACGTTCATCCACGGGACCACGCTGGCTACCAACGCCCTGATCGGCAGGACCGGAGCCCGTACCGCTCTGGTAACCACCGAGGGCTTCCGGGACACAATCGAGATGCGGACCGAAAGCCGGTTCGAGCAGTACGACCTGAACCTCGTCCTGCCCGTGCCACTCGTCGAGCGTCGGGACCGCCACACTCTCGGAGAACGGGTCGGCGCCGATGGTCGGGTTCTGCGACCATTCGACGACGACGAGGCCCGGACCCTTATCGAACGCCTGGCCGACCGCCCGGACGGCCACCGCTATCAGGCGGTGGCCGTCGGATTCATCCACTCCTACGTCAACGGCGACCACGAACGCCGATTCCGCGATCTGTTACTGGAGCGGATGCCTGACCTGGCTGTATCGATCTCCTCGGAGGTCTCGCCGCAAATGCGGGAGTTTGAACGGTTCAACACGGTGTGCGCCAACGCCTACGTACAGCCCCTCATGGCGTCCTACCTCAGGAACCTCGAGGAACGGCTGCACGCCGCCGGGGCCACCTGCCCGGTGTACCTCATGCACTCAGGCGGTGGTCTGGTCGACGTCGACACCGCGGCCCGGTTCCCGGTGCGCCTGGTGGAGTCCGGACCGGCAGGTGGTGCGATCTTCGCCGCCGACATCGCAGCCCGTCATGGCCTCGACGCCGTCCTCTCCTACGACATGGGTGGTACGACGGCAAAGATCTGCCTCGTCGAGGACCAGACCCCCCGGACAGCCAAGACCTTCGAGGTGGCCCGCACCCACCGATTCAACAAGGGCAGTGGCATGCCGATCTCCATCCCGGTGATCGAGATGATCGAGATCGGCGCGGGCGGCGGATCGATCGCCGGAGTGGACATGCTCGGCCAGATCAGGGTCGGCCCCCTCAGTGCCGGCTCCGAACCTGGCCCGGCCGCCTACGGCCTCGGCGGCACCCGACCCACGGTAACCGACGCCAATCTGATCCTCGGGCGCCTCTCCGTCGATTCGTTCGGCGCTCCAGGCATCGACCTGGTCAAGGAGGCGGCCCGTACAGCGCTGGCCGACCATGTCGCCACCCCACTCGAGATGGATGTCGAAACGGCGGCCGTCGGAGTTACCGAAGTGGTCGACGAGAACATGGCCAACGCCGCCCGGGTTCATGCCGTGGAGAATGGCAAAGACGTCTCGAGGTTCACCATGATCGCCTTCGGTGGCGGCGCACCTCTCCATGCGGGGAGATTGTGCGAGAAGCTCCGCGTCGACGAGTTGCTGGTACCCCCTGGAGCTGGTGTCGGCTCGGCCATCGGTTTCCTCCGTGCTCCGTTCGCCTACGAGGCGCTGCGCAGCCACTACGTCGCCATGGACTCGTTCGACCACACCGTTGCCAACCTGCTCCTCGAGGACTTAGCCGACGAGGCCTCCGCATTCGTCCGCTCGGCGCTCGGCGGAACCGGCGACCTGATTCCCCTTCTGGAGGTCGAACGCTGTGTATTTATGCGTTATGCCGGCCAGGGTTGGGAGATCCCGGTCCGTCTCGACAACGAGCATTTCGACCACCTCGGCGGCGAACTACTGGCCAACCGGTTCGAGAAGGCCTACGAGGAGTTCTTTGGACGGGCCATCGACGGGCTGGGTGTCGAGGCCATCGGATGGTCGGTCCGGGTAGCCACTCCCCGACCGGCCGTGGATCGCATCGCCCGGGTGGAGCCACGGCGCGACGTGGTCGGTGACCGCACCCGGAGGATCTACGACACTGTCAGCGGCGCGGTCGTTGACGCCGCGGTCCTGGACCGGGCCACGCTGGCCGTGGGCGACCGGGTCATCGGCCCGGCGGTGATCGTCGAGGACCAGACCACCACATGGTTGACCGGTGCCGATCAGGCGGTCCTGCAGGCTGACGGGTGCCTGTTGATCACCCGGCAGGACGCCGACCCGGTGGACGCGGAGTCGGACTGATGAGCGAACTCCGCAACCAGGTGATGTGGAACCGTCTCATCTCGATCGTCGAGGAACAGGCCCTGGCCCTGGTACGCGCGGCGTTCAGTACCAGCGTCCGGGAGGCCGGGGACCTTTCCGCCGGCGTCTATGACGTCGAAGGGCGCATGATCGCTCAAGCGATCACCGGCACCCCGGGCCACGTGAACACCATGGCCGCCGCGGTGGCCAACTTCATCGAGGACATCGGACCTCACCGCATCTATGAAGGTGACGCCTACATCACCAACGACCCGTGGAAGGGCACCGGACACCTCCACGACTTCACCGTCGTCACCCCGGTGTTCCGCCGGGACCGGCTCATCGGGTACTTCGGCTGTACCGCCCATGTGGTCGACGTCGGCGGCCGGGGCTTCGGCCCCGACGCCACCGAGGTCTACGAAGAGGGGCTCTTCGTCCCGATCATGAAGTTCGTTGAACGCGGCGTGGTCAACGTGGATCTTGTCAACATCGTGCGCCACAACGTGCGGGAGGCCAACCAGGTCGTCGGCGACCTGTACTCATTGGCCGCCTGCAACGACACCGGCCTCCGCCGCCTTGAAGACATGCTCGACGAGTTCGACCTCGACGACCTGACCGGATTGGCCGACTTCGTGTTCCGCCGAACCGCCGAGGCCACCCGGGAGCGGCTTAGGGCCCTGCCGTCCGGCACCTACACCAACGAGATGCGGGTCGACGGCTACAACGAAGCGGTCACCCTGGCAGTGACCCTCACCGTCACTGACGACGGCGCCCACGCCGACTTCGCTGGTACCTCACCCACCTGCGCCCACGGGGTGAACGTCCCGCTGGTCTACGCCCACGCCTATTTCTCGTACGCCATGCTGGTGGCGCTAGCCCCGGAGATGCCCAGCAACTTCGCCTCGCTCGCCGCATTCACGGTCAGTGCCCCCGAGGGGTGCATCCTCAACGCCCGACACCCCGACCCGGTAGCTGTCCGGCACGTCACAGGTCATTTCGTCACCGACCTATGCCTGGGGGCCATTGCCGAGGCCCTACCCCACGTCATTCCAGCTGAAGGCGCCGGTGCCCTCTGGAACTTCCACGTCAGCGCTCGGGCCGCCGACCCGGCCTCGGGCCTCCCTCCCCGGGAGATCCTCATGTTCAACAGCGGAGGCACCGGGGCCCGCCCAAGCCTCGATGGGCTCAACTCCACTGCTTTCCCAAGCGGGGTACGGACCATGTCCAGCGAGGCCACCGAACAGGTCGGTCCGATCGTCATCTGGCGCAAGGAACTTCGGCCCGACTCGGGGGGGGCGGGACGGTTCAGGGGAGGACTGGGCCAGATCATCGAACTGGGCCCGGCCGAGGGGTACCAGTTCGGGTTCAGTTGCATGTTCGATCGCGTCGAGAACCCGGCGCGG
Source organism: Acidimicrobiales bacterium (assembly GCA_022449565.1). Classification (GTDB taxonomy): domain Bacteria; phylum Actinomycetota; class Acidimicrobiia; order Acidimicrobiales; family MedAcidi-G1; genus JAKUSA01. Next base: position 21,400 of record JAKUSA010000001.1, on the reverse strand, counting down.
GGCCGCCGGGGCGGAGGGAGCGGCGCTCCGGGACGGGTGTACCTCGACGACGGCACGCCCTTCGACGCCAAGGGTAAGCAACTGGTTCCGGCCGGACGACGGCTGATCCTGGAACTCCCCGGGGGCGGCGGGTTCGGAGACCCGGACCAGCGGGACCCGGAAGCCTCCGAGAGGGACCGCACCCAGGGTTACGTGGGGTGAACTCCGGCTCCTGGGACACGGTGATCGTCGGCGGGGCGGTCATCGGCAGTTCGGTCGCCTACTGGCTGTCCGAGAACCCCGACTATGACGGCACAGTGCTGGTCGTCGAGCCGGACCCGACCTACCAGCGGGCCTCCACCACCCTTTCCGAGGCCAGTATCCGCCACCAGTTCTCAAATCCGATCAACATCGCGCTGTCCCAGTTCGCTACCGAATTCCTGGCGGACTTCCACACCCACGTCGAGGTCGACGACGAGGCACCTGACCTGGGATTCCGGGACACCGGGTACCTGTTCCTGGCCACCGAGTCGGGCATGGAGGCCATGCGTGAGAACCACGAGACACAGGTGGCCTGTGGGGCCCAGGTGGCGCTGCTCAACCCAGCGGAACTCACCGCCCGCTTCCCCTATCTGTTCGTCGACGACCTAGCTGGGGGCAGCCTCGGCCTACGCCACGAGGGATCCTTGGACGCCTACTCCCTGATGCGGGGCTTCCAGGGCCGGGCCCGCCACAACGGCGTCGAGTATGCCACCGACCGGGTCGTTGACCTGGCGTTGAACGACGCCGGCAACCGGGTCGCCGGGGTGGAGTTGGCCTCAGGCAGGATGGTGGACTGTGGGTGGGTGGTCAACTGCGCCGGCCCTCGGGCCCGGTGGATCGCCGAGATGGTGGGACTGGAGCTCCCGGTGGAACCTCGGATCCGGTCGGTGTTCTCCTTCGATTGTCGGGAAAGCCTCGGGGGGAGCCTGCTGCCGTTAACCATCGATCCGTGCGGACTGCACGTCCGTACCGATCCGCCCCACTACCTCACTGGAGTTCCCCCGGACCCCGACCTCGAGGTCGACCCAGACGACTTCCGGGTCCGCCACGACGAGTGGGAAGAGCAAGTCTGGCCGGCTCTCGTCCACCGGATCCCGGCCTTCGAAAGGATCGGGGTGACCCACACCTGGGCCGGCCACTACGCCTACAACACGTTGGACCAAAACGCGGTGGTCGGACCGGCCGGGCCAGTTCCCAACTTCCTCTTCGCCAACGGGTTCAGCGGCCACGGCCTCCAGCAGAGCCCCGGAGTGGGAAGGGCGATCAGCGAACTCATCACCTACGGCGAATACCAGACTCTCGACCTCCGCGAATTGGGCTACGACAGGATCCTGCGGGCCGAACCGTTCGTGGAACGGTCCGTGATCTAGGGGCGCTGTACCCCAGTCAGTCGGCCCGATCGTCTCCGAGGTAGGCGGCCCGCATCTCTGGGTTGGCCAACAGGGCCTCGGCGGTGTCGTCGAGCACCACCGCCCCGCTCTGGAGAACCCATCCCCGATCCGCGATGGACAGGGCCATGTTGGCGTTCTGCTCCACCATGAACACTGTCATGCCGTCGTCATTGATCTGCTGGATCAGTTCGAAGTTCTGCTGGACCAACGCGGGAGCTAGGCCCATGGAGGGCTCATCCATCAGTAGGACTGTCGGCCGGGACATCAAGGCCCGGCCAATGGCCACCATCTGCTGCTCTCCGCCCGAGAGGGTGCCGGCCTTCTGGCCGATCCGCTCCTTCACCCGGGGGAACAGGCCGAATACTCGCTCCATGTCGGCCTCGATGCCATCCCGGTCGTTGCGCAGGTACGCCCCCAACTCAAGGTTTTCCCTCACGCTGAGCCGCTTGAACAACCGTCGGTTTTCGGGGACCATCGTCACCCCATTTTCGACCCGGAAGCTGGTGGGTTTGCCGTTGACCACCTCACCGTTGAGGAGCACCTCCCCGGAGGTGGGAATGACCATGCCTAGGAGGGTCTTCAGCGTCGTTGTCTTGCCGCTGGCGTTCCCACCCAGCAGGCAGACCAGCTCTCCGGGGTAGATGGACAGGTCGACGTCTTTGAGGATGTGAACAGCCCCGTAGTGGGTGTTGACCTGTCGGAACTCGAGCAGCGGGGAGGCTTCGCCGGAGGTCATCGCCGATCCTTCCGACTTTCCAGCGGACGACCCAGGTAGGCCTCGATGACGTCCGGGTCGGTGGAGACCGATTCGTAGGAACCCTCGGCGATCGGAACGCCATGGTCGAGGACCACCACCCGGTCCGAGACGTCCCGCACCACCTTCATGTCGTGTTCGATGAACACGATGGTGAACCCCCATTCGTCACGCAACCGGCCGATGAGTCCGGTCAACTCGGCGGTTTCCATGGGGTTCATACCGGCCACCGGTTCGTCCAGCAGGAGGAGGCGGGGCTGGGTGGCCATGGCCCGAGCGATTTCTAGACGCCGGCGGTTGGCGTAGGAGAGTGCGAATGCCGGCTGGTCCAGGCGATATCCGGTGAGCCGGGTGCCGAAGAAGGCCAAGATCTCCTCGGCTCGTTCCCGGATTTCCCGTTCCTCCTTCTTGAAGGCCTTGGTCTGGAAAAGCGCGCCGACAAAGAGTTGTGAGGTCCGGCAGTGCTGGGAGACCATCAGGTTTTCCACCACGGTCATGTTGGGGAACAGGCGGACGTTCTGGAACGTCCGGGCAATGCCCATCTCAGTGATCTGGTTGGGATCAAGGCCAAGCACTGATTCCCCGTCGAAGAGGATCTCACCCTCGGTGGGCGGGACCATGCCTGAGATGGCGTTGAAGAACGTGGTCTTCCCGGCACCGTTAGGGCCTATGACACTGACGATCTCTCCGTCGTTGACGTGAAAATCAAGACTGGAAAGGGCATCCAAGCCCCCAAAGGTGACCTGCAGGCCTCGGATCTCCAGCAGGCTCACGACGGGGCCCCTTGATCTCCCTCGGTCTCCGCCTCGTCGCCCAGCCAGGCGTCCTGGAGGTACTCGTCCTGGTGCAGTTCGCGGCTGCGACGAGCACTGGGCACCAGGCCCTCCGGGCGCTTCAACATCATGAACACCAACAGAGCGCCGTAGATGAGCAGTTTGTAGGACTGGAATTCCTGTAGCAGTCCGGGCTGGCGGGGCCCACCGAGGATGCCAATCAGCACTAGGGAACCGACCATGACGCCGGCGATGTTGCCCATTCCGCCGACGATGACCACCACCAGGATGATGATCGAGACGAGAATCTCGAAGCTCTTGGGAAACACCGACCCGACCTTGGCGGCCAACACCGCCCCACTGAACGCGGCCATCGTGGCTCCTACCACGAAGGCCATCAGTTTGGCGTTCACCGTGTTGATGCCCATCGCCTCGGCGACCTGTTCATCCTCACGGGTGGCCATCCAAGCTCGCCCCAGGCGGGAGCCCTGGAGCCTCCAGGACACGTAGATGGCTAGGGCGCAGAAAAAGAGGACCAGGTAGAAGACCGACCTCGGGTCGCTGCCCTGCACCTTGAACGGTCCTATATCCACGGGGTTCACCTTGGTGATCCCCTGGGAGCCGCCGAAGTAGGGCTTCAGCCAGTCGGAGAGGAACAACAGCCTGACGATCTCCCCAAAGCCGAGGGTAACGATGGCCAGGTAGTCGCCGCGCATCCGGATTACCGGTGCGCCGATAAGCAGCCCGGCGACGGCGGCCATCACCACCACGAAGAGCAGGGCGATCCCGAAGTGCCACTCGGGGGCGAAGAACGGCGAGTTGGAAGAGGTGAGAACCGAAGTGGTGTAGCCGCCGACAGCAAAGAAGGCCACGTAGCCGAGGTCAAGGAGACCGGCCAGGCCGACAACGATGTTCAGCCCAAGGGCCAGCAGCAGGAACAGGCCGACGTTGGCCAGCAACTCGTTGACGATGCCTCCCAAGATCATTGGCAGACCTACACAGGCCACGGCGATCGCCCCGAACAGGACAAGGGAGGTCCGCCGCCGATCTTCCGACGGTGCGTCCCGGTAATGGTCCACCGCGGCCTTGACCCGGCCCCCGGTGACCACGGGCAGGGCGGCAAGAACTAAGGCCAGAACTACCGCTGAGGTGACGGTGAGACCTTCTGTTCCACCCTTCTTGTAGTACAGGGCGTCGGTCAGCCATTCGAGGTGGAACCCCTCGGCTAGATCGTCGATGACGGCCTCGAGAATCGCGACGGCCATCACCCCGAACAGCACCCACGACATGACCCGGCGAGCCACTGCAGGCAGTTGGTGCAGTACGGCACCGACCAAGCCCAATCCCGCACAAATCCCCAACCACACGGGGATCCCGAATTCCAGACCCCGCTCGAAGGTCAGCAGCCTGAACAGTTGTGGGCTCCAGTTGACCAGTGGCTTCCGGATGTTGACGGTGTCTAAGCCCACCATGAGCAGCGTCAGACCGATGCCGCCCATCAGGCCGGCTGTCAGGCCGGCCAGCAGATCGGCAACCCCGGACTTTCGGGCCTCCACTCCTTCGAGGACCACCACGGTGGTCGCCACGTAGCCGAAGACCAACGGAATCCAGAGCAGGAAGAGGTAGCCGAGACTCAGCACAGGTTCGATGAGAATCCGCTTGTTCATGCCCACCGGCAGACCGATGAGGGACACCGACACGAGGCTCAGGGCGCAGATGCCGCCCCAGAGGAGGGCCCGCCTCCAGTCCAGGGCCACCGACGACCCAGAAGGGGCCAGGGTCGCTGTCATGCCCGGTCCTCCTGGGAGAGACGCTCGCCGAAGAGGCCAGCAGGCCTGAATAGCAGGACGAGGACGAGCACGGTGAAGGCCACGGCGTCCTTGAGTTGCGACACTCCGGGTATGCCGAGGGGTTCCATGAGGACCAGGGGGGCGACCGATTCGGCCGATCCGAGGAACAGGCCACCGGCCATGGCGCCGCCCATGTTTCCAATGCCTCCCACGACCGCCGCGGTGAAGGCTTTGATACCGGGCAGGAACCCGGTCATGTGGTGCACGCTGCGGAACAGCAGTCCCCAGAGGATCCCGCCGATCCCGGCCATGGTCCCACCCACCGCGAAGGTGACGACGATGATCCGGTTCACGTTGATGCCCATGAGGGCGGCGATCTCCTTGTCCTCGGCCACCGCGCGCATGGCCCGACCGGTCTTGGTCCGCTCGACTAGGTACCAGAGGCCGGCCATGGAGACGGCGGCAACAGTCACCACCGTGATCTTCGTCCCAGTGATTGCGAAGATAAGGACCTTCCCGGGAACCAAGAACCCGAGCAGCAGGAGTGCAATCCATACGGAGACCAACCACCGAAGTGCCGGCACGGAGATGCCGAGCGTCGCGGCTACTTGGCCGACCTTCTCTCCGATTGGTAGCTCACTCTCTGAGACAGGTAGTTCACCCGCATCAGCGGTTGGATCTTTTTCTCTCGACCCCCCTCGCCACCAGTACCAGAGGAGACCTGCCACGACAAGAATCCCTGCAATCCAAACAAAAACCCGACCGAGGTCAACCGATCGCACAGTGGTGAGCCATTCGGGGAGCTTGGGGTAGCTCTTGGTGGCTGGCCCGAGGAGGCCCATCACCGCGTTCTGGATGAAGAACGACACGCCGATCGAGGTGATCAGCGGAATGAGGCGCGGGGAGTTGCGCAGTGGGCGGTAGGCGATGCGCTCGGTGATCACCGCGGTGAACGTGGAGGTGACGATGGCGATGAGGGTCACGACGGTCAGCGACAGCAGAAAGTTCGATTCCCACCATCCGGCGGCGTGGAGCTTGTCCGAGGTGATGAATCCGGACATGGCGCCCACCATGAAGACCTCGCCGTGGGCGAAGTTGATGAACCCCAAGACGCCGTAGACCATCGAGTAGCCGAGGGCGATCAGCCCGTACATCGATCCCTGGGACAGGCCGGAGATCAGCAGGCCCTTGAACTGGTCGCCGGTGAGGCCGCGGGCACCTGGGTTTCGCCACCGGGCGAACGGGTTGTCGGGGTCGATCTGCTGAGCGACGAAGGCCAGGAACCCGATGATGATCACCGAGATCATGACAACCCGGATGAGGGTCAGGAACCGGTCGACGCCCGTGACCCGGCGCGCCGACCGGCTTCGCATGACCCCGGTCATCAGTGAACCGTCTCCTAGGTCGTTACCGGGTCTACCACCGCGTCGCTGTAGACCTTCCGGCGGGTGAACTCGCCGAGGATCGAACGCGATGACGACAGGATGAAGACTCCGCCCAGCAGGGTCAGGAAGACGCCGGCACCCGTCACGATCTTGCTGTCGGTGACCCGGGCCAGGCTGGCCACCCAGCTAAGTGCAAGCAGGATGAGGCCCATGCCGACTCCGGCGACCACGGCACTCCACCGCCATCGGAAGTGCTCGTCCAGGCCGAACACCCCGGCGGCCGGTAGAACGAGCAGCGCCCCGATGATCCCGACGGGGATCGCCAGGCGTCCCAGCCCACCGCCCTCCTCGGTCAGCCCGTCGAGGATGATCAGGTTCGTCTTGCGGGCCTTGTTGATAATCGAGGCGATCTTGGAGTTATTCAGAGCAGCCAAGTCTGGGTCGACCTTGGCCTCCTCCATCAGCATGTCGACCCGCGCCCGCTGGTCGTCGGTCAGGTTGCCGGACTGGCGTTGGTCGAACGTCCAGCCGGAGATAGCACCGATCCCGATCACGATCACCGCGAACACAGCGGCGGCGAACCGGCCCCAGGCGACTTTTTGCCGCAACGGCCGATGGGAGACGTAGGGCGCCGTCCAGAGGGCGTGCATCGACCCGATGGTGGCCAGGATTCCGGCGACCAGGGCCACGTAGACGCCCACCCCGTTGCTGTAGTCGACGGTTCCCGTGGCGGGGCGCCACATGAGATATGTGACGACGACCACGATCATGGCGATGGCCGCGATGACCGATCCTGCTGGGGTGAGCCAGCGCGTCTCGGTCTCCGGCCGGCGGAGGATGGTTCCCGCGGCGAGCACGAGGAACACCCCTAGGCCCAGCACAAAAAGACCGACCCAGTTCCCACCGGAGGCTTCGAGCCCGCCGAACGACTGGCCGCCCAGGTCCAGGTCGGCGTAGCGGGTGTGGCCGCTGAGGAGCCCCGCGTCATTGCCCCAGGTCAGGAACACCGAGACGATCGCCACCAGTCCGGCGAGGCCGGACAGGCCAAGTCCCCGTCGCTCCGACACGGTGGCCGGCGCGTTGGACTCTGTCGCGGCGGCCGGCTTCTCTGCCTCTTCCTTGACGCTGGCGAGGAGCATCTCCGGGTCGCGCCGGTGGGCGAAGGCCCGGTTGATGCGGCTGAGCAGGTTCCCGGAATCGGAGTCTTCGGGCTGGGAGAGCCGGTCCAGGACCACGGCCACGATGAAGAACCCGAGGCCTGAGCTTGCGGCTTCGGCGATGTCAAGGTTCTGGATCGCCCGGTAGACGAGCCGTCCGAGGCCGCCGGCGCCCATGATGGCCGCGATCCCGGCCATGGCGATCGACATCATCAGTGTCTGGTTCAGGCCGGTCATGATGGCCTGGCGGGCTAATGGCAGCTGGACGTCCCTGAGGACGCGCATCTCTGGGGCCCCGTAGGCCCGGCTGGCTTCCACGACGTCCTCTGGCACCTGCCGGATTCCCAGGTTGGTGAGGCGGACCAGCGGTGGGACGGCGTACACCATGGTCACCATGGTGGCCGGGACCGTGCCGATGCTGAAGAAGAAGATGAACGGGAGCATGTAGACGAAGGCGTGGACGGTCTGCATGGCGTCGAGGATCGGTCGGACCACCCCCCATACGCCGTCCATCCGTCCGCTCATGATCCCCACCGGGATGCCGACCAGGGCACAGAGAAAGACCGAGACGAGGACCATGCCTATGGTCCGGCAGGTCTCTATCCAGTAGGCGATGCCCAGCAGTCCACAGATGCACAGGCCTATGCCGGCGGTGATGCCTACTTTGGGGCTGCGCACCAGGGAGCCGATGATGACGACGGCCAGGACGACCCACATCCACGGGAGTTGCACCAGGAATTCGTTGACGAAGTACTTGATCAGCATCTCGAACGGCCACTTGATGCCATCAAGCAGCCAATCCAGGTTCATGTCAGTCCAATCGACCATCTGGTCGATCCACGAGCCGAACGGGATCGTCCACTGGTCCAGGATCAGGTTGTCGTAGATGCTGTCGGCCTCCCCAACGCCCCTGGCCTCGGTTCTGGAGGTGCCGGCTGCGAGGATGTGGATCACAGGAACTTCTCCCGTTCGAACCCGTCGACGAGTTCTTCGACCCGTCCCATTTCCTCCATGATTTCGCGGGGTTCCAACTCGCCGACCAGGCGACCGGCCTCGTCGATCACGGCGATCGGGAGTCCCCGTCCGGCGGCTGCGTAGTTGTGGTTGAGTCTGGCCTCCATCGTTGTCGTCTCGAAGTCGGTCTGCAGCACGTCGGCCAGGGCGGTCGTCCCGTGGGCCAGGGCGGAACTAGCCGCCCCCACGTGCAACAGTCCGGTCGGACGGCCGTCGGCGTCCACTACGAATCCGCCCTGCCGATCACCCAGCGAATCCACGGCGGCCACCAGAGTGGAACCGGGGTCGATGATGGCCGGGGGGTTGACCATCGAGGCCACGTCGATCACCCGACCCTGGTCGACGTCCTGGACGAATTCCGCTACGTAGCCGTCGGCGGGCTGGGTCAGGATCTCTTCGGCGGTGCCGATCTGGACGACGTAGCCGTCGCGCAGGATGCACACCCGGTTGCAGATCCGGAGAGCCTCGTTCAGGTCGTGGGTGATGAACAGGATCGTCTTGTGGAGTTTCTCCTGGATGGCCAGGAGTTCGTCCTGCATCTGACGACGGATCAGCGGGTCCAGGGCACTGAACGCCTCGTCCATCAACAGGATGTCCGGGTCGCTGCACAGGGCCCGGGCCAACCCGACGCGCTGTTGCATGCCCCCGGAGAGTTCCCTCACCGCGTTGAACGCATAGGCCTCCAGGCCGACCATCGAGAGTGCCTCCATGGCTTTCTTCCGACGTTCCTTCTTTTCCATCCCCTGGACCTTGAGGCCGTAACTGGTGTTCTCCCAGATGTTGCGGTGCGGAAAGAGGGCGAAGTGCTGGAAGACCATGCCCATTTTCTCCCGCCGGAATTGCTGGAGGGCCGGCCCTTCCAGTTGCTGCACGTCGGTGCCCTCGACGACGACCCGGCCGTGGGTGACGTCGTGGAGTTTGTTGACCGTCCGGATGGCCGTCGACTTGCCGGAGCCCGACAGGCCCATGACAACAAAGATCTCACCCTTTTTAACCTCGAAGGACACGTCGGTGATACCCACCACGTGGCCGGTCTGGCGTTGGACTTCGTCCTTGTGCATACCGCCCTGGGAGAGTTCGAAGGCTCGCCCCCGGGGGTTGGGTCCGAAGATCTTGTACACCTCTTCGAACGAGATGAGGGTTTCGCCGGCCTCAGTCATCCACCTCACCCCTTCCGATGCGAAAAAGCCCGAGTCGGTCCACCCGCGCCGACCGATACCCTCGGGTTTCGAACGGAAGAACCGTAGCAGGCACCATCGTGCGGTCGCCGTGGCGGAGCCCGAAGGTCATCGCATCACGAAGGGGTTGGCCATCGGATCCTCCGAGGTGTTGATCCACACGGTCTTGGTCCGGGTGTAGTCGTAGATGGTGTCGATCCCGGCCTCCCGCCCGTGGCCGCTCTGTCCGAATCCGCCGAACGGGGCGACCGGGGAGATCGCCCGGTAGGTGTTCACCCAGACGATCCCCGAGTGGACCGCCTTTGCCACCCGGTGGGCTCGCCCAACATCGGTAGTGAAAACACCGGCCCCCAGTCCGAAGACCGAATCGTTGGCCATGGCAACGGCTTCCTCCTCGCTTTCGAAGGTGAGCACCGACATGACCGGCCCGAACAGTTCCACCTGGGTGCTGCGGATCGACTGGCTGTCACAACCAAGGACTGTCGGCTCGAAGTACCAGCCGGTGTCAAATCCCTCGGGCCGTTTCCCGCCGGTGTGCACAGTGGCTCCCTGGTCCCTCGATTCGGCCACCACTGCTTCGATCCGGTCCCTTTGGGCCTCGGTGGCCAGAGGACCCATCTGGGTGTCCTCGTGGAGGGGGTCACCGATGCGAATGGCCTCGGCCCGCCCGATCAGCCTCTCGAGGAACTCGTCGTGGATTCCGGCCTGCACAAACACCCGTGAACCGGCCACACAACTCTGCCCGCTGGCCCCGAAGTTGCCAGCCACCGCGCCGTTCACCGCTCCTTCGAGGTCGGCGTCGTTGAAGATCAGAATCGGGGACTTGCCGCCCAACTCCAGTGAGAGGTGGGCGAAGTTCTGGGCAGTGTTCTCGACCACCCGGCGGGCCGTTTCGACACCACCGGTGAACGCCACCCGGCTGACCAGAGGATGGCTGGTCAATGCCCGACCACAGGGCTCCCCGAAGCCGGTGATCAGGTTGATCACCCCGGGTGGGAAGCCCACCTCGTGGACCACTTCGGCGAACTCCAGCAGCGGGGCGGGCGCCTCCTCGGAGGCCTTGATCACCACGGTGTTGCCGGCTGCCAGAGCCGGGCCGACCTTGGTCGCTGTGAGGAACATCTCGGCGTTCCACGGGACGATGGCGGCCACCACCCCGACGGGCTCGCGGATGGTAAACACGTGAAGGTCCGGCTTGTCGATTGGGAGAGTGTCGCCCTGGATCTTGTCGGCCAGCCCGGCGTAGTAGCGGTAGTAGTCGGCCACGTAGGCCGACTGGCCCCTGGTTTCGACGGCCAGCTTGCCGGTGTCTCTCGTCTCGATTTCGCCGAGGTGGGAGGCCCGACCGGCTACCCGGTCGGCGAGTTCGAACAACAGACGGCCCCGGTTGGTTGCCGACATGGTGGCCCAGTCGCCTCCGGTCAGGGCACGCCGGGCTGCCACCACGGCCCGATCTACGTCGGCCTCTGTGGCAGCCGGAGCGGTTGCCCATACCTGTCCGTTCGCCGGGTTCACCGAATCAAACCGCCCGCCGTCCGAGGCCTCGCAGAACTCGCCGTCGATGTAGAGCCGGTAGTCGGTCACGAGGTCGCCTCCCGATCGAGGAATTCCGACAGTGCACCGGCAAAGGTACTCGGCGCCTCAACGGGGGGGAGATGGTGCAGGCCAGCCAGGATCCGTACCTGACCCCCAGGTACCGCAGTGGCCAGGGCTCGGCTCATGGCCGGGGTGGAGCCTGAATCCAGCTCTCCGGTCATGGCCAGAGTGGTAGCGGTCACCGCAGTGGCCCCTTCCGGCATCAAGGGGTCGCCGGCGATGAAAATCCGGTAGGCCTTCAGGTAGCCCACTGGATCGGTGTCGGCGAGTCGACGTCGAATCTGATCGACCTGGGCGGGATGCTCAGCCTGCCACTGGGGAGAGAACCATCTGTCTACGGCCAGGTCGGCCACCGCAACCATTCCCTCGCTCTCGGCAATGGCCATTCGTCGGAGGGCGGACGCCACCTGTTCGGGTGAGCGTTCGAAGACCGTGTTGAGGAGAGCCAGGCGATCAAACCTGCCGGGCTGGCGGGCGGCGGCCGCCAGAGCGACCATGCCACCTAGGGACAGGCCGGCAACATCGGCCCGGTCGAGCCGGTGGGCGTCGAGGACGGCCAGGAGCTGGACTACGAAGTCCTCGAGGGTGCGCGGGCCGGGAGGATCGGGGGTCTGACCGTGGCCTAGGAGGTCGTAGCGGATGACCCGGCGGGAGGCACCCAGGGAGTCCAACACCCGATCCCACATGGTGTGGTCTAGGCCCACACCATGGACCAACACCAGTGGTGGCCCTTCTCCGTCAACCGTAGCGAAGGTCTCGGAGTTCACTCCGGGGCCAGCCCCATCTCCTCCATGTCGGAATAGCGGTTGCCGATCCGGTGGTGGGGTCGGCCGCCGACTGAGGCGCCAATGGCGACCACGATCTCGTCGGGTGCCGGAGCGTCGGCCACCGTCATCTCCAAGGTCAGGTAGTGCGACCGCCAGCCGGGGTCGACCTTGTGCATCATCGGGATCGACAGGGTGGCGCCCGGGCCCCCGCGGGTGTTGGTAAACGACAGGTAGGCGGTGCCACCCACCGCCTCACGGAACACGTTCCCGAACCGCAGGGTGTGGATCAGTGCCGAGCCGTGCTCCACCTCACCGGAGGTCCCGACCATGGCCGCCTTGCCATACCCCTCGACGGCGTCAGCGCCGCCGGCGAGGTCCACCAGCCGTGGAACGAGAACCTCACCGAGGCGAGGGGCCACCTCGAGGATTGTTGGACGTAGGTCCTCAACGAACCCCCGGCCGGCCCATGGGTTGGTCAGCACGGCGGCGATTCCCAGCAGTCGGAGAGGCGGGTCGGCGGGTCGGCCCCCTTCGATGTGGACCTCCTCGGTGTGGGTTACCACCTTGCGCAGGTCAAAAGCCATCACGCCACCTCCGCGGGGTCCGACTGGTCGGTGAAGTGCGGTATCACCTGCTCGGTAAACAAGGTGATGCTGTCCATGACCGCTTCATGGGGAACCCCTGGGAAGTTGGACCACAACAGCAGCGTCCGAAGGTTCAATTTCTCCCGCATCTCCTGAATCTTCTCGATCACGTAGTCCGCGGTGCCAAACAGCATGTTGCGCGGGTGGAGCCACTCGTAGGAGAGGAGGTCGAGTTTCCCGCCGGTCTTGGGAAGTTCCTCACCCGGGTACCGGTGGTTGCCTATGCCCCGGAACTCACAGACCCACTCCATGTAGCGGACGATTCCGTCACCGGCCAACCTTTCGGCCTCTGCCATCGTCTCGGTCACGAAGAGGTCACGAAGGACCGCTATCCCCTCGCCGAATCCCAGTTCAAGGCCCCGGGCCTCGGAAGCGGCATCCCGGTAGGCCTCGAACCGGGGAATGAGCGCGTCGGTGGGCGGGATCCAGAACATCGCCTGCAGATCGTTCCGGGCTGCGAAATCGATCGACGGAGGCGTATCGACCACCTGCCACAGAGGTGGGTGAGGTCTCTGAAATGGCTTGGGGATAACCGCCAGAGCGGTGATATGCCCAGTGTCGGGATCGGTGTTCTCCGGTCGAGGGGGGCTCATCGCGTGAGAGAAGGAGACTCCCGGGACCGGGAATTGGAAGAATTCACCCTCGAAGGAGAAGAACTCCTCAGTCCAGCACCGTTTCATGACCTCGAGGGCCTCGGCGAACAGAGCTCGGTTCACCTCCGGGTTACGCACGTCTGCCGTCGGGTTCATATTGACCGTCTCGCGGGGGTACACCCCTCGGCCCACCCCGACCTCGAGACGACCGGCGCTCATGTGGTCAAGCATCGCAAGGTCCTCGGCTAACTGGATCGGATGCCGAAAGGTGACGATGTTGGCCGCTTGGCCGATCCGGATTCGTTCCGTACGAGCCGCCAGATCGGTGCTCATCATCACCGGGTTCGGGCAGACCTCCAGGCCCTCGTGGCCGAAGTGGTGTTCGGTGTTCCAGATCGAATGCCAGCCTGTGCGGTCGCAGTACTGGGCGATGTCGCGGCCTTCGGCGATCACCCGGTCAAACGGCTTCTCGAGGCCGAGGTTGTTCTGGTTGAGGAAGTAGCCGAAGTCCATCGCTGATCCCGGACTGGGTGAAGCCACTCCCTCCGAATGGGTGCAACAGGCCCGATGGCCTGCGGGAGAGCGACTTCGGGCACGACCCGCGCCGTGCCCTGTGCTGCCCTCTCCGGCAATTGCGAGTCGAACGATAGTCCTTTCCGGGGTGATCACTACAAGGTGGCAAGGCGACTCCCGGGAGCGGTCAGCTCACCGGCCACCGGTACGCTCGTCGGCCATGGAGAAGTCCACCCATTCCGCGGTCCACGATCCCCGTAACGACACGGTTCAGGTGTATATCAACGGGGATTTCTACCCCCGTGCGGAGGCTCGGATCTCGGTTTTCGACAGCGGATTCCTGGTCGGCGATGGTGTCTGGGAGGGGATCCGACTCCACGAGGGCCAGTTCGGATTTCTAGACCGGCACCTGGACCGCCTGTTTGCCGGGGCCGCGGCTATCCATCTGGACATCGGGATGGCCCGAACCGAGGTGGTCGCCGCCCTGCAGGCCACGGTCGACCGCAATGCCATGCACGACGACGTGCACCTCCGTCTCATGGTCACCCGGGGCGACAAGAGAACGCCATCACAGCACCCGGCCAACACGGTCGGCGGTCCGAACATGGTGATCATCGCCGAGCACAAGGCGGCCAGCCCGGAGGTTACCGAGTCGGGAATCTCACTCTTCACGGCCACCGTTCGTCGTCCGGCACCCGACACGCTTGACCAACGGCTCAACTGCCACTCAAAGCTGCACGAAGTGATCGCCCTAATCCAAGCCGTTGAGGCCGGCGCCGACGAGGCACTGATGCTCGACCCGACCGGCGCGGTCGCCACCTGTAACGCCACCAACTTTTTTGTCGTCCGCAGCACCGAACTCTGGACCTCCACGGGCCACTACTGCCTGAACGGCATTACCCGGGAGGTCGTGCTGGAAGTGGCCGAGGCAGACGGGATGGCAACCCGTCAACAACCCTTCTCGCTCACCGACGTCTACTCGGCCGACGAGGCATTTGTCACCGGCACCTTCGGCGGTCTGACCCCTGTGGTCGCGGTGGATGGGCGAACGATCGGCAACGGGTCTGGGGGTCCGGTCACGGCCCGCCTCCGGAGTCTCTACGGGAAGGCCTTGGCCGCCGATCTCAACCGATGACGCTGCGGATCAACTGCTGGTCGGGCCCGCGGAACATATCCACAGCGCTGATGTACTCGTTCCGGCAGCGGACCGACACCACGGTCGTCGACGAGCCCATCTATGCCCACTACCTCGAGGTGAGCGGCCGGAATCATCCGGGGCGTAACGCCGTCCTGGCCGACCAGGACTCAAACGGCACCCGCGTAGTGGAGGAGGTAATCCTTGGCCACTACGAGACCCCGGTTGTCTTCTTCAAGCAGATGTGTCACCACCTAGTGGGCCTGGACCGGTCGTTCCTGGGTTTGTGCCACAACATCCTCCTGATCCGCGAGCCCCGACAGGTCCTCCGATCGCACTCCGTCAACCTGCCCGACGTGAAGGTGACCGACATCGGACTCGACGTGCAGGTCGACCTGTTGGAGACCATCCTCGCAAACGGCGATCGGCCGTTAGTAGTGGACTCGGCGGTCCTTCTGGGCGATCCGGGTGCGGTGCTGGCCAAGGTCTGTCAGCGACTCGGCTTGCCGTTTGAGGAGGCGATGCTGTCCTGGCCGGCTGGGCCTAAACCTGAGGACGGAGTATGGGCCGGGCACTGGTACCAGAATGCCCACCGGTCGACCGGGTTCGAGGCCGGTATGCCGGGCACCGGGTCGCTTCCCGGTCACCTCGAGGCTGTCCTAGCCGAGGCCCAGCCGCTTTACGACCGGTTGGCCGAGTTCTCGCTAACCCCCTCCTGAGGGCTACATGGGAGACTCAGGCATGTCCTGGATCGAAACGGTGCCAGACAGCGAGTGGTCGTCCGATGACAACTTGCGCGAACTACACGGCGAGGTGGTCGATCCTGGAACCGGTCGGGTGGACCACATAATGGCGGTGCACTCCCTTAACCCACCTGGGATGGCCGCACACCAGTCGGTGTACTCGTCGGCGATGGCCGGAACGCCATCCCTCCGGAAGGCGGAACGGGAGTTGATCGCCCTGGTGGTCAGCCTGGAGAACCACTGCCATTATTGAGTGACTCATCATCGGCGTGGTCTACGCCGACTCCTGAGAGACGACTCTCTACTGGCCCTAGTCGAAGCCGACTGGCGGAGTGCCCCGCTCGACGACCGGCGTCGGGCGATGCTCGGGTTCGCTGTCAAGTTGACGGTCCGGCCAGCGGAGATGTCCGAGGCCGACCTGGCACCCCTCCGGGCAGCAGGGTTCACCGACCGTGACATCCTCGACATCGTCGAGGTCACCGCCTACTACGCCTATGCCAACCGGATCGCCGACGGGCTGGGCCTGCAGCCCGAACCGTGGATTCCCGAGGACAACTGAGTAGATCGCCACCCAGATCGATGGGGCGACAGGTTTAGAGCCGTACTCCTATACCAAGTCGTTCTGCGTTGTCCAAGGCCCTTATGGCAGCCGCGGCGTCCTGGGCCGCGATGCCTACCGACTTGAACAGGGTGAACGGCTGACCGTCTGGGCCGGCCCGGCCAGCGAGCAACTCGGCCAGGTCGGCGTCGGGACGGCGCGCCACCCGCAGAAGGTCACCGGCCTCGGAGGCCGCCGCTTTCCGATCGTCGACGACGACGAAGGCCCTCTCGACCACCTCGCCGGGGATTTCGGCCATATCGGGCGTGAACGCTCCGATGGCGTTCACATGGGTTCCCGGCCGCAGAGAGCCGGCGTCGAACAGCGGGACGGTGGCCGGGGTCGCCGTGCTCACGATGTCAGCTTCGGCGACCGCCTCGTCGGCGTCGGCCACCACTTCCCCGCCGACCGAGTCGGCCAGCGACTGGGCCCGCCTCTCGGTCCTGCTCCACACCAGCACCCGTTCGATGGGTCGGACGGCCCGGACGGCGGCGACCTGGTCGGTGGCCATCGAGCCGGCCCCCAGCATGGCCAGCGTCGAGCAGTCCGAGTCGGCTAACAGGTCGGTGGCCAACCCCGGCGCCGCTCCGGTGCGAATGGCGGAGAGGGTGGGTCCGTCGACGAGGCCAAGTGGTCGTCCGTCGACGTCGAACACCGCGACTATCCCCGCTTCCTCGCCGAGCCCGGTGGACACGATCTTGACACTGGCCTGGCCGTCGAGGAGCCCCAACAGGACCAGCGAGCCCCCGAGCCTCGTTCGACTCTGGCCATCCCGTGTTCCACCGAACGCATGGACCATTGCTTCGATGCACTCGTTCATGGGGAGCGCTTCGCGGACCTCGGCTGCTCTCAGGTACCGCACCTGCTCATCCTCCGGCGATCCGGGTCACGTCCCCACCACCGATCCGTCGGGGGCCACGGTGACCTGCTGGCCGGTTCGGAGCAAAGAGTGCCGATCCTCGGCCAACACCACGACCGGCATCGATTCGCCGTAGAGCTCGTCCGCCACGATCGCCCCAACGGTGACGATCTCGTCCGGTTCGAGGAGGAGGATCGCCGACGGAGCGGTCCCGGCCCGTATGCCCTCGGCGATCACAGAACTCCCACCACTCGATCCCCGGCCGAACGGCATGACCAGGATCCGGCCGGTCACCGACTGCCCGACCTGGGGATGGCGGAGGTCGGTGATGCGACCGGTGACGGGGTCCACACCACCCCAGAAACTGAGAGGTTCGTCGAGGCGTAGGACCTCCCCGGCCGCCGTACCGGCCACCAAAACCCGGGGCCGGTCAGCCATCGCCCCAGATCCCGTCGTCGCGCACAACCTCGCCGGCCACCGCCGAGGCGACACAATCCTCGACACTGCCGAACACCACCTCGACTCCCAGGTTCCCCGGCGCGTAGTAGGCCCATTTGCCCGAGTCGGTCATGGCCGGTCGACTGGTCTCGGCCAGGATCGGGGTGATGTAGGTGCAGGTATCGGTGACGAAAGTAACCCCCGCCGACCGAAGGGGTTCTTCCCACCCGCGCAGTCCCACCTCGGCCAGAACATCTCGTCCCGTGGACACGTAGAAGGACACATCCGGATGCACCGAACGGCCATCGAGTAGTTCCACAAGCCGGCTGATCTCAGCCACCGAGTAGTGGGGGGTACCAAGGCTCACCGTGCCGAGTCGGGAGTCTCCCGTGGTGCTCAGTGCGTCGCGTGCGGCCCGCAGCTCCGCCGTACCCACCACTACAACCACCTCCGGTTCGACGCCCTGGAAGGCCGCTTCGACGGTAGGGGCCTCGGGAGTGCTCCCCACCGCATGGAAGAGACCGACCGAACCGGCCGAGGCCGCGGCCGCACCGAGGGCCTTGAGACGATCCTCACCAACCGAGGGAGGTAGGCCGTCAATGACCGGCACGCCGTGGCCGGCGGTCTGCCCCACTAGGTGACCCAGGACCGGGTAGAGAACATCCCGGTCGAGCAGATCGTCGCCTAGGCCTTCGAGGCGGACCAGGAGCGTTCCCCGCCGGTTCCCCTCGAGATGCAAGCCGGCGGCCGGTGCCCGACCGCAGATGGCTGCACAGATGTCGATGAAATCGCCGTAGCGGTGGGTGCGCGCACCGAGCACTGAGTTGGCGAAGACGATGGCGTTCGACTCGGCCCACGCGATCTGCTCACCAAACGACGGGCGGACGTCCAGTTGGTAGGGGGCACACGTCCAGGTCGGCTGGCACCCCATCTCCTCGTAGCGCTCCATGAGTCGTCGGGCCTGGACCGCCCAGTCCGGGTCGCCCCGGTAGAGATCGGGGTGGAGGAGGTCCAGGGAGGAGACATTCAAGGTGGTGGGCACGGCCACCCGGGCGCCACCATCGGCCAACCAGTCAGCAAAGTCGAGTACGGCCGGACCGTGGTAGAGGCAGGAGTCGATGTGGGCTCCGGTGATGTCGAGGAGTCCCTCGGCCTCCATAGTGTCGGCGAGGCGCACCACGACGCGCATCGCCGACTGCGCGGACGGACCATGGTCGCCGGCCAGGTACGCCCGGTCGCCGTCGGTGAGACGAACGCTCACCGTCCGAATCAGCAGACGGGGGGTTCGACGTCTGGCACGACGGGCACGATGCCGGACACTACGAGTTCCTGGCCGACGAGAACCAGGTTTGGGTCGGTGATGTCGTTGGCCACCATGAGGTCATCCACGGTTGTGTCGTACTGCTTGGCGATCTTGGACAGGGAGTCGCCGGCCTCCACGATCACGGTGACCGAGATCGGCTCGGGGTCGACCCCGTCGTCGGTCTCGGATCCTGCGGCGGCGAGCAGGATCTTCTGGCCGACGTAGATCTGGTTGACATCACAGATTCCGTTGATGGCGGCCAGTATCTCGGTCGTAGTGTCGTAACGCTTGGCGATCTTGGACAGGGAGTCGCCGACCTCCACGAGCACCGATAAGGGTCCGACGTCTGCCGCTTCCGTGGTGGTCGGGATGGCCGTGGTGGACGCAACGGGAGCTGTGGTGGTCGTGGTGGACGCAACGGGAGCTGCGGTAGTTGGAGTCGGGGCCAGGGTGGTGGTGGTCGTAGTCGACGCCAGAGTGGCCGGCGCGGCAGTGGTAGGTGCCATCGTGGCCGGGACCAGGATCGGATCCTCCTCGCCGCCACCGCAACCCGCAGTGACCAGGAGGGACAGCACGCACACCCCGAGGAGCCTCTGCACGACCCCAGCATAGGTTCGGGGGTACCCGATATCGGGGCACCCCGAGCCTGTTTCGGTCAGCGGGATCTGATCTAGATCACCCGCTCGCTGCCCCCATCGACGGGCACCTGAGCGCCAGTGGTGGCAGCGAAATCGTCGGTGCACAGCGCCACCGTGGATCGGGCCACGAGGCGGGAGGTGATCTCGGCGGACAGCAGGTTTCTCCGGCGGTACTCCTCGGGGGTGAGACCGTAAATGGCCGCCCGTTCGGCGATCAGTTCGTCGTTCCAGAGGCCCGTGTCGAACACGGCATCGGGATGGACAACGTTGATCCGAACACCGTCGGCTGCCCATTCCAGGGCGGCCACCCGACAGAGTTGCTGCAGGGCCGCCTTGGAGGCCGAATAGGCCGCGGCGCCCTGCCCCGGTGCCGGAACGTTCTTGGACCCGACGACGGCCACCCGGCCACCGATCGGTGAGAGAGCGAGCAGTGGTCCGACCAGACCGAACAAGATCTGTACCGAGTCCACGTTGACCGCCATGACCCGGCGCCACTCTTCGGAGGTCAGCGTGTCGAGGCTGGCCGAGGGGCCGAAAATCCCGGCGGCTACCACGACTATGTCGATCCCGCCGAAGCATTCGACTGCGGATCGCACGGCACGTCCGACCGCCTCCGAGTCGGTGACGTCCGCTTCGACCCCCAGCCAGGCGTCACCCTCGCCCACCGTGACCACCTCAGCGGCCCGATCGACACCGACCACGGCAGCACCACGTTGCAGGAGTTCCTCGGCGCAGGCCCGCCCGATGCCCGATGCGGCACCCGTCACCACAGCCACCGACCCAGTCAGGTCGGGGGCCGGTCCCCCACGGCGAAGCTTGGCCTGCTCCAGGTCCCAGTACTCGACGTCGAACAGTTCATGGTCTGGGAGGGCCTGGTAGCCACCAAGGTGGTCCTCGGCGCGGCACAGCACGGGGATGGTGTGGTGGTAGATGTCGGAGGCGACTCGGGCGTCAGTGGCCGTTCGCCCGACGGTGAGCATTCCGAGTTCCGGGTCAAGGACCACCCGGGGGGCCGGGTCGATCTCGGTCAGTTCGGTGCTGGCCCTTTCCCGGTGTTGTTCTACGTACTGCCGGTAGGCCTCGGCGTAAGCCTCAAGGACCTCTCCGGTGGAGCCGATCATGGGGATGCGCTTGGTGCGGATCACATGGTCGGGAGTAAGTGGGCCCTGGCCGGCCAGCGAGGCCAGGTCGGGTCGGGCCAGGAATGCCGACACCGTCAGGTCGGTATGCCGGCCCACCACCATGGGTTCCCCGGCCACCCGGGAGAGGTGACAGCGCAGTCGGGCCAGATCGGTGAGGAGCACCTCGGGCAGTTCGGCACCCACCGGCGGGGCGATCGGTGCTTCCCGGTCCAGCCACGCCACGGCACGCTTGATGAGGTCGGCATGACGTCGGTAGGCGGTCTCCGAGTCCTCGCCGAAGGTGAACAGTCCGTGGTTGCACAGGACCATGCCAAGCGTGCCCTCGTGGGCCTGCTCGGACCAGGTTGAGCGCACCGCCCTGGCCAGGTCGAATCCCGGCATGACGTAGGGGATTACCACTACGTTGTCGCCGTAGACCTCCCGGACCAGTGCCTCAGGACTGGCCAGGTTGGTAAGGGTCACGACGACGTCGGCGTGCGAGTGCTGCACCGCCGGGTACGGGAGGAAGGCGTGGAGCAACGTTTCCACCGAGGGGCTGGGGGCGCCGGGGTCGAGTTTGGCGGCCGCCAGTTCACGCATCATGTCGACGTCGCTGAGCACGTCCAACTCGAGCAGTTCCTGCAACCGGGACAGACGCAGCGCGGTGAGGTCCTTAACCTCGAGACTTCCCATGTCCCGGCCTGACCCCTTCACGACGATCGCCTCACTGGTGCGGCCGGTAACGTCCGGCCACGGCGCTTTGACCGAGGAGTTCCCGCCCCCGTGGAGCACCAGGTCGGGGTCGGAGCCGATTAATCGACTGAAATAGGCGCAGGATCCGACCGGGTCGTCGGGGGCGTCGGCGTGCTGGTTGACCATTGTTCTACCCCTCTGAGGAGAGTCCGACCCGCCGTAGTGCGTCGGCGATCGATGCCGAATAGTCCGGCCGCAGAACGCCGACCTCTGTGATGATGGCGGTGACCAACTCG